>CAZVUZ010000024.1:0-27598 GCA_964630485.1 uncultured Ignavibacteriales bacterium
CCATCCTAATCTGCTCACATCTTAGTGGTGCCTTCGGGTGCATGTGCTCTTCTGATCATGAGAACGTCTTATGAAAAGGTGGTACTACAGCAACAAGATCTCTGCATTTCTAGGTAATAATCCAGATACCATTCTTGGTAAGTTGTCAAGACACAGTGACTTCGCTGTTGAAACGACCCAGCGTGACGCATGGTTGGCAGAGATCGCTATTCTCAAGAGTGTTCTCAAGCAATATCAGGGAACGCTGTTTCTGGAGTTTTCGATCCCACGCATGGGTCGTCGAGTCGTTGCTGTTGTGATTATTGAAGGAGTCATCTTTGGAGTGGAGTTCAAGGTTAACTCCAGAACATACGAACGGGCAGACATAGACCAAGTCTGTGATTACGGTCTTGACCTGAAGAACTTCCACGAATCAAGTCACCAACATTATGTTGCCCCGATATTGGTTGCAACCCACGCACCACCTGAGGCAGGCACTCCAGTTGAAACTCCTCACGGGGATAAGACGCTATTTCCCATAAACGCCAACACTGAGACTCTCGGGGAGATTATTGAGAGAGTGTTGTCATGGGTTGATGCAGCCCCTATCGATCCAGAAACATGGGCCGCCGGTCGGTACTGTCCAACCCCAACCATCATAGAAGCCGCCACCGCTCTCTACAATAATCACTCGGTGGCAGATCTCTCGCGTAACGACGCGGGCGCGATCAATCTAAGTAGAACGTCAGATACATTGAATAGGATCATTAGGACATCTAGACAGCACTCCTGGAAATCAATCTGTTTTGTCACTGGTGTGCCGGGCGCAGGTAAGACACTGGTCGGGCTTAATGCAGCAGTAACCAACTCCGACACCAGCAACAATTCTCATGGTGTCTACCTCTCAGGAAATGGCCCCCTTGTGAAAGTGCTCCGGGAGGCCCTTGTACGTGACAAGGTTGCCCGCGAAAAAGCCCAAGGTTACCGCCTGACCAAGACGGAAGCCCGAAGCGAGGTCAAGGCATTCATTCAAAACGTGCACAGCTTCCGAGACGAGTATCTCATTGATGAAACTCCACCCATCAACCATGTCGCCTTGTTCGATGAGGCACAGCGAGCCTGGACCAGGGAGCAGACAGTCAAGTTTATGGTGCAGAAACGAAAGCAAACCGGATTTGACATGTCCGAGCCGCAATTTCTAATTTCCTGTCTCGATCGACATTCCGACTGGGCTGTCATAGTATGCCTCGTCGGCGGTGGTCAGGAGATCAATACCGGCGAAGCTGGCATTCGCGAGTGGATTAACGCCCTTCAGTCCTTCTTTCCAGATTGGCATATCTGGCTATCGAATCAGCTCACCGACAGTGAGTATGGATCCGGGGAGATTCCAGAGCTCCTGCGCTCTCGTCCCGATGTCACTTACGAAAGTGATCTGCATCTGTCCGTATCCATGCGCTCCTACCGTGCCGAAGACGTATCATTACTCGTTAAGCAACTACTGGACATCGAGAGCACGTCAGCTCAGGAGACACTGCGAAAGATCGAGAATTATCCAATTGTCCTTACCCGCGACATTTCCAAGGCTAAGGACTGGGTGCGCGCGCAAGCACGTGGATCGGAGCGCTACGGTATCGTTGTATCAGCTCAAGCTGAACGACTGAAGCCCTATGCAATAGACGTCCGGCCAAAAATCGATCCTATCCACTGGTTCTTAAATGGCAAAGAGGATGTCCGTTCTTCCTATTACCTTGAGGATGTCGCCACCGAGTTTCACATTCAGGGTCTGGAACTTGATTGGGCATGCGTCTCCTGGGATGCTGACCTTCGCTTTTCCAACTCAGGATGGACATACAAGTCCTTCCGCGGCAATAAGTGGCAGAACATTAACCAACCAGATCGCAAGATGTATCTCAAGAACGCCTATCGAGTCCTTTTGACACGCGCCAGACAGGGAATGGTGATTTTCGTGCCCGCCGGTGACACGCACGATCCAACTCGTGATCCAGAGTTCTACGATCCCACTTTTAATTACTTGAAGAACATCGGATTACCGATCATCTGACCCACTCTTTCGCACCCCGGACTACTCCATCACGCCGACAAGCAACCCACTGAAGCTCACCCACCCGAAGGGCGGGACACCAGAAGCGACTGTCCGCATAACCGAAAGCCATCCTCCCCCCCCATAACCCCATACCTAAACGAACCTTAAACCCCACACCCGGCGACCCGAGAATCTACTTTAACAACCCCGACTGAAACATTTGCACCCCCATACCGTATCCTAAACTGCAAGTATGGTTACCCAAAGTTCTAAATACTGGAGAAGCTGGTGATGAAGAAAGTCCTGTTGATCGCCTCGGTGGTCGTGGTCGCCGCTATCATCCTTTTCTTTGCCATGGACGGGTCGGCAGAGAGACAGGAAGATGCCCGAACGGTCGCCGTCGAACGCGGAACAATTGTCGATAAAGCCCTCGCCGTCGGCAAAATCGAACCCCTGAAAGAAATCACCGTCAAATCGAAAATCGCCGGTATCGTCGGCAAAGTCTATGCCGAGGTGGGCTCGACCGTCAAGGTCGGTGACCCGCTTTTCGATATCGCCCCCGACCCCACGCCGGTGGAATACGCCGAGGCCAACCGCCAGGTGGAAATCTACCAGGTCGCCTTCAACAATACCGCCCGCGAATTCGAACGCTACAAGACCCTGCACGAAAAACAACTGGTGTCCTACCAGGAATTCGAAGGCAAACAGGCTGTATATGAAGAAGCCGAACTGCGACTGGCCCTGGCAAAGGAAAAACTCTCGCTCATCGAATCCGGCAGTTCCCATGTTGCCAGCCGGCAGGTGGACAACACTATAAGATCACCCATCAGCGGCACGATCCTGTCGCGGCTGGTCGAAGAGGGCGACCCCGTGGTGCCCCTGACATCGTACCAGGCCGGTACCGAATTGATGACGCTGGCCGAGATGGATGACCTGATTTTCCGGGGCAATGTCGACGAAATCGATGTCGGCAAGCTCATGCACGGTATCCTTGCCGAAATCGAAATCGGCGCCATTCCCAACGAGAAACTTGAGGGAAGCCTGACGCGGATATCCCCGAAAGCCCACAAGGACCAGGGCTCGACACTATTCGAGGTCGAGGTCAATATCAAGGACCTGGGGACCAAGTTCCTTCGGGCCGGCTACAGCGCCAATGCCGATATCGTTATCGCCAAGGCCGATGATGTTCTGGTAATACCGGAGCGTCTCGTCACCATCAAGGATTCCCTGGCCTCGGTCGAGGTCCAGGACACGACCGGTGTCATCAGCGTGAGAGAGATCGAAACCGGCCTCAGTGACGGCATCAACATCGAAATCAAGTCCGGACTCGAGGAAGGTGAGCTAGTTGTAGAGCGCCCGCCCCGGGAAATAACACCAGACTAAGAAGACCCGGAGAGTTTACCTAATGGTTCCACTGTTGTCCCTCAAGCAGTTCTTCAACGACTTGCGTCGACAGAAATTGCGCACCGCCCTGACCATGTTCGGTATCTTCTGGGGTACCTGCGCCATCGTGCTGCTCTTCGCCTTCGGCAAGGGTATCAGCGATGCCCAGATGAAATCACAGAAAGGCCTCGGGGAAAACATCGCCATATACTGGCCGGGGCTTACGTCCAAAGAATACCAGGGCCTGCCGAAGGGTCGCCGCATCCGCTTCACCGAGGAGGATGTTGCTCTTCTTAAGGCCCGCGGGGTTACGATAAACAGGATATCCCCGGAGTACTCCCGCTGGAGCGTTAACATGAAGCGGGGGAAGAAAACTTTCAGTAAACAGATGATCGGTGTCTGGCCCGAATTCGCCGAGATGCGCAATATCATACCGCAGGACGGTTCACGGTTCCTAAACGAATACGACCTCGTCGAGAACCGTCGCGTGATCTTTATCGGCAACCGCCTCAAGGATGACCTGTTTGGCGACGAAGACGCCATCGGCGAGAAGATCTTCCTTGACGGCGTACCGTTCACCGTCATCGGCGTCATGAAGGACAAGAAGCAGGACAGCTCCTACAGCGGCCGCGATCACTCCAAGGGATTCATCCCCTCGACCACCTTCAAAACCATGTACTCCAACCGGTATCTCAACAACTTCGTCGTCCAGTGTAAGCCGGAACTGACCATGCGCCACACCCGTCGCGAGGTAGCCGAGATCCTGGGCGCCCGCTACAAATTCGATGCGAGCGACACCGAGGCCCTTTCGATATGGGATGTCAGCGAAGGCTTCGCCTTTCTAAAGACATTCTTCATGGCTTTCCAGGCCTTCCTGGTCGGTATCGGTATAGCCACGCTAATCACCGGCGGCATCGGCGTCTCCAATATCATGAACGTCGTCCTCGAGGAGCGCACCAAAGAAATCGGTATCAAGATGGCGCTCGGCGCGCGCCGGAGTTTCATCCTGGCGCAATTCGTCTTCGAGACCCTCCTGATAACGTTCACCGGCGGCTGTCTCGGGTTTCTGTTCGCCTGGGTCGTCGTCTCGATCTTCCCATATTTGAACTTGAACGAGTTCGTCGGGGTCCCAACCGTCAACTACCAGGTGGGCCTGCTGGCCATAGTCCTTATTGGAATCGTTGGTTTCACGGCCGGTATTTTCCCCGCCCGCCGGGCCGCGAACCTGCAACCCGTACAGGCTCTGAAGCTCTATTAGGATACTATGAACTTAATCGTAATCTACAATGTCTTCGTCAGAGACTTCCGCAAGCAGAAAAAGCGGATCACCCTCACCCTGGTGGCTCTGGCCTGGGGGACGATTTCAATCATGCTTCTCCTCGGATTCGGAGAAGGTCTCTACCAGCAACTCTCGGTCAACCGCAAGGGTCTCGGTGAGGATATTGTCATACTCTGGGCCGGCTCGACCACGATACCGTACAAGGGCCTCCCCAAGGGGCGCAACCTGTCTTTCGAGTCCGACGACATCGCCTACCTCAAGGCGACCATGCCGGAACTGAAGGAAGTAGCCGGCGAACATATGCAGCACGGAATCGAATTGAAGTACGGCGCCAACGTGGTCAGCGATCACCTCTGCGGCATCACCCCCAACTTCGAGATCATTCGCAATCATATCCCGCAAATGGGCGGCCGAATGATAAACGAGCTTGATATGCAGCTCAAGCGGCGGGTGGTTTTTCTGGGCGACGGACTCAAGGAGCGTCTGTTTGGCGACGAGGACGCCCTGGGGAAAACCATGTATGTCCAAGGGATGCCGTTTACCGTCATCGGTGTAATGCAGCACAAGATGCAGATGGGAAGCTACGGCGGCATGGATGTCTCCAAGGCATCCATTCCGCTGACGACTTTCGAAGCCGCTTTCGGCCGTCGGCACCTCAACAATATCATCTATGTGCCTCATGACGTGAGCCGTGTCGAGGAAGTGGAAAAGCGAGTATTCGAAGTCATGGGAGCCAAAAAGAAGTTCGATCCCGCCGACGACAACGCTCTTTTCATCTGGGATACGGTTTCGGGATCCAAAGAATT
This sequence comes from uncultured Ignavibacteriales bacterium, assembly GCA_964630485.1. Taxonomy (GTDB): domain Bacteria; phylum Zixibacteria; class MSB-5A5; order GN15; family FEB-12; genus JAJRTA01. Next base: position 5,492 of record CAZVUZ010000024.1, read on the forward strand.
CAACAATATCCTCAAGGGTCTTCGCATGTTCCTGGGCATAATCGGCGGCCTGACATTGCTGATCGCCGGCGTCGGCGTGGCCAATATCATGTATGTATCCATCAAGGAGAGAACGCGCGAGATAGGTATCAAGATGGCCGTGGGCGCGAGGAGATCCTATATCCTGGTGCAGTTTCTTGTGGAGGCCCTGATTATCACTTTTGCCGGGGGACTGGCGGGGATGGCTTTCAGCTATATCGTGACGGAAGCCTTCAAGCGCCTGCCGATGCAGTCCGACATCCTCGATTTCATGGGGCGCCCGACGATCTCCTTTGAGATCGGCGCCGTTGTCATAATCATCCTCGGCGTGATGGGCCTGGTGTCGGGTTTCTTCCCGGCCCTGAAAGCATCTTCGGTCAAACCGGTGGAGTCCCTGCGATATGAATAATCGGACGGCCCCCGGAATAACAGTGGGAAAGCGGAGTTTGAAATCATGATCAAGATGGAAAAGCTGATCAAGACCTATGTCACCGGCAAGGTGACTTTCAATGCCCTCAAAGGCATCGACGTCAACATCGCCAGTGGCGAAATGGTGGCGGTGGTGGGTCCCTCGGGATCGGGCAAATCGACGCTCATGAATATTATGGGCTGTCTCGATATCCCCACCAGCGGCAAATACAACCTGGAAGGCAAAGCCGTCAACGACATGACGCCCAATCAGCTCGCTGATATACGCAATAAACGCGTGGGTTTTGTCTTCCAGGCTTTTAATCTACTGCCCTATGCCACCGCTCAGGAAAACGTCGAGGTACCCCTGCTTTTTGCCCGCGTTGGCGGCCGCGCCCGCCGCAAGCGGGTCGCCGAACTTCTCAGCAGCGTCGGACTGGCCGATAAGATGGGCAACAAACCGACCGAGATGTCGGGGGGAGAAATGCAGCGGGTCGCTATTGCCCGCGCCCTGGCCAACGAACCCGACCTGATTCTGGCCGACGAACCGACCGGTAACCTCGACACCAAATCGGGCAGCGAGATAGTAAATATCTTCCACGAATTGTGGAAGTCGGGCAAAACAATCGTAATTATCACCCACGATATGAATATTGCCAATTCGGCCCAGAGAATTATCAAGCTGAAGGACGGCTTGATAGATACAAACGGTAACTTGTTATAAAAACACGGCGACCTCACGCCGCTTTTCCATAGAACGGGGACAGGCTTTCGGGCCTGCCCCTTTTTTCTTAACGGCCCGGACCCCCCCGGAGCGCACTTACTGCGCTCTCGAACGCCTGGTTTCCCGTCAGGAGACGAGGGTTTCCAAATACTTGACTCAATTGACTCTATTTACCCGTGCCAGCCGCAACATTTCGCCGCCCTATCCGTAGAAGTTATTGTGGGGCATATGCCCCCGACCGGTTCCAGCCCTGGACACTACGACAAAAACATGGCGTTTTCCCTGATGAACCGTCATAAGTCATTGACAAATATGCACAATCCAGTATATTTAGGTGTACTACGAGATACTAGTCTTACGCAAAGAAAACACATGGAGGTATGGATGAAAAAACCCAGAGGTTAGTTCCGCCATATTCTCGCCTCACAGCAAGATCAAGAGAGTACAAGTCACAAGCTACATAACGGAGAACGGACTATGAGAACAAATCTAACAGCGCTCTTTCTGGCCCTGGTAGCGGTACTGGCACTAACTGTCACCGCCGGCGCCGGAAACCCTCCCCTCTTCTCATCTTCGAAGAAAGTAGAAGGCAGAGCTCAGACGATGAGCCAGCAATCGGCGCCTATCGAGACGCAGGAAGCGGCTATCAAAGAGGCCATCACGACCGTCTACACTTCGTCAAAGCAGGGCGGTGAAGACATCGCCTCAGCCACCGTAATCACCGGCATGCCCTTTGTCGATACCGGCACCACCGTCGGCTATACCGACGATTACGACGTTGCCTGTTCGCAGACTTCCACCTCGCCCGACGTGGTCTACGCCTACACTCCAGCGGCCGGCGAAGTCATGGATATCAGCCTCTGCCTTAGCTCCTACATGACAAAGCTATTTGTCTACGTCGACAGCGAGGATTCGGTGCTGGACTGCAACCAGTTTGATATCAGTTGTACCAACCCCCGGTCGGCTCTTTTCAACCTGGACCTGCAGCCAGGACATACTTTTTACATTGTCATCGACGGCTACAGCGGCCAGAGCGGTGAGTATATTATAGAAATCGAGACCCGCGAGCCGCTGGTACCGAGGTCCATGCACCCGGCGCTGGCCGATGCCGACAATGACACCCTGGTCCTGGCCTTCGAGTATATTGGCCCCGACGACAGCGCGGTTTACTGGCAGGGCTCCGGCGATGACGGGGCTAGCTACTCGGGCGCCCTCTCCTGGACCGGCCTGAATAGCTATCCTTCCGTAAAGCACTGGAGTGACAACGTGTATTACGGGACAGAGATTCAAAACGGTTCCGGTAACACCCAGCTCAAGACCATCACCAACGCCACCGATCCCGGAGCAACCGATGCCTATACTGGCACCTACTGGAACTGGGATCAATACGGCTGGCGCGACATGATTTCGGTTGATATCGGTGTGTGCGCGGGAGTTCCGTATGTACATTTCCCGGATTCCGCAGAGAAATTCGGTGTCGTATCGATGGTTTCCTCGTGCGAAGCCTACAGCGGCATCAATGCCCCCCACCTGCTGTATCCTTTCGATACCACGGCCGGGTCCGGTTGGGCCACCATAAGCTGGTACGAGATTGAAGGCTGTGCCACGACTCAGGCCTGCATTGATCGTCAGACCAAGCTCGCCTATTGCGTGTACGATTACCTCGACAGCGAGGACGCTACCTGGAAGCTGTTCGCCCGCATCGATCCTTTCTATGACTCGTCTGATCCGGACAGTATCGGTGAAGGCTTCACCTATACTGCCGGCGAGGCCCTCGATCACCTGCGCTACCCGGCGGTTGCCGCCGACGGCGGCAATGTGCTGATCCTGATGGAGTACTATACTGACAACCGGGAAAGCGATCACGATATCGTCTGTTTCTACGCCGCTGACAGCAGCCTGGCCAATTTGCAGCAGGCCGTGGTTATTGCCACCGACGGCAATGAACGTTTCCCCGAGGTAGAACACGTAACGGGACAGACTTTCATCGCCGCCTTCTGGCGCGGTGACTCTCTCTTTACGACCATTACCGAAGACGGCGGCGCTACCTGGTTACCGCCCGAGTTCATCGCCGGCCCGACCGACGAGTGGGTCGTTGAGGAGTATGCCTCCTTCGATATCTCCGACTATGGTCGGAAGATCATCTGGGAATATCGTGAATTCGAAAGTGTCGACAGCTCTATCTACCTGCACTGGGCCACGCTTTACACGCCCGTCGACACCGATGATGACGGCGTCACCGACGAGAACGACAACTGCCCGACGGTCTATAACCCGCTGCAGGAAGATCTCGACGGCGACCTTGTGGGCGACGCTTGTGACAACTGCCCCACCGATGAGAACTTCGATCAGCTTGACGGCGACCTCGACGGCGTCGGCGATGTCTGTGACAATTGCCCGACGGTGGAGAATCCCCTTCAGGAAGATTACAACGAGGATGGCCTCGGCGATGCCTGTTGCTGCATCGGCTACAGGGGTAATGCCGACGATCTGCCGGGCGACGAAATCTCGATCGAAGATCTCGTCTTCATGGTCGAATACATGTTCGACGGTGGCGCTGCCCCGGGGTGCTGGGATGAAGCCGACATCAACGGTGACGGCGGCGAACTGATCTCTATTGACGATCTGGTGTACCTGGTAGAGTACATGTTCTCTGGCGGCCCGATCCCGCCCGATTGCCCCTATTGATCTTCTGACAGAAGATCGGGTAATATAGATGCAACCACCCCCGACTGTGCGGGGGTGGTTTTTTATTCGGGCCACGACGCTTGTTCGACCCTTCGGCCAAAATGCGGACAGCGCAAAGACTACCGGGTGCGGCGGACGATGGATGATTATAAGGAAACAGGGGATCGGCGCGCGGATCAGACGCTCTTCAGGAACGACAGATACCGGTCGGCCCAGCGTTCGCGCTTATGATACTTGATAATATGATCGCGGTATAGACGGCCCAGGGCGACACTGTCGATTTCGCCGGACTTCATTTTGAGAATAAGTTCCGTCAACTCATCGGCGGAATCGGACGGGTAGGTCAAGGCTCCGCCGGCGAGTTTCAATTCCTCGATGGCCTCTCCCTGCCGGGCACCGAATACAATCGGTCGCCCCGAAGCCATGTATTCGAACATCTTCGAGGGGAAAGCCATCTTGGCCACCGTGACCTCTTTAAGGCTCTCGAGCAGGACATCGGCGGCCTTTAGGAAGTAGGGAATATTCTCCAGCGGCTGCAGCCCGATGATACTGACATTCTTCAGGCCATAGTCCTCAACCATGTTCTGCAGAGCATCTTTCTTCTGGCCGTCACCGATAAACACGAAGTGAACATCAGGCTGATCAACCAGTTGACGCGCCGATTCAACTACCGTCTCGAGCGGCCGAACCCATCCCAGCGTGCCCGAATAGAGGATAAGGAACTTCCCCTCCCAGCCGTATTTTCCGCGAATGCCGTTCGAGTTGGCATCAATGAACTCGCGGCCGACGCCCGATTTTATCGTGGCTATCGATTTCGGGGACAGCCCGATGGCCTCCATGTAGTGCGAGATGCCGTCGGTGACGGACACAATCCTGTCAGCCTTGCGATACAGGGTATGCATAATCCAACGGATAGTCCGGGTGAACAAACTCTGGTTGAGATTGCCAAAATCCTCACTTGATTCCGGCTGCAGATCACGCACCTCGATGACAAACTTACAACGCCTGATCCGGCTGAGAATCCAGCCGATAACCGGGGTCGTTACGGGCGGTGTTGATGCCAGGACCAAGTCAAATTTATCCTTCATCCGGAAGGAATTTATCAACGCCGTGAAGAGGAAAGTGATAAAACCGACCATCCGCCTCTTGGGGTTGGCATTGGAGGCTGGCAGGACCCAGCTGCGATATACTTTGATCCCGTCCATCTCTTCGGCGCAGAAGAACTTACCCTTGTAATCGTCGGGTACGATGCCATCCGGGTAGTTGGGAATAGCAGTCATTACCGATACGTTATTGCCATTCTGGACAAAGAATCGGGCAAATTCGAAAAGCCGTCTGACTGCGCCCCGCTCGGGCGGAAAGTGCTGTGTAATAATGAGAATATTCATAGCCTACCGGAGGAATTGTACGTTTTTCCCCTCTTTGAAGCAAGCTATTTCTAAGTGTCGAAGCAAGCTATTTCTCCCCCCGTTCACCCGATTCTACGCCGGTAAGCACCAAAAAGCTTGACGCCGGAGCGGGGCAATTATAACTTCTATATTAGCGGTTGGTCCGCCAAAAACGTATAATAACCAAGTGGGCAAAAAATACAAAGAATACATATTAGCGACGTGAGGTTAATCAAAATGCGTAAACTCTCAATTGCCGCTCTTCTGCTGGCCGTACTGGCTCTCGCCGTGGCGGGTGTTTTTGCCGCAGAAGAAAAAGCCAAAGCCGACAAAGAGGAAGCCAAGTTCGAATACGTCGGAGCCAAGAAGTGCAAAATATGCCACAAAGAGGTATATGAAAGCTGGTCGAAGACCTCTCATGCCACTAATTTTTCAAAACTCTCGGCTGAGGAACAGAAGAAGGACGAGTGCGCCCGCTGTCACATTACCGGCACCGACGCCAAGGGCGTCCTGATCGAGAACGTTGAATGCGAGGCCTGTCATGGTCCGGGAAGCGCCTACAAATCACCCAAAATCATGAGCAAGAAGGCCTGGCCGGCGGAACCGGAGAAGTACAAGCAGATGGCCATCGATGCCGGCTTGATCTACCCGACTGCAGAAACCTGCACCCGCTGTCACCAGAAAGAGGGTAATCCCAACTTCAAGCCCTTCGACTTCGAGAAACGCCGCCTGGAAGTGCACGTAATGAGCGAAGAGACCAAAGCCAAGTACGCGCCCAAGAAAGATGAGCAGTAAGGCTGATTTCGATTTACGGGATTCCGAGAGTAGATATCAAATGGAGCGGCCCTCATGGGCCGCTTTTTTTATTGCCCCGAGGCGGGTGTGGGGCCGGAAAGAGGAAAAGTCCGTACCGAAACCCAGCGATTGTTGGGCAAAGGACTTATCAGTTCAATTTTCTCGGCCTCGAAACTCTCGTCGGGCAGGTAACCAACGATCTTTTCTTTTATCAGCAGCACCCGGTGGTAAGATATCTCCCGGGCAACGGTGACATGCGGCTGGTATTGCTTGAAAGGGATCGGCTGTTCAAGGCCGGTGTAGAGCCGGAAATACAATTCGGACAGCTCTTCACCGGCTTTAACATTCCAGAATATCTTGGGGGTCCGGGGATAGAAATCGCCTATGGAGTTCAGCTCGATTTTCAGCGGCGGCCGACCGGTCGTGACGGCCTCGATGGCCAGGACGATATCGTCAAGCGAGCAGGACGCGTGGAACGGGTAGACGAGGCTCACGTGAGGACCAATCAGGTTGTATAACGGGTCATATTTCTCACGAAGGGGAGCGACGATCTTCTCCAGCCGGTCGGGAAGGAATATGACCACGGCGCCCCTTGTGCCCCGCCGCTCCTCAACGCTTTCCAGATGAAATCCCCAATCCATGGCAGTCTTACCAATCCCAAGTTACCTGAAGAATATTATTTCGACGCGCCGGTTTTGCGCCCGCCCCGCCGCCGTCTGATTACTGGCCACGAAATTTGTCTCGCCTCGGCCGAAAACCTTTACACGCTCCGTGGCCACACCCTTCGCGACGAGATAGTCCCGGACCCGGTTGGCCCGTTTCTCCGAAAGTCTGCGGTTGGCCACGGCGGTGCCGATGTTATCGGTGTAGCCACTTACCTCAAGGTGCACCTCCGGCACGAAATTAAGCAGCCGGGCAAGCCTGTCGAGGCGCTCCCGGTTAACCGGATCCACTTCAAAAGAACCCGGAACGTAGTCGATATTTAGCACCACCGGCTCCGCCAGCATTGACAGCTCGATACACCCATGGCGGTCAACATCGACTCCAAAAAGAGTGTTCGGGCAATCGTCAAGACCGTCCGGCACTCCGTCTGCGTCCGAATCAACGGGGCATCCCGAGCTGTCGACGAGGGCGCCCACGGCATTAAACGGGCAGGTGTCGAGATAGTCCGGAATACCATCCGAGTCCGAGTCCGTCGGGCAACCGTGGATATCCACCATGCCACGGGCCTTAAGGTCCGTGGCCGGGCAATCATCACGATCGTCCTTAACGCCGTCGCCGTCCGTGTCCCGGGCACATCCAAACCGATCCACTCCGACCCCGTGCGGGGTGTGCGGGCAGCGGTCGTCCTCGTCATCGACCCCGTCGCCATCACTGTCGCTCTCGGTCGGGCGGGCCGGCGGGGTCCATCGGGAGCGTGTTGGTGAGAACTCGTAATCCCTTTGCCAGACATGGGCGGGACGCCCGAAGGAGTAGGTCAGGGTCAACATTGATCCGGCATGCCACTTGCCTCGCACGTCGTTGACATCGTCATGGAACTCCGCCCCGAGATGCGAGAAATAGTCGGCCGTGAAACTCCAGATGAGCCCGAGGCGGGGTGTCAGTTCAAATATGAAATCTGTCTGAGCCGTTAGAATCAATTCCGAGGCGGCGAAATCAACCAGTTCGTTATGGGTACCGGGCACCTTCAGCACCGTATCGGCGGCGGCATCAACGGTTTTCCAGAGCATCAACCCGCCACCGAAGCCGACCGATACATCGAGGCCCCGGCCGGTTTCGATCAGGTCGCGAACGAACAGCGCCCCCAGGCGGGTTCCCTTGAAGCGAACCAGGGCATGCTCATCGGCGTCAGTCAGGGCAAAACTTCCCGAGGACGTCGTGTCGTCATAGAGCTGGTGCCGTGAAAGGCTGAACGACAGCGACCAGCGCTCGGCCCAGCGGTAATCAAAGCGCGCGCCATACGCCGTCTGAAATGGATAAAACTGTTCCTCACTGCCGTAGAGACGCGACAGACCGCCCTGCAGACCCAGAGAATACTTGAACTCGGAGGCGTGCGAGAGGCTCACCGTAAGCAGGCTGACAATTATGACCAGTATACGCAACATCGGTATGTAAAGACTATCGCCGATCGGCTTTCAAAGCAATTAAAACAATGCCCGGCTTCAATACATTTTCTCCAGGTCCACACCCGTGAAATAGAATTTCAGGATACGGTCAAAGGTCCATCCCTCTCGGGACATGCCGATAGCGCCGCACTGGCACATGCCGACGCCGTGGCCGTAACCGCGCCCCTTGAAGGTGAGGTCCTTGATCGTACCGTCGAGATTGCGGTTGATGACGACGTCGAAACGATCCGACGGCAGGATGAGATCGGGGTTTGAGGTGCGACCGATTACCCAGCGAATCCGGTCCTTGCGGAAACGATACACGTCATCACCCGCTCTGACGACCATTTGTGCCACGCGGCCGCCGGCGCTGCGCTCGGTGATGCGCACATCGGTAATTACGTTTATCTTCAGGTCGCGGCCTCGGTCACTCGAGAGATACTGCTCTACCCGGCCGCGCAACTGTTTCTCGGTAAAATGCTCCTGCCAGGTATAGTACTTGGACCAGGAACAGGCGCCACTGTCCTCCACCGCCTTCAGATATGGTACTTCCTTACGATCCCAGACATCCTCGATATCGTCAGTCATACCGCCGCAGGTGGAATGATAATAGGCCTGGATAAAATCTCCCTGGTAGGTCAGGACCTGACCGGCCGTGGCGTCAATGGCCTCATTGACCAGACGATTCTCCACTTTGACACCGTCATAGACCTGATCCATGATACTCGATTTCATGTCATACGGCCGGCCGGTATATTGTTGAAGGTGCGACAGAGCATAGGTCCGGGCGGCCACCGCCTGGGCCTTGACCGCCTCGAATTCCTCTCGCGTCCTCGGTCCGATTTCGGGCGGCACCACGCCGCGGAGGTAATCTTCCATGTAGACGATGTTGAGCACCTGTACCGTCTGACCCGACGGCAGGAATTTGATAATACCGCGATAACTGTTTTCCAGGACGTTGATGTTGTTGCCGTTCCCGCGGGGGATAACATTGACCTCGTTGAGGTCGGCCTGCACTATGGCCCCCCGTTCGTTCTTGACCGTCAGAAAACTGCCGCTGTTATAGACGGCCACCGGCCGGTTGACATAGTAGACTTCCTGCCTGCCGTCGACGAGGCATTCAACCGCATACTCGTCATCGGCCGAAACCGCCACGCTCTCCTGGCTCTCGTTAAGAAGCACCCGGACAAAGGGAACCCTGATGTACGTACCGGGGGCCTCTTCACGCAGGCCGGGCACGGTGGCACAGCTGTAGATAAGGACCATCAGGAAAAGACCGCTCCCGATTCTCGCCAATAGTTTTGTAATCAAAATGATTCTCTTCACGTACGCTTTCCCTTGTTCCTCGTCAATGGCGGCTGGACAATATGTCCTGTCACGGGTTGCCGCTCGGCGCCGGATCGCTCCGCCCCCAGAGATTCCGAGCGCAGGCAGGCTTCGCCCATGACGGCGTAAGACGCCGCCTCTACATTGTCACCGTTGATGCCGAGCTCATCAATGGAAAGGATCACGAGGTCGGGTAAACGGTCCTTAAGTTGCCTCACAAAGAATTTGTTTCGCCGGCCGCCGCCGGTCAAATACAATTTACTCAATTTGCGGTCTTGTTTCAGTATTGATTGAATACCGGCAACAATGGAAACGACTGTCAGTTCGGCCGCCGTACTGAGCAGGTCTTCCTTCTTCAGGCGAAGGCACTGGCCGTGCCGGATCATGTCATCGACCATGCGCTCCCCAAACGCCTCGCGACCGGTGGAAACCGCTTTACTCCGGAAGAAAGAGTCGGTCCGAAGGGTGGCAAGGAGCCGTTGGGACACCGTCCCCGCAGCCGCCAGGCCTCCGTTTCTGTCAAACGGTACGCCGAAAAGACGTCCGGCCAGAATATCCGAGAGGCTGTTGCCCGGGCCGCAATCGGCGGCGCGCACGGCCGGGAGCGACCGCCGGGCCGGTAGATAGAAATAATTGGCCATGCCGCCTATTTTTACGATCTTTCGGTATTCCCGGTCGCGCTGAAAAAGCCGGTCCATGGCCTCGGTCGTGATCGGAGCGCCCTCTCCCCCCAGCGCGATGTCGGCCTGCCGGAAGTTGCCCACCACCGGCAGGGCGGTGGCGGCGGCAATCATATCCAGCGAGCCCAGTTGTAGAGTGCCCTTGAGATTGAGCGAGGCCAGGTTGCGCCCGACCGGCATGTGGCGTACCGTCTGTCCGTGTGAGGCTACCACATTGACCCGCAGGCCGTCATGGCGGAGCTTCCTGATATACAACGCGGCCACGCGGCCCCATTGCCTCCCCAGGAGATTGTCGGCATATATGATATCCTCGAGGCGGCAGGTCTCCGACGAGACCAGATCCAACAGCAGATTGCGGGTTTTCTCTGGGATTTTGCGAGTGGCGCCGGCCAGAAAGTGCAGTGACGGTTTACCGGAGATACGGGAAATACGCATCGCCGCCAGATCCAGAGCATCGATCGACGTGCCGCTGTTTAGCCCCAGGACTGTTAGTTTCCGACGATCTGTGATCTGCTCCAGACTCATGGGCTGAAGAAATCATCGAAACACGGGCTTGTCCAGCTTGAACTTAATCCCGCTGACCCGACTCAGGGCGGTGGTCAAACGCTCGGGATCAACCTCGCCGCGCCCAATGGCAGCGTAAACGAAATCATAGGCCCTCATCGCCGCTTCAAAGTCGCGTCCGAAGAGAAGCAGGTCATGGCCGGCATTAAGAGCCTTCAACGCCCGCTCACCGTAGTTTCCCAGGGGGTCGGCCCCCTTCATGGTCAAATCGTCAGTAATGACGGGTCCGTCAAAAGCGAGGGCGCGTCTCAGTAAATTAGAAATAATCCGCTCCGATCCGGTCGCTATGACATCGTCGAAACCTTCAAGCCGAACGCTGGTGGTCATGACCATATCAGCGCCGGCTTCCAGCCCGGCCGCGAACGGGACCATGTCACGCTGGCGCCAGACGACTTCATCGTAGGGCACCACCGCCGTATCCAGATGCGGATCGATGTCGGCGTTGCCAAGTCCGGGGAAATGCTTCAGACAGGAGAGCAGGCCGCTCTTCTTGGAGATCTCAACGGTTTTTCGAACGAAGGGAATAACCTGTTCCGGGGAAGAACCGAAACATCGACTATCCAGACACGTGTTATTCGGGTTGATGGCAAGGTCGGCTACCGGCGCCAGGTTGAGGTTTATACCCACCGATTCCATGAATACGGCCGATCGGCGATAGTCCTCGACATATTGCTCCAGCCGGCCACCGGCGGCATAGTCGGCCGCGGCTCCGAACTCGGCCGGAGCGCTCTTAATGCGGCACACCCGACCGCCTTCCTGATCGACAGCGATAAAGGGCTTACTGCCGGTCCGATACTGGTCGCGGATCAGATCGACGTTGCGCCTGATTAATCCCTGGCTGGTACAACTCTCGGCGAAAAGAATAACGCCACCGATATGTTCTTCGGCGATGAAATTCAAGAACGTCGGCGGCGGCTCCGCACCCGGAAAGCCGACGATAAATAACTCCCCAATTCGTTTCACTGGTTTACACATATCCCCTCGATGAAGAAATCCCCATTATTCTTCTTTTTGTGTTTTTCGTCATATCACGCACACCTGGTTTCTGCCTTCTCCCTTGGCGCGGTAGAGCGCCTGGTCCGCAACGGACACGAGTTCCTCCTGGGAGTGACCGTTCTCCGGGAAGGAGCTGATTCCGACCGACACGGTGATGCTTACCGTATCTTCCTTCCCGGCGTCCATCGCGGCACTCTCCACCTGGGAGCGAATCCTTTCTCCGATGCGGTGCGCCTCGACCAGGGGCGTCTGCGGCAGTATTATGGCGAATTCCTCGCCCCCATAGCGCGCGAAGATATCCACGTCGCGGATGCACCCCTTGATTATAACCGAGAGCCCCTTGAGCACTTTGTTTCCGACCTCGTGACCGTATGTATCATTAAGCTTCTTAAACCAGTCAATATCAACCATAACCAGTGACAGCGGCAGATTATAACGCGACGCACGGCGTTTCTCTTCCTCGAGCTTCTGCACGAAGTACCGGTAATTGTAGGTTTCGGTGAGCTCGTCGATAATCGTCAACTCTTCCGTCTTCTTCTGCAACTCGGCGTTGTCCAGGGCCAGAGCCGCCGAACGGGCCACAATGGACAGCATCTGGACATCCTTTTCGCGGAACTTGTCCACCTCTTTTGACTCCGCCGTCAGCACTCCCGTGGTCACACCGTGGGAGACCAGCGGTACGATCATGGCGGCATGGGTATTCTCGCTGAGTGGCTCGAAATCGTCGCGCAGGGCGATATCCTTGAGACGGACAGGTTCGCCGCCCTCGGAAACCTTCCGGAGAAGATCCATACGATTGAGATCGATCGCTTTGAGATGGTAATTGGGGCGACCGTTGGACAGACGCGCCCGGTAAAAAAGGTTGTCCCGTTTGTCACGGATCACCAGCGAGAAACACCGGTACTGAAGAACATCACCCATAATTCGCACCACTTCACGGATGACGCCGTCGGTATCGAGGATGGAGGCCAGGATGCGCGTGTTCTCGTAAATCATTTCCAGCTGGGCCTGAGATTTCTCAAGCTCCGACGTTCGCTTATTCAGGGTGTTGAACAACTTCAGCAGACGCCGCTCCGATTTACGCATATGCTCCGAGGCGTAGGTTATGGCCAGAAAATAGACCAGGATAAAACCCACCCGCAATGAAACGTCGAACACGTCATCGAGCGACAAGTCGCGGTAAATGGCTCCCAGGTAGGATAGCACCGTCAGCACGGCGACGGTCAGGGCATACGGAAAGGTCAGGACATAGGCCGCGACTGAAATGGTCAGATAGAAAAGCAGGTAAAATGACGAGTGCACCGATCCGGTGTAGAGAATAACCGTGGGGACGAGGATCAGGTCATAGATGATAGCTGAGAAATAGGCCAGTTTGAGATCGAACTTGCCGATCACCGCCAGGTAAAACACCGCCAGATGAACGACAAACGTTCCTATCAGCACCTGGAACAGCAAATTCTCCTGGGTGGCATAGTCGCCAAACAGCCCGAACCACGTTATCCCCACCAGGGCCATGATTCTGGTGAGCAGATAAATGGTATCGACGCGTGGTAAGAGTGTTTTGTGCCTGTCCAGAAATAGCTTCATTTATCCTATCCGTACTATAACCGTTATATCGGCTCGAGTCGGAGTTTATTTATTGATAGATATGAGATTACGAAGAATGCAGGGGATTTGATACGGTTCGGCCGACAACGAACCTCCGTATCGAGAGAACAATCACGCCTCCGGCGAGGACAAGCAGCATAATATCAGTAACCGCCAGCAGGATATTTCCCGTGGGGATGTATTTGACCACCAGGTAATAGGCCAGGGCGCCTACAGTGGTAACCATCATGATTATTGCCGGAATCAGGGTAAACCAACTTGGCTTGTGCGCCCGGTGCAGCCAGACGGTGACGGCGATCAGGGTCAGGGCCGCAAGGAGCTGATTGGTGGCCCCGAAAAGGGGCCATATCAGCTTGTAGCCGTTGGTTTTAGCGATAATCAACATCAGCGCCACGGCAAGGCCGCTGTTAAACCAGAATTTGCGCATGAAAACCGGCGGATGGGGCATGATTGCCTTCCAGAGTTCCTCAAACAGGTAGCGGTTGAGCCGGACCGCCGAATCGAGAGTGGTAATGAGAAAACCCTCCACCATCAGAATACCGAATACCGTCGCCAGCGGCAAGGCGATCCCGAGAGCGTTATGCAAAAGGTGCCCGACGGCGAGGGCAAAGGCCAAAACGGCATTGCCGGACCCGACCTCCGGCCATGTAATGGCCATGTACTCGCTGAAATCCAGTGATGATCCGATAGCAATGAGAACCAGGATGGCCAGGACTCCCTCGAGCAACATCCCGCCATACCCCACGGTTTTGGCCTGTTCTTCGGCGGCGAGCTGTTTCGAGGACGTGCCGCCGGCGACAAGAGCATGGAAACCCGAGATCGCGCCGCAGGCAATGGTAATAAACAGAAACGGCCACACCGGCCCCATCTTCGCGGTCCCGACGGCATAGTTCGTCACCGGCGCATTCACCGTCAGGCCACCTATCCCGGCCACCACCACCGCCGCCATCATGGTTATCAAACCGGCGTACAGGATCTGGACATTGACAAAGTCACGCGGCTGGAGAATCAGCCATACCGGTGCCTCGCAGGCAAAGAAAGTGTAGGCCGCAATAACGAACATCCAGGTCGAGGGGGCCAGCGTAAGCGGGTGCCGAAATCCAAAGTAAATCGAGGCGATACAGATCAGGGCCGCCAGGAGATATGCAAAAACGGTTTTGATCCGTTTCTTCGTCACCAGAAAACCCAGCAGGGGAGCTATAGCGGTTATAATAATCACACTGCTGGAAGCGATGCCGCCGATAACACCAAACTGCTGACCATCGACGGTTTTTGTCCGGAGCAAGGTCTGGCCCGCATCAAGTCCGAGTTTCCCCAGGGGATAGAGCGAGGTCAGCGACACCGCCGTCAGGGACAGAAATGCCGAGGTTACCAGCACTATCAGGACAATGGTGAAAGTGATGAACAAGACGAAGCCGGTGTTGCCAAGAGACTTTCGGGCTATCTCCGCCATGGACTGGCCGCGCTCGCGAATAGACGCGAAAAGAGCCACAAAATCGTGGACGGCTCCGAAAAAGATGGCTCCGAACACGATCCAGAACCACGCGGGTCCAACCCCATACAGTATTCCCAGGGTGGGCCCAACAATCGGTCCGGCGCCGGCTATGGTCGAGTAATGATGGGCGAAAAGCACCGATAGGCGGGTAGGAACGAAATCCTTGCCGTCGTTCAACTCTACGGCGGGAGTCGGTCGCCCTTTTTTTTCTCCGATCGAACGGGCGATGAACCGCCCGTAGAACCGGTAGGCGAGGATATACAGGACAAGCGCCGTCAAAAAATAGGTCAATACGTTCATGTCGCGGTCCCGTCCAAATTTCCGAGGGTGAAGATAACAGCCCGAATCCTTTTTCACAAGAATATATTGCCGGATAGCTCCCCTCAAGGCTTCGGTTTTTGGTTGCACCGTGACCGACAAATCCATAATTTAGCAACAAGGCCGTAAAGTTTTCGTAAACATAACCAGAGTCTCATGCGAAACGAATTGATGACATCCCCGTTTTTGCGTCGCGCCTTATCACTGATGGGCGTGATCCTCATGGTGGCCTTCATGGCCGGTGACAGCCGGGCCATCGTGGTGGAAAAAGGCGACCGCATCCACATTTCCAACCTGCACAAAATTGATCAGGATCTTTACGCCTTCGGCCAGAACCTCGTCATGGACGGCTACATCAATGGCGACCTGATTTCCTTCTCCTACGATGCTGTGACCAACGGTGAGGTGCGCAATTCGATCAATGTTGTTGCCTATGATTTCCGGCACACCGGCCGCGCCGGCGGCTCCGTGCGAGCCTTCGCCAACACGTGCGTTATCGACGGTTACGTCGGTCGCTCATTAGTGATTATGGCCAACCAGGCCACGGTCGGCAGGCGGGCGATCGTCAGCCGCGATGTCTTTATGCGGGGGTCTCATGTCAGCCTCGGCGGAACGGTCAACGGCAATGCCGACCTGGCCGGCGGGATCGTCACTATCACGGGCCAGGTTGACGGCGACCTCAAAATAGTCGGCGACAACATCGCCATCATGGCACCCGCCATCATCCAGGGCAACCTGACCTATATCTCCGAAAACGAAATCGAGATAGACACCGATGCCGGGGCCAGTGTCTTCGGTGAGATCAACTGGCAGTTGCCGGAAGATGAGGATGAAGAGAGTTCGGCTTTCAGGGATGCCGTTTTGAGGCTTTCCAAGATGCTGGCCGCATTTCTTTTCGGCGTCATTCTCATACAGCTCTTCCGCCGCCATGCCACTGAGTCGTTCCATCAACTGCGCACGCGCTTCTCGGTGGCTCTTGCCGCCGGTATGCTGACGGTGCTGGTCTGCCTGGTGAGTCTTCTCGTTCTGGCCTTCTCCCTTACCCTGGCCATAGCCGGGCTGTCCATGATATCGGGCGATCTTCCGATCCTGGGCGCCGTGGAGCTGATTTTCTCCATTATCATGATTCCGCTGTCGAGCTTCCTGGGAATCTCCGGCGGGATATTGTTCTATTTGGGGAAAATAGTCATGGCAACCCTTATTGGCTGGTGGATTGTCAGGTTGTTCAAACGCGAACCTAAGGTGCTCGGGAAGGGCCAACTGCTGATTGGACTGCTGGTGCTGATGGTTCTCTTCACACTGCCGCTGCACATAGGTTCAATAATCTATGTCCTGGCCAGCGTAATCGGTACCGGCGCTGTCGTTCTTGGGGTACGCAACTGCCACCGATCGTCCTCGGCGGCGGAGCAGACCAACGTCAATATCACCGTAAAAGGCGACGACCGCGCCGATCAGTAGCCGGTTACCTTACCCCGTCCGCGCTGATCCGAAGCTCCCGTCCAGAGACCATCTTCAGTTATGAAAACCGCCTGAAGGTCGCCGTAGGCCACTCTCTCCTCGATATTGTGGCCGAGCCTGATAAGACCCTGCTTCACGTTTATGTCAAATCCGCCCTGCTCCAGGTATACAACATCCGGCAGCCATTGATGGTGAAAACGGGGATGGTTGACGGTTTCACCGAGACTCTTTCCAAAGCGCGTGAAATTTATGACGGCCTCAGCTACGATGGTTATGATTTTCGAACCACCCGGAGATCCCAGGGCCATGAAAGGCCGGCCCGCTTTAAGAACCAGGGTGGGCGACATTGAAGAGAGCATGCGCTTGCCCGGTTCGATCCGGTTCGCCTGCCCCCCCACGAGGCCGTAAACATTGGGGACACCCGGCTTGACCGAGAAATCATCCATCTCGTTGTTGAGAAGGAACCGGGCCCAGTCAATGGCAAGCTTGCTTCCGAAAGCGGTATTGAGCGTATAGGTAATCGAGACCATGTTGCCGTCGGCATCGCAAATACTGAAATGCGTCGTTTCATCGGACTCGATGATCGGCGGCGAGCCGTTACGGGTCTTATCGGAGGTTGAGGCATGCTCGATGTCAATCATGGTACGACGGCGCTCGAGATAGTCATCGTCGAGAAGCCCGCCGGGGATATCGTAGAAATCCGGATCCCCGAGATGCTCGGAGCGATCGGCGAAGGCCAGCCGCGCGGCCTCGCAGAAAAGATGCATGTATTCCACCGACCGGGGAGCATAGAGAGCAAAGTCATACGGTTCGAGTATCTTTAGAATCTGGCCGAGACAAATCCCCCCCGAACTCGGCGGCGGCATGGAGTATATTTCCAGGGAGTCGAATGAGAAGCTTATCGGCTGCCGCCACTGCGGCTGGTAATTCTCAAGATCCCCGGCAGTTATCATGCCGCCGTGCGTCTCCATGCAGGCCGTTATTTGTTCCGCGACTTTGCCCCGGTAGAAGCCGTCCGGTCCCTCGGAGGCAATGATATACAACGTCCGGGCCAGGTCGGGGAACGTGAGTCGCTCGCCGGGGACGGGTGATTTTCCGTCGATCAGAAACAGCCGCGCGGTCTCCGGGAAAGCAATCAACTGCTCCCTGTACTCGGCCAGGCGGGCCGCCAGGGGCGCATCGACAATGTATCCACTGTCGGCCAACGCCGCCGCCGGGGCCACCAGATCTTCCCACGGAAGGGTGCCGTATTCGTGCCAGAGTTCGTATATCCCCGCCACCGTACCCGGCACACCAACGGCCAGAGCGCCCAGGGTGGACATACCGGGAATGACCGAGTCCCGGTCGTCGAGATACATTTTTTCGAAGGCCGCCGAAGGGGCCGTTTCACGGAAATCGAGCGCGCGAACCTGACCGGAGGCGCCATCGCGAATCACGGCGAAACCGCCCCCGCCAATATTGCCGGCCTCGGGATGAACCACCGCCAGGGCCAGCGCCACCGCCGCCGCCGCATCGAAGGCGTTACCGCCCTGCTCGAACACCGCTTTACCCACATCCGAAGCCTGCGGCGCCGCCGTGGCCACGACACAGTGGTCATAGTAGTGACTTATTTCCACGCCGCCACAGCCAAACCACACCGTGGCAACCATAGCAATCAACACCGCCACGAGCGCGTAGCGGCTCAGAGATTCTCTGGAATACATAAATGCCCTGTCGTTTAGATTAGCCTTTTTGTACCAGGAAAATATGACCGTCAGGATAAGCCATGTGTAGCGGGATACCTTCCTTCAACTCCCGCGCCGTAACCCTGATCGGAGAATCTTCCTCGCCGGCAAACAAATCGATGAGCTTCACTTTGGGCGACTTCATACCGGCCGGTTTCAAATCGGCCTTGATGATAACTTCCTTGCTGCCTGCCTCCAGGCCGTCGGAAAACTCGCCCTGGGGCGGTGTTACGACAAAAAGCAGACCCTTCTTGGGCCCCATGTGGAAGGAAATATCCACCGACGGATCGCTGCAGTAAAGATCGGACGCGAGCGATTCACCTATCAGCACGCTCTCAGCGAAGGCGAGTTTCTGGTGATTGCCGCCGGAGGCCATATCGAAGCTAAAGAAGTAGAAATTCCCCTTGAAACGCGAGGAACATACGCCGGTAACCTTGGCCCCCGCTTTACAGAGCTTCTTGACCTTGGTGTCGTCGGTGGTGCGTATCGCACCATACAGATAAGTAGGAAATGATCCTGATTTATGCTCTACAGTACCGATCCGATAATCGACTGTGGTCTTGATGCGCAGGGCCTTGGCCAGTATCTGGCAGTCCTTCAGATTTTCATCAAAGCGCGGCATCAGTCCACACATAATTACCGAAACCCCCGCCTTCACCAATTCCACAATCGCTTCCTGGTCCCTGACGGACATGACCTCGGTGGCGGGAATGAATACCAGTTTGTAACGGGTCATTGTCTCCCACTCACGGTTCTCGCGAATACCGTAATTCAGCTTGAGACGCATCAGATCGCGGCAGAAACCGACCGTAGATTCGGCCAGCAGGCGTTCGGTATATGGAAACAGTTTCGGGCCGGTCATGTAACGCATCCAGCTGTAAAGACGATTCCCGACAACGGCGATATCCGTCTTGGTTTCCATTTCATCAAGGCCGACCATCTGGATGGCCAGGTTGAACCTGCGGGCCACCTCGTAACCATCGGAAATAGTACCGTCATTGTGGAGCGGGGCACCGTACCAGTGGTCGCGATCGACGAACATGTAGTGATTCATGCCCTTGAAGCCGGACGAAAGGCTGGCCGCAAGATAATAGCGGCGGGAATTGTTGCTTATCGGAGCGACTTTCTCTTCATGTCGGGGATCGACCGCGGCCGAGCCGCTATGGAACGATGCTGCAAAGGCAAAACCGTATTCGGACTTCAGGAAACGCGCCTTGGCCGACAGGTCGAAGAAGTTGCCGCCCGGGAAAACATTGGCTCCGAGGAAAGGATAGCGATCGTCGGGGACCAGGTTGAAGGCCGGCAAGATCTCTCCGGGCCGGAAGTACAGGGACCGGAAAATGAGCGGTTCGACCGTGTAAGACTTGAAAACGTCCTCGAGCAGCTCCAGGTAAGTCCGGACCATGTGCTCCCGAAACCGCATCCAGTCAATGGCTTTGACAAAACGCTTGGGGTCCAGACCGTCGAACTTGCGCGGCGGTTCAATACTCTCAAAACTCGCGTTCTTCTCTTTGTAAACGGCATTGAGCTTCTTTATGTCGCCGTAGCGCTCCTGGAGAAAGACGGGGTAATATTCCGCCAGCACATCCGGGTTGTAATCGGCGCTGTCCGGCTCCAGCATCCGGCCAAAAGACGTTTCATAGTCGAGTTCGACCATAAAAACCGGACCGCGGGGATGAACGTAATTCTTGGTGGCTTCTATAAACGCCTTGAAGAAATTCCTGTAGTGAAACTGGTAGTTCTTGTGCAAGTAGCTCGGCAGGTATCCGGCCTGGACACCGTGATCCTCCGGCAGCAACCTCTCCTGGCCGGCCGCGTCGCGGGCAAAAACCTTGAGATCCCTGAATATATACTTCGGCAACCCGCCATTCTTCAACTGGCCCCAGACAGCCGGCCCGGGGCGCAGGATAACCTTGAACCCGAATTCTCGCGCCAGCTCCAAAAATACAACCAGATCCTTGCGCGGATCCGTAAAACCATTGAAGTCGACATGCTTGTTTTCATCCTGGTGAATATTCCACGGCACCGCGGTGGAAATCACGCGGAATCCGGCCTTCTTGATGCGCTCGAAGCAGATTGACCAGTACCGCTTTTCGATGCGGAAGTAGTGAAGCTCCGCCGCGAAGGGGGGATACGTTTCCTTGCCAATAGAGAACTTATTACCAATGACGCCTAACATATAATGCCTTATGTTTCAATAATTTAGCCGGTTCCAGACACCCAATACAGATTCTTATAATAAGCCATGAGTCGGCTAAAGTCAACATTATTCTGCTAAGTCATTGACGCAAAGACACTTAAAAAGCCGAACCGCAAAATGTCAGGCTACCATGGAAAACACGTTGCTTTTACTTAAATATGATAAGACCGATCCGAAGCGACCGGTAGCGTGGCCATGCTAAAGAGAACGCTATTTCATCAGCACCATCTTGCGGGTTTCCGTAAACGACTGCGCAACAACCCTGTAGAAATATACGCCGGACGCTGACGGCAGACCTTTGGCATCGGTGCCATCCCACGCCACCGTATGATCCCCCGCGCTCAGATTTCCTGCAAAAAGAGTCTTCACCCGGCGGCCAAGGATATTGTACACGGCCAGCTCCACGGCTGAAGCCTCCGGCAGGGAGAAACCGATCTCGGTCCTGGGATTGAAGGGGTTGGGGTAGTTCTGGCTGAGGCTAAAGGTCGTCGGCACAAGGCCATCGTCCCCGTCCTCGACATCCACCGCCAGAAACGGATCGACGACGGTGAAGCAATGGGGTCCGTCCCAGCTCGGGATCATATTTCCCCCACCGGTTTCGCCCCATAGCCACCATCCGGAAGCCGGGAAGAACGATGAATCGAGACATATCTGCCCACCGTGGGCCTGACGCGGGATGGGACCGATGGTGATTGTGAAAGAGGTGTCATCGAAACCTGCCGGGATTCCGGAGCCATCCCGGGCGGCAGCGCCGAATCCCACCGTGTCGGCCCCGCCGCCGGTGATGCCGCAGGGTTTTATCAGGCACACCAGGTCAAACCGGGTCGCGCCCAAAAGCCCGGTGGTGTCGCCGTGGCAATCCGACCAGGTATGACCGCTTGGCGAATAGATGCGAAAGCCGTTGGTCAAACCCGGGTAGTCTTGGCCCGCGTCATTGGTCACCCGGATGTGGAACGTGATCTGGGTGTCGGCCGTGAGACTGTCGGATCCCCAGAGGCCGTCGACATGATCCAGCGACAGACCTGCCGCAAAGGAATTACCCGCAACCAGCAGAATATAGAAAACCGACAAACAGAGTGTTTTCCGTATCATTTTGATGCTCTTTTTTCGAGGTTCGGTTAGCCCCTGTTGATGCCATCGCCTCCTCGGGAGACGGGTGGCTCACCCAGTAAACCAATAATCATCTATCCGGCTCGCGCCATCAAGTTTTTTATCGGCAGATTATACGGGATATTTGCCCCGGGCGAGGGACTTGACTGAAAACAGCTGAAGAAGCAAGCGCCGCCAGTTGCGCATCGACAAAAAAAGCCCCGGCTGATACAGCCGGGGCTTTTCGTGCATTCGAATGTAGTATCGGCTCTATTTGAGCAGGACCATCTTCTTGGTCTCGACATTCTTGTCGGTTTCGATCCGGTAGAAGTAGATACCGGAAGCCACCGAAGTTCCACCATCACTGGTGCCGTCCCAGTCGGTCACATAACTGCCGGCTGAAAGGTCTTCGTTGACCAGGGTGGACACCTTCTGGCCGAGGACATTGTACACCGAAAGGGTGACATGGGTCTTGGCCGGCAGATCGAAGGCGCTCTCGCTGACCGGGTTGAACGGGTTCGGG
>CAZVUZ010000025.1:0-27393 GCA_964630485.1 uncultured Ignavibacteriales bacterium
CCTCTTCTATCACGCACATAATCAGGAAGACAGTGCGGCTCCTTTGTTGAGACCGCCTATGTGGTGAAAAGAACAGGTCACCGATTCTCTCCTCTCAGCGCATTTCTTGAAGCCCTGTCCACAAGGGTAAACAGTCTATCAATATCATCTTTTTGATTTGATACCTTATGTCCACGCACTTTGACAAATTCACAGTCCAACCGATCGGTCATTCTATAAAATTCCTGATAGAGCTTATAATTATTGAGGCGCCTATTTTTCTCTGAACGATAATCATTGCGCTCAAACCGTTCACGCGAAATCAGCGAGCGGCCCCAGGTGACAGCCGGGGCGATGGTAATTTGCAGGCAATAGTCGGTGGGCGGTTCTACCCGGCGCGACGGGCGCACCGCGTGCACTCGGTCTGGCGGATCAATGTATCGGTCGCGGGAGCGGGCGGTTTGTCAGGCACTGACGGAAGTGAATCGGTAGCGGGTTTTCTCGTCCTGCTCGAACACCACCCGCCGATAGAATTCACAATTGTGGCAGGCCCGGGCATTGCGTCGGCGCTTGCAGGCGCTACCCTTAACCTCCCAGCAGGCCCGTCCGGCGGCAATGCCGCCATTCTGGCCGTCGTATTTCATGGCCGAAGCCACCGGGCATTCGCCCAGAATGTCTACCATTAAGCCGCCTTTTTCGCGGCCGCAATTCATGAATTCCCAGCAATTCAGTTTTCTACTCATCGATTGAACTCGTTATTCTGTTTCTATCACTTTTAGCACGGCGCTGAACCGCTGGTCTTTTTCCAGGCGGGTCATATCATCTTCCGTGGCTATGTCGGTGAATTTTTCGAAGCTTTTCTTAACGCCCTTGTAATCGTCGCGAGCGAGATAGCTCAACATCAGGTATTGGTAGACCAGGGGGTTCCGATCGTCTACCTTGCGGGCATCTTTGAAGTGGTCGATGGCCTTCTTGTAATTGCCCTGTTCGAAACGCGCCCGGCCGAGGCCGTAATGGGCGGCAAAGCACTTATCGTCGATGTCGCGGGCGGCGTCAAAGTCGGCCATGGCCGCGATTTCCTGACCCTTGGCGAGGTACAGATCCCCGCGTCCGAGATAGGCGGTCAGCGATTGTCTGTTCATTTCCAGGGCGCTGTTGAAGGCCGTGATAGCACGATTGTTGTCGCCGCCCATGCGGATAATCTCGGCGGCCCGCAGGTAGTCGGCATAGGCCAAGGACGAGTTTTTCAGGCTGGCGTAAATGTCGCCGCGCATAAGGTAGGCATCACCGTAACCGGGGTTTTTGGAAACGGCCTTGGTGAGGTCCTCTATCGCGGCCTTGACATCGCCGTTCTCAAGTTTTCTCGATGCCGAGTAATAGAAATCTTCGGCGCTGTAGGTTTGCTCTTTCTGAGCGGTGGTCATCAGCGTCAGGGCCACTTCGAGCTTTCTCGTTTTTCCGCCCTGAAGCTCAACGGTGCCGGTGGCCGGCTGGTAGCCGTCGGCGCTGACGGTATATTCATGTTTGCCCGCCTTGAGGCGCTTGTAGGTCAGGTTACCGGCTCCCAGTACCGAGCCGTCAAGCTCCAGCCGGGCGCCCTCGACATTGGCCGCGAGGGTCAACTGGCACAGCTTGCTGGATGACTTGCCGGACGAACGGTCGGAACGCGAAGATTCTTTCGACGATTGGCTCTTTGGGGGAGCTACAGATTCCTGCTTCGCCGTAGAGGCGGCAATCGCATTCGAGGAAGATTGCTGGTTGCTCGCCCGAGTCGGCTCCGGGGTGCCATCGGATGGCCGCAGGACGACCATGGTGACTTCACCATCGGCAACGGTGGCGTAATCCTGGTTCAGCAACTCGCCTCGGATGCGGTACTCAATCTGGTGCGTGCCGCTGGACATCGGTCCGGACCTGAAGAATCCCAGAGGGGACGACTTAACGGCGTCACCCGACTCGATGAACCGCACCGTTGCCCCCTGGAGATACGGTTGCCCAAGATCGTCCAGCACGATACCGATTATCTCACCTTTGCCACTGCCGTCTCCCGAGACAAAGAGTGATATGATTACCACAAACAGCAACAGGAAAGCTCCGATACCGCCGCCGATCATAACGCCGGTGCCAAGGCGCTTGGGTTGGAGTTCGTAACAGCGGTTGTCCAGCGCAAGCTCATCGCCGGCATGCAGTCTTTGGTCTCCGACCAGTTGGATGTAGTTTTTGAAAAAGTAGGCGATCCCTTTGCCCCTGCCGGCCATTTTGGGTGGCGTCAGGTCCGCCTCCGCAACAGTGGCCTCCGAGATGGCGCCGGGCACCACGGTCGGTGCGACGGACTCCCTGGATGGAGCCTGATCGTCATCGACTTTTCCGAGCCGGGCCATGAGTTCCTCTTTTTCACGGCTGGACAGATAGCCGTCGCTCTCCTGCGAGGCTTCGGTCTTTTCAGGCACACTCGCGGACGGGTTCTCGCCGTTAAACGAGTTCGCGCCGTTGAGACGGTCCGGATCCGGGAAGGGCACTTCATAGGCGGGAATCGGGTGAACTGCCGGCTCTGAGTCCGCGACCTCGGGTGGCGGTGGCGGTTCTGATTCACCGATAGGCGAAAGGTCGGCCGGACGGTTCGAGTCGGATGGTTCGGATGCCCGCTCCGCCGATTCCTCGGCCAGCAAGTCTGAGCTTGACTGAATGCCCAGATCGCCGGCATCGCCTTCAAAGTCCTTAGTTCCGCCAACGAATTCGGCTCCCGTGGCTGTCGCCTCGGTAACGGTAAAGTCAAGATCGTCGGCACCTTGCGCACCCGGATTATCCGGGGCGTCTTCAGCTTTAAGGGCAGAGCCGCACTTACAGCAAAACTCAGCTGTATGGTCGGTTTGTTCGACTCCGCAATTGGGACATTTTCTCAATTTCGATCACCTGCCGGGTTAGATTCTGTCTTTAGTGGAAATTATCGACTTGAAACACGATTTCTTTAGACAGATTGAAGGGCCCGCGCGTCTTGGAAACGATAGCTGAGAGTCGTGGAAATTAGCCCTTGACACCGCGTTAGCACGGCCCTTATATTCTGCCTTTGTAGTTTGAAGCCTGTTGTCGGTAATGAAATCGCAGGAGGATAAAGTTAATGTTGTGGCGCCACAAGCGACTGTTTTTACTAACACTGATAGCTCTGACGATCACCCTCTATTGGGGTTGTAGTCAGCCGGACGATGTCTTCACTGACAAGTCGGTGACGTATATTGAGTTAAATGCCGAGCGTTTTCCGTCGACGCCCCCGGGGATGATCTATGAATTGTGGGTGGCCAATGGCCCCGTTGATGTGGAAACGCCCGACGCCACATCGATCGAGAAATTTGCCTACGATTTCGACCTCGATAAGTACTACGACGAGAACGGTGTCGAGAGGCCAGCCGGGAACAAATTCAGCTTGAAGGGCGATATCATGAGCTATGGTTGGCTCTTCATCGCCGTGCAGCGGGCTGACGGTTCCGATATCGGTCCCGGTTCCGTCATGTTGCTCGATACTATCACCGACCCTGGCGACAATCCTATCGATCTGATTTTCCCGATGGCCGATTCCATGGGACTGGTGTCGGTTGAGTACAATATGGAAACGCCCTCGGACGGTCGTGATTCCGCTTCTGATGGCGCCGGCCTGTGGTTTACCTACTACGCCGAGAAACGGACGGCTATCGTCGATACGACGGCTATAGATTGGCGTGCTACCTCTATTGATACCATATACAAGGATCAGTTCTCCGATGATGAGGGACCGTGCAAGACGAGTATTACGAATATTCTGAATGACACCACGATTACAGTAGAGAGGATATTCGGTTTCGATACTGTCTCGCAAGAGGTTGTCAGATATGATCAAACAACCGTGACGGTCTGCGATTCCGGCCAGGGAAATCTCCTGACGACAAGTGTCACGCTGGAGTTCGACACCGAGCTTCAAGACACCCTGACTTATGATGATTTTATTCAGGTAAGTCTGGAATTGCCGGATTACCGGGATTACGGCTGGCAGTACAAGGGCTGGGTCGTCTCGGATATCATATCCGATGGCGGTGCCGAAGTCGGCACTATGACTCCGCCGGCATGGAAGTTTTACAATACTGCGAACGATTCCCTGATTCGAGGCATTGACGGTGGTTTGCTACCTACGGGCAAATTCTATGATCTGCAGTTGCCTGACGACGGCAACCCCTACGTTGACAGTCCCGTTCGCGTTCCGCCCTTTCCGGGTGAAGATTTCATTCAGAATCTTCCCGGCGGTGCCAGTGGGCCATTGTTCCTGGTACCCGACAACAGCGGTGACGTTCGCGGCTGCGTTTTCATAACTCTCGAGCCTGATAACTACGCCACCGATACCACCAATTTCCCGCTCCTGATAATGACGCGCGACCTTCCTGGCCGCCGTTATGATGTCCAGGATGATGAGCAGCAATTCAGAATGTGGAATCGAACTAACTATAACCGAAATGTTACCGTTGGTTTGCCTCGCGTGGGAACGACCATTACCAGGCTGTAAGTTGATGATATAGAGTAATATAACCGGCGCCTGCGGCGCCGGTTTTTTTATGGCTGACAGGAATCTCCGGGACTTTTTCCTTGCCAACTCATTCTACAGTAGATATATTCTGCGAATTCGATGATAGGTTGTGAAAATATTAACTAACTCTAATTAACTTTAACGGGAGAAGTTGTTAATGCATACGGGTTTGCTGTCAGCCCTGATTGGTGTTGTTGGCTTTATCTTTGCCCTGTTACTCTTTGTCTGGATAAGGAGTAAGCCGACCGGTACCGATCTGATGAAAGAGATCTCCGATACAATTCACGATGGTGCGATGGTCTTTCTGCGTCGTGAATACTCAATCCTCGCGATTTTCATCGTTGTCGTATTTGCGCTCTTGTACTGGAAGGTGGAGCCGCATACTACAGCTTTCGCTTTTCTGGGAGGCGCCCTCTGTTCGATGCTGGCGGGTTTCGTCGGCATGAAGGCGGCGACCCGGGCCAATGTGCGTACATGCGCGGCGGCCAAGGACCATGGGCAGTCGGCGGCGCTTTCGATCGCCTTCTCGGGTGGTGCCGTAATGGGTATGTCGGTGGCCTCGCTGGGGCTGATCGGCGTCGGCATTGCGTTTTACTTCTTTGGCGACCCGAAGGATGCCTCGATTATCAACGGCTTTGCCATGGGGGCATCGTCGATAGCCCTTTTCGCTCGCGTCGGTGGTGGTATTTATACCAAGGCCGCTGATGTCGGCGCCGACCTGGTCGGCAAAGTCGAGGCCGGAATCCCCGAAGACGATCCGCGTAACCCCGCCGTCATCGCCGACAATGTTGGTGACAACGTCGGTGATACCGCCGGTATGGGAGCGGACCTGTTCGAGTCATATGTCGGGTCAATTATCGCCACGATCGCCATTGCCGCCACTATCGGCGGTACCGGTATTGCCGGTCAGATTGCCAATATGCGCAGCGAGTATATGCAGTTGCCGATCCTGATCGCGGCTTTCGGCGCCCTGGCATCGATGCTCGGCATTCTGTCGGTGAGGCTTTTCTCGAAAATGAACCCTGCCGCCACCCTGCGTCTGGTTACCTACGTGGGAGCCGTGATTATGCTAGGCGCGGCCTGGGTGATAATCGACAAACTCGGCATCGACCACAAAGTCTTCTGGGCGATTATCGGCGGTAACGTGGCCGGTATCATCCTCGGTCTGTTGACTGAATATTACACATCGGCCGGTCCGGTGAGGAGGATTGCGAACGCCTCCAACACCGGCGCCGCGACGAACATCATTAACGGTCTCGCGGTCGGTATGGAATCGTGCCTGTTCCCGATCATAGTCATCTGCGCCGCCATCTACACCGGCTACAGCTTTGCCGGCCTGTATGGCATCGGTATTGCCGGTGTCGGTATGCTGGGCACTATCGGTGTCACCATGTCGGTTGACGCCTACGGTCCGATTGCCGATAACGCCGGCGGTATCTCCGAGATGGCCGGATTGGGCAAAGAAGTGCGTGATATTACTGATCGCCTCGACTCGCTGGGCAACACCACTGCCGCCATCGGTAAGGGCTTTGCCATCGGTTCGGCGGCCCTGACCGCCCTGGCCTTGTTCTCGGCCTATTCCGCTTCTGTCGGTCTGAAGCAGATCAATATCCTTGAGGTCCATGTCGTCCTCGGGTTCTTCCTCGGCGGTGTGCTGCCCTTCTTCGTCGCCGCCCTGACGATGACAGCGGTGGGCAAGGCCGCTCAGAAAATGGTTGAAGAGGTTCGTCGCCAGTTCAAGGAGATCAAAGGTCTCATGGAAGGCAAGGCCAAGCCGGACACCACCCGTTGCGTCGACATCGCCACAACGGGTGCGCTCCAGCAGATGGTCCTGCCCGGTCTGACGGCCGTTTTGGCGCCGATTATTATCGGTTACATCTTCGGTGACAACGGTGCCGAGGCCCTGGGTGGATTCCTTGCCGGAGCCACCATGTCCGGTGTGATGCTGGCCCTGATGATGGCCAACGCCGGCGGCGCCTGGGATAACGCCAAGAAGATGATCGAAGCCGGCGCCCATGGCGGCAAAGGTTCCGATGCTCACAAGGCGGCCGTAGTCGGTGATACCGTGGGTGATCCCTTCAAGGACACCTCCGGCCCCTCGATGAACATTCTTATCAAGTTGATGGCTATCGTTTCGCTGGTGGTGGGATCAGCCCTCTTCGGTTAAGCCAGAGCCATTCGCCTGAGTCAGATAAGGACGCCGCGGGATTTACCCGCGGCGTTTTTTTGTCCCTAATTTGAATATGTCCGCCATTGGCCGGTATCCAGGACATATAAAGCGATATGAAACTTTTGCCTTCGCGCAGCGTCTAAAGAGACTATGGAAACAGCGCAGGAGATAGTGATGCGACCGCCATCAAATTTCGTTATCGCCGCAAAGAGAGTCCGCGAACACGAAGAGCCGGTTGGGGGACCGACACTTTCTCTCGTCGACATCCCCGGCCGCGATGTAACAATGTCCGCATTCCTTTCTTTTTGGTGTCCTTTCGGCACGGATGTGTTATCTTCCGCAGGTCCAACGGTGGAGAAATCGACCGGGATTATCAAGGCAGTATTAATCGAATGCGGTATTAGTGGGGTCTTAAGAATTATTGATGTTTTGCGCAACAAAGGGCAGTTGCTATCGGTCCAATGGGATAGGTTCGCTGTCAACACCGCGTGATTCGAATTCGGCAGTTGAATTGTTCATGGTTAAAAGGAGATAAGGCATGAAGGCGATTCTGGTTTGCTTGTTTATGGTGGGGATGCTGATTCCGTCAATAGGCCGGGCCGCGGGTCCCAGTGTGATGACCCTTGATGAATGCATTGACACGGCCCTCAAGACGCGGGCTTCGATTATAGCCGCCCGGGGGCAGGAGGATCTGGCGAAGGCCAATCGCAGGGCCGCTCTCGGAGCCTTCCTGCCGTATGTGAGTGCTTCCTACAATTATTCGAAAAGCAAGCGCCGGGATATTAAGATTGAGCAGGCCGTTCCGTCCGGATATGACACTATTCGCTATGAGGTGGATTACGAGGGGGAGATCTTCTCCGGTCTCGCCATTCAGCCGACAGGCTATGAGACTCGCGATTTTTACCTGGATGACCAGGACAACACCAGCAAGAGCTGGGGGGCGAACGCCGGTTTGTCGCTGATCAACGTTTCTGACTGGTACAATTACGCTGCCGCCGGCGCTGCCCAGGCCACGGCCGAGGTTGATGTTATCGCTTCGGAAATGAATCTGGTTTATGTTGTCAAGGTCAGCTACTACGCCTATCTGGCGGCCGTTGAGAACGTCTCGGTCCAGGAGGATGCGGTTAAGCGCAGTGAAGAACAGCTCAAGCTCATCCAGTCCAAGTTTGATCTGGGATCCGCCGCGCGCTCGGATGTCCTGAAGCAGAAAGTGCAATTCGGCAACGATAAGCTGTCGCTATTGTCAGCCCAGAATGCGGCCGTTACGGCCAAGGCCGACCTGGCCTACACTATTGGCATTGATCCCAACAGCGCCGTCGATTTTTCCACCAGTTTCACACCGGTGGAATATAGCGGCTCGCTGGACGATGCTACCAGGTACGGTTTAGAACACCAGCCTACCGTGTTGGCCGCCCAGTACAACCTGGATGAATCCGGTCATTATGTCAGCTCGGCCAAGGCACAGTATCTGCCGACTCTCCGGGGAAGCGGATCGCTCTACTGGAATGAGGGCACCTCGGGCGACACCGTGACCTATGACAATTCATCTCGCTCCCTCAGTTACGGTGTCGGCGTCAGTTGGAACATTTTTGACGGTTTCCTCCGTGAGCGCAATGTCTCATCGGCGAAGATAAATCGCAACAATGCCATAGCCTCCCTGGCCGAGCGTCGCAACCTGGTGACGGTCGAGATCAAGAAGGCTTACCTGGATATTGACGTGACGCAACAGCAGAAGTCGGTTGCCGGCGAGAACGTCGAGGCGGCCACCGAGGATATGAAAATCACGCAGGAGAAATACAATCTGGGAGCGGCGACGATCCTGGATTTGCTCGATGCCCAGGTGTCCTTGAAATCGGCCCAGGTGGACTTGATTCGAGCCGATTTTGACCTAAATCTGTCCGTTGCCAAGCTGGAAAATGCCATGGGCACACGGCTTGAGTAGAATACGTTTATAGAGTAATAGCAGAAATAGAAGCGGGTACGGAAAATGAAACGAAAAAAGCTCATTTGGATCATCCTTGGCGCGGTGGTCGTAGTGACCCTGGTAGTCGTTAATCTCACGACGAGCTCCGGGAGGGTTACGACGGTTCAGGGCGAGGAAGCCAAACGCCGGGATTTGACGGAGACGGTGTCGGCATCGGGTCGGATTCAACCGCAGACGATGGTTGATATTACCTCCGAAGTAAATGGCGAGATCGTTGGTCTGCACGTTCGCGAGGGCGATCGCGTCGAGGTAGGGGATTTGCTTGTTGTACTTGACACGGTGCAATTGATCACCGAGGTCGACCAGGCGCGCTATGCGGTGGCCGAGATAGAGGCTCGCCTCGAGGGAGCCCGGTCAACCCTGGATCAGGCGCAGGAGGAGTACGATAGACAGACAAGCCTTTTCGAGCGCGGTCTCTCGTCGGACGCGGAGTTTAAACGTGCCAAGTATGCCTATCTGAACGCCACCGCCTCGTACCAGGCCAGCCAGGCCCAGACAAAACAGCTGGAATCGCGTTTCGAGATGCAAATGGACAACCTCTCCAAGGCCAAGATCGTGGCGCCCATGTCGGGTGTTATCACTTTTGTCGACTGCGAGGTAGGCGAGATCGCCGCGGCCCAGACGCCATACACCCAGGGTCGTACCCTGATGACTATCTCCAATCTGGAGTCTTTCGAGGTCGAGGTCGAGGTCGATGAGACAGAGATAAACAAAATCGAGCTGCGCCAGTTCGCCGATATCGAGGTTGATGCCTTTCCCGATACGACCTTTGCCGGTGAGGTTATAGAGATCGGCAATACCGCCATCACCCAGGGTTATGGAACCACTGAGCAGTCGACCAATTTCAAGGTGAAGGTGCTTTTCACTGATCGCACTATCAATCTTCGCCCCGGTATGTCGGCGACGGCGGATATTACCACCGCTGACCGGCTGGAGACGCTGACGATACCCTACAGCGCCGTTGTCATGCGGTCGCTCGACATGGATTCGCTCGAGCGCGCACGCCAGGCTGTCCCGGAATCGAGTGGGGCCGTGGTCGGTGAGGTTCATGCCGCGGAAACTGATGACAGCATGACTGACAGCGCCTCTGGTTCCGACGAGGACGAACGCGAGGAACTCAAGGGTGTTTTCGTGATCCGGGAAGGCACTGCACACTTCGTGATCATTGAAACGGGCATTGCCGACCAGAAGAACATCGAGGTAGTGTCGGGGCTCGAAGACGGCGATTCCGTGGTTTCCGGTCCCTATCGGGTGTTGCGCACCATCCGGGACGGCGATGAAGTGGAAATACGCAAAGGCGAGCGCGACGAAGGCGAGGCATAGATAAATGGCCCTCATTGAAACTCATGATCTCTGGAAGACCTACCAGATGGGCGCCGAGACAGTCCATGCCCTCCGCGGAGTGGAGATCGCCATTGAGCGCGGAGAATACGTTGCCATTATGGGGCCCTCGGGATCGGGTAAGTCGACTCTGATGAACCTCATTGGTTGCCTCGATACGCCCACGAAGGGGGAATACTATCTCAACGGCAAACAGGTCGGGGATATGAACGACGACGAGCTGGCGAATATCCGCAATCGCGAGATAGGTTTCGTCTTCCAGACCTTCAATCTCCTTCCCCGGGCGACCTCACTTCACAATGTCGAGTTACCTCTGATTTATAATGGCTCCGGAGCCGAGGAGCGGCGGCGCAGTGCCGAGAAGGCACTGGCGAAGGTGGAACTGGCCGATCGCATGCTGCATAAGCCCAGTGAGCTTTCCGGAGGTCAGCGCCAGCGCGTGGCGGTGGCAAGAGCCCTGGTGAACAATCCTTCCCTGCTGTTGGCCGACGAGCCCACCGGCAATCTCGACAGCAAGACTTCCATCGAGATGATGAAGCTCTTCGGTGGTTTGCACCGGCAGGGCAATACCATCATCATCGTGACGCACGAGCGAGACATCGCCCGCCATGCACACCGAGTTCTGTCGATACTCGACGGCGAGATCGCATCGGACGAGATCCTTCCTGAGGAAGAAAGGATTGTTTCCTGATATGATTGCCCTGTCGCTGGTCGGAATAGCCTTCAGCGCCCTCTGGGCCAACCGGCTCAGATCGGGCCTCACCCTGCTGGGTGTGATAATCGGTGTGACGTCGGTTATGACGATCATATCGGCCCTTGAAGGCATGATGGGAGCCATTGAGGACGACCTCGCCTCCCTGGGACCTTCCACATTCATCGTTTCCAAGTGGGGGATAGCCACCACCGAAGAGCAGGTCATGGAAATGATGAAGCGGAAACCGCTCAGCATGGATACCCGGAGACTGCTCGAGGAAGGCTGTGATCTGTGCGAGGAGATCTGTCCCCGTGCATACAACAGGGCGGATATAAAGTACGGTTCCCGCCGGCTCCGCGACGTCCTGATAAGCGGCAACACCTATAACCTGGTGGATATCGTGGATATCGAGGTGGCCCAGGGCAGGTTCCATTCACCTGAAGATGATCTCCATCGCCGGCAGGTGGCGATGATCGGTGATCAGGTGCGTGAAGAATTTTTCTCCGGGGTGGACCCGATCGGCAAGGAAATCAGGGTGGGAGGACATAAGTACACCGTGATTGGTGTGGCTAAAAAGAAGGGATCGACTTTCGGTGAAAACCAGGATAACTATATAACCATACCGTTCTCGACCTTCGTCAAGCAGTTTGGCCAGCCGGGGCAGGGGCTGCGGTTCGTCATCAAGTCGGTATCGGTGGAGCGGCTCGAGGACGCCCAGGATCAGGTGCGAATGACTCTGCGTTCGCAGCGGCACGTGCCGTACGATAAGCCCGACGACTTCTCGATTCTCACGGCCGATATGATACTGCAGACACTAAACAACATTACTCGCGTTTTCCGGATGGCCCTGATAGGAATCTCGTCAATCTCGCTGGTGGTCGGCGGTATCGTCGTTATGAATATCATGATGGTCTCGGTGACCGAGCGCACACGCGAGATCGGCATCAGGAAGTCCATCGGCGCCAAGCAAAAGCACATACTCCTTCAATTCCTGTTTGAGGCCCTTATGACCACCCTTACCGGGGGGCTGATAGGGATTGTCCTGGGATATATCGCCGCGAACTCTCTGGTCGGTCTGATGGACATTGACATGTCGCCGTCGGGGTTTGCCATTATCGCCGGGGTCAGTATTTCCACCGGTATCGGAGTAATTTTCGGGATTTATCCGGCCATGAAGGCCGCGCGACTGGATCCGATTAAGGCACTAAGCTATGAGTGATATATGCTACTGACATGGGTTGAAGTTCGCGATGCCATCGGGATGGGACTGGCCTCCCTGAGGGCAAATAAACTCCGTACGGGACTGACCATTTTGGGCGTAATGATCGGAGTCAGCTCAGTGATTGGCCTGGCCTCCATTGTGGATGGTCTGGATCAGGCGATTGAGGACGAAATCGCCAGTATCGGCTCGAATATTATCGAGATTGATCGTTTCCCGCCGGAGGTCGATTATGACGAGCTGACCGACGAGGAGCGCAACCGGCCGTACATGGGCGCCGGCGAGGCTGAGGCTATCAAGGCACACTGCCCGTCGGTGGACGGTGTCGCGCCCCAGAATCACTACTGGGCCCCGGGGGGCAATGTCATTAAATACAAGAACAAGAAGTTCACCGATGCCCGCTATCACGGCACCTGGCCCGATTACATGCGAATTCGTGACAAGAGCCTGCAGGCGGGCCGCTTCTTCACCGATACCGACGTTAATCTGAGGGCCATGGTCTGTGTCGTTGGGGCCGATGTTGCCAAGGGCCTTTTCGAGGAGAAGTCGGCCATTGGTCGCGTGGTTCGTGTCAACGGAAAACGATTCCAGATCATAGGCGTTTTCGACGAAGTAGAATCCAACTTCGGCAATGACTACGAAAACAATTTGGTCTCGATCCCCCTTTCAACATTCGAGAAGCTGCATCCGTGGGATGACGCTCTGACGCTGGTCGCCCGGTCAAAAGATTACGAGAGCATCGAATTGGCCAAGGAAGAAATCATCGCGGCGCTGAGAGTCTATCGCCAGGTTCCGTTCAACAAAGATAACAATTTCGCCCTGTCAACGCAGGACACTTTCCGCGAACAGATGGGCAATATTACCCAGTACATATATTTGGCGATGATCGTGATTACGTCGGTCGGCCTCATGGTCGGCGGCATCGGCGTCATGAACATAATGCTGGTCTCGGTCACCGAGCGAACCCGCGAAATCGGGGTGCGCAAGGCCATCGGGGCAAAGCGTTCCAATATTATTCTGCAATTTCTCACCGAGGCTACCACGCTGTCGGGGGCTGGGGGAGTAATCGGCATTATCTTCGGGATCATCCTCGGTCTCAGCGTCAATGCCATGCTTGATTTCCCGATGGGCGTCTCAATCTTCTGGATAGCGGTCGGATTTGCCGTCTCCGTGTCCGTGGGCCTGGTTTCCGGAGTGTATCCGGCCTTCAAAGCGGCCCGCCTGGATCCTATCGAGGCTTTGCGCTACGAATAATCAACGCAAGAAAGATCCGCGACCTTTTTAACTTGTCAGCTCTTCGAGTCGATTCGTTAATTGGAACGAAGGTAGAGATGAAGGGGTTAAATGGGTAGATTATGAGGATCCTGTTGGCAGCGACAATCTGGTTTTTCGCAATAGTATCGGCGCTTGGTCTAATGGCCGTTCCGGCGTCGGCCGTTCCCGGCCCGGACGGCAATCCGCCCGAAAGCGGGGCCGGGCTGGTGGTTAACCATGCCACATTCTTCGAAGCCGACAGCTCCAAGGCACGCCTGGAGCTGTATTACCAGTTCTACAATTTCATCCTTCAGTTCGAGATCACCGAGGGTGCCTACGTTGCGGAATACGAACTCGTTATACGGGTGCGTGACGATGACGGCCGGCTGGCCGGCTCCTATGAGCGCAGCCGGGAGGTTACTGTCCAGCAACAGAGTCGCACTTCCTCACGCCGCGACTTCCGCGCCAACCAGGTTGATTTCTATCTGGATCCCGGCAAGTACAAGGTGGCGTTTCTCCTGCGCGATTCCAAATCGGCGCGGTCCTTCAACCGCGAGTTTGAAGTCAAAGTCGATAAATTCGACAACAGGAATCCGTGGCTGTCGGATATCGAGTTCATCATGGCCGCCGGCCCCAAAAAGGAGACCCCTTCGGCATTTGACAAAGGTGACCTCGTGCTCGTCCCTTCAATAACCCAGGAATTCGGGGTGAGCGGTGATGACCGGCTCCTGTATTACCTCGAGATTTACCGGGGCAGTGATAAAGTAGAGAAGGTGCGGGTCGAGACGACGATACGGCGTAAATGGGGAAGTATGGTTTACCGGGACAGTCTGTGGGTTCCTCTTGATAATGCTGTTGAGCGCCAGTTTCGGGAAGTCTCACTGGCCGATGTGTCGCCGGGAGAATACGAGCTTGATGTTATCATCCGGGGAAAACGCGACAAGAAATTCGACCAGCGGCGCGAGCGCTTCATGATCGAGTGGACCCTTGAGGGCATGCTTCGCAACGATTATAAGTCGATGATTGATCTGATGCGGTTAATAGTTTCGTCGAAAGAATTAAAGACCCTTGAGGAGGCCGCAACTTATGAGGCCCGGGTGGCGGCGCTTGACAGTTTCTGGCTCAGGAACGATCCCACCCCCAGTACCGTCGAGAACGAAGTCAAACGGGAGTTCTATCGCCGGGTGCGTTATGCCGACGGTCGCTTCGGTTTCATGAGGCAGGCGGGCTGGCGCAGTGATCGCGGCCGGATATATATCAAGCACGGCGAACCGGATCAGATCGATGACTACCCGGTTTCCGCCTCGCGCCGGCCCTACCAGGAATGGCATTACTATCGCGGTGGGCGGTACCTGAGATTTCAATTCGTCGATGAGAATGATGATGGCGACTATCGTCTGGTCTATCCCTTCGACGGATTCAACTACCCACCGGATTTTTAAAGGAGAGTGTACGTGTCGGTGTCCCTGTTTCGCACAGCGCTTTTGCTTTTCTGTATGTTCGGCCTGATGGCTTCCGCGGAGGCCGCTGAGTCCTCGGATTCGACCCTGACGCTTTATGCCGGTGCGGTCGTCTTCAACAACCCGGACTATGATTCCATGGCCGTGATCGAGATTCCCTTTTCCGTGAACCGCCACGAACTGGGTTTCTATCGCCCGACCATGGACGACAGCCTCTTTTTGGCCCGCGTTTTTGCCCAGGTCGATCTGATGGATATCGCCGGGCGACCGGTAGATTCGGTGTCGACAATTTTCTCCGTTCGCGTCTGGCAATTGACCGACGCCGCCCGCGAGGGCTTCAGGGTTTTCAATAAGATCGATATACGTGCTCGGCCCGGCATTTACTCAGCGCGGCTGACCGTGATCGATGCCTCCACCAAGCGCCAGGCCGTTCGCTTTATTACCGAGATCAATATCGCCCCGCCGCGAAAGGTCGGACCCACGATCAGCGGGGTTTTGTTTGCGCACCGAATTGATATGGTCGAGGAAGGTCAGCCGGGCATAAACCCGCGTCTGGTCCGCAACGGCCTGCAGATTATCCCCAATCCGATTTCAGTCTATGGTACATCGGACTCGGTGCTGTACTTTTATGCCGAGGCCTACAACCTGGAGTATGGGGAAGAGGACCCCGGGCAATACCGTCTGGCCACGAGCGTCTATAACGAGTCCGGTGTACGGTTTCACGACTATGGCATCAAGACGGCGCAGAAACCCGGATCTGCGGCCGTTCTCATGGGGGCCCTTGATTCCGACGGAACCACCGGGCTGTATACCCTTCAGCTGATCGTCACCGACCTCACCAACGGCCTTGCGGATACGTCGCGGGTGCTGTACCGGGTGGTCTCCGAGGCGGAGTTGCTGGCCGCCATAGAAAGCTCCCGGGAAGGGCCCGACCCATACGATTCGCTGGCGCTCGAGGAGAAACTGAACATTGTGACCTACATGCTCGCCCCTAATGAAAAGCGGACCCTCAAACAGCTCACCGAGGTTGGTCAGGTCAATTTCCTGGACCAGTACTGGCGGGATCACGATGACGTCCCCGAGACGAAACTGATCGAGAACCGCGTGGAACTGATACGGCGCTACCGTCACTCCATCCGTTATTACTCCACGAATTTCGAACGGGACAACGGCTGGAAGACCGATCGCGGCAGGATATATATGACGTACGGCGAGTACAGCAACATGGATGATTACCTGGCGCCTCGAATAGACAACCCCTTCCAGGTATGGTTCTACGAATCGATCAAAGAGGGAAAGTACTTCATCTTCGAGGATGAATACGGCGACCACGAATACCGCCTCGTGCATTCCAATGTCTACGGCGAGATTTACGACAAGGAGTGGCAGGAGAAGGTCGATAACGGCGACATTGAGGTCAGCCACTATTGATGCTGTTCACCGTGGGCGCGCCACCCGTGGAAATGGATATCATGAAAAATAGCCGCCTTAACGGGCGGCTATTTCTTTGCGGGAATTTTTAGGACAATTTGCTTTAGTGCTCGCTTCCCTTGACTGTCTTGGTCCCCTTGGAAACCACATTGCGGTACTGGCGCCGAACCGGTACCGTAAAGCGAGTCTTGTTGTCGTCATTGAGTTCGATGGTAAATGACTTGTCAAAGGACTCTTCGTACCAGTCGTCATGGAGGACCAGGTATCCCTCGGCTGTCGATCCGGGGGCGACCGACTCGGGAACCTTGAGCTCGAAAATACGCTTGGGGTAGTCTATGACCGTGATCTTGAGTTCCTGGTCGGAGACGTTTTCGATCGCGAAAGACTTCTGGGTAATTTTCTTTGTCGTGAACTGTGACAGATCGACCTTGTAGGGGTTTATCACGATCGGCCAGGTGGAATCGGGCCGGGGGGTGACATGGGCCGAAATGCGGACGTTCTTGTCGGGCGGACCTTCATTGGTCTGGATGCGCGGGCGCTTGTTTATCCGGGTCTTGTAAGAGCGGGTGCCAAATATGATCTCGAGTCGAGTGCTGTCACCGACAGCAAGTACCGTTCTTTCCAACGGTGCCTTGGTGCATCCTCAGCCAGGGGTCACTTTCAGAACCTTCAACGTGTCCTCGCCCGTGGAGTAGAGCCAGAATACGTGAGAAACCTTGGAGTTCTGTGGCACATAACCGAAATCGAATTCCGTTTCGGGAATCGTCAGTTTCGGCGCCGCCGTGGCGGAACCAACGAGCATCAAGGACACCAGCGCAGCTAAAACGGCTGCCATTAGAACATTCTTCACAACAGATGATTCCTTTGTAAACATGGTATAACAACGTCTTTTCTAATATACATATCCGCTAAAATCTTGCAATCAATAAAACTTACGTCGGATCGGAATGGTAAAACGGCTTTTTTTCGCGTCCGATAGCTCAACCGTAACCGATCTCTTGAACTCCGAATCGGCATAATCCGGTTTCAACTTAACGAAACCGGTGGCACTGCCGCCTGCGAGCAGGCTGTCCGGGAGACTCACTTCACACTCGGGCACCGGATAGGATACAACTGTCAGGGCCATATCAGAGGTCGATCTGTTGGTAAGGGTAAAACCCACGCTGTCGATGTTCTTTGCAGGCGTCCGCGCCAGCTCCATACGGTAGGGTTTTATCGATACCGGGCGGGACGAGTCCGGCGCCATCACGGACATCCCCTTCAAGCTGAGGTAGAGAGGATCGGTGTCGGTGTTGGCGTTGGTAAACACCCTTGGCTCCTGTGAGGTCGGCCCAAAACGCTTCCCGAGATCCCAGTAAAAACCGACGAGCATGCTGTCACCGGGAGCTATCCAGTCGCGTTCCAGCGGCATAGATGCACAGGAACAACCGGTTTTGATAGCCCGGACCTTAATTGTATCGGTGCCGGTGGCCTTGAACCAGAAATAGTGCGCGACAGTGGAACCACGAGGTATCAGGCCGAAATCGAACCTGCGTGATGGAATCTCGAATTTTGGCTGGGCCAGGGAGCTTGCTCCAAGACCAAAAACCAAAAGTAATAATAATGCCGCTCTCATAATACTGTTATAGCCATAAATCATGACGATGTTCCCTCAAAAAGGGCAAATATATGGGCTGGAACCTCTTAAGTCAAGGGCAAGAACGTCTTTGCGACCCTGAGAAAGACGAAGACGCCGTCGCGGAAATCAGAATTCATACTCGATTCCCATGAGCGGAAACATCATCAGTTGTGACATGGGCTTGGTTACCTGATCGGCCTCGCTCCAGTAATAGCCGGCGACATTTTCCCGATTATACACGTTCCAGATGCTGAAGTACACCGTAAGATTGGAACCGCTGAAGTAAAAGTGCCGATCAAGCCGGAGATTGAGAGAGTGGTAATCGGGAAGCCCTACATCGTTGATGCGATCGCGATCGAGCAGTCCCTCACTCCATTGTTGGGAGAGGGCTTCGTCGAACGGTGTGTAGGGCGCCCCGCCGGCGTAGTGCCATCTGAAACTCAAATCCCAGAACGGCCCCGGCTTATAATTGACTTCAATGGACGCCACGAAGCCATTGTCGGATAGGCGATTGTATAGCACGTTGTTGTTGTCGCGATATCGCACCTGCGACAGTCCGAAGCTCAAAATCCCTCCCAGCCGACTGCCCATGCGTTTCTGGATCATCAACTCCAGGCCCCGCGAATAGGCCGTCCCATCATCGGTCAGGCTGTCCCGACTGACGAAAATACCGTAGTGATATATCAGTTCATCAATGACGAACATCGTGGGCATATTCGGGTCGACGGGGAAGTGGGCGTAATTCTTGGCATAAGCTTCCAGGGTAAGGCGCGTGTCTTCGGACAGCAGGTGGTCTATTCCCGCCACGTAATGGTGTGCCCTCGGGTCGCTTAGGTTATCGTAAAAACCGCGCTGTGAAAGGATCATGAAGGGAAGGTTTTGGTAATAGGTCCCGAAAGCAAGATTCAGTCGCGTTTTCTCCGTGATCTTGAAGGAGGTCGACAGCCGCGGTGACAGGTGCGCTTCGTCGTTGTACGAGAAGTGATCCAGCCGGATGCCGGCGGTGACTGACAGGCGGCTGACGGGATGAAGGGTGCCGCTGATAAAGGTGCCACTCTGCCACAGGTTGGCGTCACCCGCGACGATCAGGCTATCCACGAGAAAGCCGAAAACGTCAAAGTGCGGGCCGTACTGGTAGTCGTAGTCGGTGATCAAATTCGTGAGCTTCGTACCGAACTCCAGGCTGAGTCGGTCATTGACACGGTAGTGGGTACGATTTCTCAGGGCAACCCGGTATTCGGTCGAGTTGTTCACATAGGCGGCGCTTCCCGATGCCAACTGGTGACTGTCGTATATATAATTCGACCTGGTAAAAGCCAGGGAGGTATTGGAAAAGATTCTTCGGCCCCACAACCGGCGCCAGTTCACGCCCATGATGGTCGTGGAAAAGTCGGTAGTGCCGTAATAGCCGAGGCTCGATTCCTCGGCGATGTCTTTCGAAAGGGCGACGTCACTGTTGGCGACGATCCCGATGAAGGACAACCGATCGGACGTGGTGAGATCGTAAACCAGCTTGACCTGGAAGTCGTTATAGTTGGGGGTAACATCCGCCTGCAGAACATCCAGGAGCAGATCGAGAAAGCCACGCCGCGCCGAGGCTACCCAGGAGCCCTTGCCGTTCCAGAGGGGGCCCTCGAAAATAAGACCGAGTCCGGAAAGACTGAGATCGACCTGACCGCTGAATCCGTCGCGGCTGCCGTCCCGGAGCTCCAGTTCCATGACCGAGGAGAGGTGGTTGCCGTAGGCGGCGCCGAACCCTCCGCTGTAGAATTCGACCTTACGGATAAGGTCGACATTGAGCAGTCCCAGCGGTCCACCCGAGGATCCCTGGGCGCCGAAGTGATTTATATTGGGGACTTCCACATTGTCGATGTAAATGCCATTTTCCATCGGGCTGCCGCCGCGCACCACGAGGGTGTTGTAGCGATCGTCGAGCCGGGCTATGCTCGGCAGAACGTTGAGGACGCGGCTGACATCACCGGCCGAACCGGGAGCGCGCCTTGTTTCCTCGGCATTGAGCGTGACCGTGCTCAGGGGATGGTCGTCGACGGCGGGAAAGAATCCAGCGGTCACCTGTATTCCCTTGCCGGATACCGGCACCGGTTTCAACTCGACCGTTACCTGGGTCGTTCGCGAGGATTTCAGGATTATGTCCGAGAGCACTACCGCGCGGTAGCCGACATAGGAGACCCGCAATCGGTAACTCCCGACGGGAAGGCTCTTGATAACGAAAGTGCCCGTGGAATCGGTCTCGGTTCCTCCGGAGCTGCCCGTGATAATGACGCTGGCCCCGATCAGGGGCGCTTTGGTCTCGCTGTCGTAGACGCGCCCCTTCAGGATTGCCCGGCGGGGCTCGGCGCTCGCGCCGGGGGCGGATGCCGTGGCCGAAAGCGTCGCC
The DNA here is from genome assembly GCA_964630485.1 of uncultured Ignavibacteriales bacterium. Classification (GTDB taxonomy): domain Bacteria; phylum Zixibacteria; class MSB-5A5; order GN15; family FEB-12; genus JAJRTA01. The sequence goes on from CAZVUZ010000025.1 coordinate 20,095, forward strand.
CGAGTCAGCAACAAAACAAAGATGTATATCAGCGCGTTTCTCAAATATTCTCCAGCCGGGAGGGATGCGGGTTTCTCGCACGTCCCTGCTCAATAGACGTTAACCGGGGGGCAGTTGTCCATTTGTCCGAAATCGGTTAGAGTCCGGATATCACCATTGCCGTAAACGTTTCCCAAAAGGGCAAGCGACTCCCCGCGAATCGGTTTCAATCGTGTCTTTGACGATCCACCTCAATATAAGGCAGGTGCGCCGCAAGATCAACCGGCCGGCGGGGTTACACGTCGAAAATCTTGCCCGGGTTGAGAATGTTTTTCGGGTCGAACTGGCGCTTTATCTTTCGCATCAGGTCCACCGACGGTCCGTGTTCAAGCTCGAAAAGGTTTTTGTGACCTAGTCCGATGCCGTGCTCACCGGAAATCGTACCATCAAGATCTATCGTCTTTTTGATAATGAGGTCGCTCATTTCCATGGCCTTTTTCCACATATCGGGGTCGGATTTATCCGCCAGGATCAGGGCGTGGAGAAGGCCGAGGCCGACGTGTCCGAAGGCGTGTACAACCAGATCGAACCGTTCACCGAGCTCGTAGCAGTACTCGACCATTTCCGGCAGATGCGATATGGGGAAAGCGACATCGTTGCGTATTATCGAGTAACCCGGTTTGCGGTGCTTGACGGCGTCGGTCGCGTAATGCCGTATCTCCCATGGCCGATTCCCGTCGGCCAATTCCAGGGGAGAGCCGCCGAGTTCCTCGCAAATTGATGCCGCCAGTTCATTATTGGATTGCAGGACTGCCTCAGGACCGTGGAATTCCAGGAAAAGGCACGGGACTTCCTCAAGGCCGTAATCCTTGAGCTGATTGAGAGCCTCCACTAGCCTCCGATCCAGAAATTCGATCGCAGCGATATCCAGTCCGTAGCGGCGCATTTCGGAGACGGCCCGGGCGGCGCTGACGTCGCTGTCGAACTTGTAGGCGGACTGGAGACGACCTTCGGGAAGCCCGGCCAGTTTTAGCGTTACCGACGAGATGATCGCGAGGGTGCCCTCGGAGCCGGCGATCAGGTCCACGAGGTTGTAACCGCTGGAGCGTTTGACGGCCCGGCTGCCGAGAGTAACAATTTCGCCCGTGCCCGTGATAATCTCCAGTTGCAGGACATACTCACGCGTCCCGCCATACTTTACCGAGTAGATGCCGCTGGCGTTGGTCGAGACCATGCCGCCGACGGTGGCGATATCGCCCGATCCCCCTGGCGACGGTGGGAAGAAGAGTCCCTCGCGTTTAAGCTGGTCGTTGAGGTTGTCGTATATTATACCCGGCTCGACTTTAACCTGCAAATCGTCGGGCCAGAGCTTCTGGATGGCCGTCATGCGGCTGACATCGAGGACGATGCCGTGGGGCAGCGGAATAGTGGATCCTTCAAGGGCGCTGCCGGCGCCGCGGGTCGTGATCGGCGTCCCGCTCTCGTAGCAGAGCCGTACGATGTTACTGATCTCGTCGGCCGACACGGCCCAGACCACGGCCAACGGGGTTACCCCCTCAAGCGTGGACTCATCATGGGCCGCGGTTTCCAGCTGGGTGGGATTGGTGGAAAGGCGCTCTCCCGGCAGTATCTCGGAGAGCTGTTGCAGTATATCCATTGTGCTTTATCCGTCTCGCTTGTAGTCTACTGAATGGAGCGCAGGGCGGCCATGAAAGGGTCCCAGGGCTCTATTTGTACCGGTTTTCTCTTCAGTTTCTCGGCATCCTCAGGATCCAGCAATTTCCGATCAATGATCGTCATGAGCACATATTCGTCGAACCAGGAATCGTACATGGCCCAGAAACCGTCTTTGCCCTTTTTCTTTCCCCAGCTGTTTTCGACCAGCCACTTGACGGCCTCACCGCCGACGGCGGTATCCATGCCCATGAAGGTCATGGCGTGGTTGGGAGAGATGTCCCAGTACCTGATGCGATCCGCCTTGGAGATCGAAAAATCCAGACCGAAGGTGGCTTCATAGTCGTAAATGCCGGTCATGAATACGCCGGAATCGCCATAATTCTCTTTGCCGACATCGCAGGCGAACCATACCGCCTGGCTGTCGAGCAGCGCCCGCCTGGTGTAGTCCTTCAGCCGCTCCACCGGCAGGTTAAGCATAACGCGGTCACTCTCCTCGAATACGTTGCGACTCCATTCGATTATGTAGACGCTGTCGTAGCCTCGGGCCGGGTTGTTGATCAGGGCGATGTAGTCCTTCTTCTCGCCGCTGAGAAATTTCTCGTAGAAGCTTTTGGGGGTATACTCGGCTGGGTCGCCGCTGATGGTGGAATCCGTGCTTTCGAAACGAAAGGTGAAACTCGCCGGCGGGGGGCCGTAGGTAAGGGTAAGGATTCGGTAAATCTCTCCCAGCATTTCCTCTTTGCGTCCGCGAAGTTCCTTCTCGGATTTACCGGCGGCGTGCATCCCGCGCAATTCGGCGGTCCAGGCGCGCAACTTGGTCTTGATCAGCTTGTTGATCATGCCCGTGCCGCTCGATTGTTTCGTCTCCGGCATCGCGGCAATCGGTACCACGCCGTATTTCCCTATCAGGGCTTCGACAAAGTGCCACCAGCCGCCGTCGCCAAAAGGATATTCCAGTTCAATGCACAGGGTACGGTCGTTCAGCGGCCGGTCCCGAAGGGCGATCATTTTCTCCAGGTAGAGATTGGCCTTTTCGAGTTTGTCATAGAAGGCCAGATAGGATTCGGAAAGCTCGAATTCTCCGGTTTTCAACTGCTCCATGATTCTTGGAGCCAGCACGTTGATACCGGCAAACATCCAGCAGCGTCCGGTGGATTGCTGATTGATGATGCCGCTTGACTCGAGCTTGTGATTATAAAATGTGTTGTGGGTCAGAAGTTTCTGCCGGTCCAGCGAAAGCGAGTTGATGCTGTTGTTGGTCAGGGCGTTCATCGATGCGGTCGTGCCTTTATCGTTGCCGATCTGACTCTCATATCGTTTGATCATTTGTTTGGTGACGGCGCCGTCGCCGGCGGTGACCACGGCTGAGAAAGTGGCAACCAAGGTGAGGACTGTCAGGGTTAAAAAAACGGGCAGCTTCATTGATGACTCCTGGCTTTTTCTTAGGTGTGACACGTCGTCCACACAGATCACTTTAGATTGGCACAATGTAACACATGGGGCCCGAATTGTAAGCAATTATCTTGTGCGGGAGTGCGCCGCCGACGCCCGGGGTGGTCGGCAGTCGGTAGTTTGTTCCTCAGGGCTGAGAAGAAGCGGGGGTGTATCGGATTACCCGCGTGACCGGAATAGTGAAGCGCGTCAGCTCTTCGTCGTCGAACGCGACCGTAATCGATTTTTGGAAACTAGTGTCAATCCCGGCGAATGTGAGCAGGATCCGTCCCTGGGCCGTGGCATGGGCTGGAACGATTTCCGGCAACAGAACTTCCAACAACGAATCCGGGGCGGCGATCAACACCGGGTGCAGGGGATTGGCGGTGACATTTCGGAATTCGAATACCTTCTCGGTGACCGGGACCTCGGTGTACTCCGAAAGGTTCAGTTTGTAAGGGTTGATCACGACGGGTGAAGTCGAGTCCAGGTGTGGTGTCACGGTGCTCGTGATCGACAGCGTTCGTGTCAGGCCGCCGTTAAAGTAAATGCGGGGACGCTTCACTACCCTGGAGTAGTAGACGCGAGTGTTAAAAATGATCTCCAGGTTGGTTGACGCGGAAGGCGGTAAGATGTCCCTGTCCAGGGGAGCGGTGGTGCACCCTCAGCCGGGGTTGACGCGGTCAATTACCACGGTGTCGGTCCCGGCCGAAACAAGGCTGAAATCATGGCTGACCGTGGAGTTCTGGGGTACGATGCCGAAATCGAAGGTGGTATCGGGAAGGTAAAGGTAAGGACCCGGGGCCTTCGGGCTGTAGCCGCTCGAGACCGGGTCATCACTGCAGGCAACAGTCAACAGTGACCACAACAGCAGGACAGGGGCCAGTCGAGAGAGTTGAGGAGGACGATTTCTGATCATTATACGGGTTCCTTCCCTAATCTACCGGACAACTCCAATATACAAAAAGAACCAAAAAAGTCAATGTTCGCAACCGTTTGCTGGTGCCGAAAAAAAACTTTCTTAGAACAAAAGGAAGCCTATATTAGCCCTCGAACGATTACTCCGATCCCGCAAGAGACAGAAGGCAAATGGCGAAGAAAGACAAAAAGAAATCATCGAAAGTACGGCCGGAGGTCCTCAAGGGCTTTCGCGACTATTCCCCGACCGAGCAGATCGCTCGCGAGCGGATGCTGACCGTCGTGCGCGACACCTTTGAGTTGATGGGCTTTTTGCCGTATCGGACGGCGAGCCTCGAATATGCCGCGACCCTCCTGGGACCGCACTATAACGAGGATTCTCTTTCGGAGCTTTTTGGCTTCACGGGTCCCGAGGACGTCGACATGGCCCTGCGCTATGAGTTCACCCTGTCGCTGGCCCGCTATGTCGCCGGCAATCCCGAATTGCCCCTGCCTTTTCGGGGCTATCAATATGGCCCGGTCTGGCGCGTGGACAAACCCGGTCCCGGACGCTACCGGGAGTTCACGCAGTGCGACATTGACATTGTCGGGACGCAGAATCTCCTGGCCGATGCCGAGATTATCGCCGCTATGGTGACGACTTTTGAGCGTCTCGGCATCGACAATTTCGCTGTCCGCTATTCCAATCGGATGATTCTGAACGGCCTCATTGAGTATGCCGGTATCCCGGCGGACGTGGGCCCCGATGTCATGCGGGTTATCGACAAACTCGAAAAGCAGGGGAGAGACGCCGTCGTCCGTGAGTTGGGCGAAGGACGCGTCGACCAGTCCGGCGATAAGATTAAGGGGCTTGGATTACCCGATGTGCAGATACGCGAGATCGAGAAATTTCTTGATGTCGCCGGTGACAAAGATGGCAATCCTCTGGATAAAGCCGAGGCTTTGCTTGGAGACATCGAGGTCTCCAGGGAGGGCATCGACCAGTTGCGCGAGGTTCAGCGGCATTTGAACTCCATGAGAATAGACTCGGCGAAGACCGAGGTCGATCTGACCATCGTCCGGGGGCTGGGCTATTATACGGGGCCGGTTTTTGAAACCACCCTGCTTGATCTGCCGGAGTATGGCTCCATGTTTTCGGGCGGGCGCTATGATAATCTCGTGGATCGTTTCCTCAATCGTTCCATACCGGCCGTGGGGGCCTCGGCCGGCATCGACCGTCTTCTGGCGGCTCTTATAGAGCTTAAGGCAATCAAACTCCGTCCCGCCACGGCCCGGGTGCTGGTGACGGTGATGGACCGGGAGCGGCTACCGGACTATCTCGAGATATTGCGGGAACTGCGGGCGGAAGGAATCGCCGCCGAAATATACTCGGGTGAGACGAAGAATATAACCAAGCAAATCAAGTACGCCGACAAAGTCGGCATCCCGCTGGCGGTAATTGCGGGATCGGACGAGTTTGAAGAAGGTGCGGTGACGGTGAAGAACCTCGCCGCCGGGCGTGAGAAGGCCGTCGAGACCACCGAGCGCAGTGAGTGGCTCAAGGCCGAGGATATACAGCACACGATCGCGCGGTCGGAATTGATCGCGCACCTGCGCCTCCAGCTGTCCGGACTCGACTGATGCGCGGCAATGGGCGTCTGAAGGTTGGTCTACCTCGGCGTTTTGCCTTGACACTGTTTTACGGGGGGCATATTTTTCACCGCATTGGGGCCGTTATACACCGACGGCATACCTTGAAACGACTCTAAGGACCGGAAAACGCGCGAGCTCATGCCAGAAAAAAGTTTCTACGCCGGAATCGACATCGGAGGGACCAGCATCAAGTTTGGCCTGTTCGACTCAACGGGGGCGGTGCTCCACAAGGAACAGCGGCCGACCATGGCGGAGAAGGGGCCCAAGCCATTGATGCACCTCGTGACGAACATCTCTGAGCGGCTTTTGTACACTGCCGCCGAGGAGGAAATACCGGTCAGGTGGTTGGGACTGGGAACGCCGGGTGCCGTCGATTTCCTCACCGGGCAGGTCATCGGGCCGTCGCCCAACATCAAGGGCTGGCAGGGCATGGAAATCGGCGCGATTCTTAAAGAGCGGCTGAATCTGCCCGTATTCGTGGATAACGACGCCAATGCCATGGCCCTGGCCGAATGTCGCTTTGGCGCCGGCAGCGGCTCGAATTCGGTGATTTGCGTCACCGTCGGTACCGGAATCGGCGGTGGGATCTTTCTCAACGGCGAAATCTGGCGCGGACATAACTTCGCCGGCGCCGAACTCGGCCACATGACGATCAATTTCGACGGGCCCCTGTGTGGTTGTGGAAACCATGGTTGTCTTGAGGCATACTGCTCCTCGGGGGCGATTCTCGGCCGCACGCGCTCCCGTCTGAAAAAGAACATGACGCCGGTCTTTGCCGAAGTGCTCGAAGGCGACCTGGCCAGTCTTAATATACGAAAAGTCTTTGCCGCCCTGAAAAAGGGTGATGAGCTGGCGCGCGAGATAATCGATGAAACGGCGGTTTATCTCGGCATCGGTCTCGCAGGAATTGTGAACCTCATCAACCCTCAAACCGTAGTAATAGGTGGGGGGATCGCCGATGGCGGTGGCGGCTTCTTGGAAGCCGTTGCGGACGAGATTAATAAGCGTGCGTTCGGTTCGGCGACCGAAAAACTCACGGTGGTAAAAGCGGCCCTGGGAAACGATGCCGGATTTATCGGCGCCGGTTTGCTCGGCGAAGAGGTTGTCTGACCATGGAAGGGACTATTGATGGGAAATAAGAAAGACGAGCGACCGGTAACCTACAGGCTGGCGATGTGGTATGGTTTTCTCTTCGCAACGTTGTTCATGCTTTATGGAGGGGTGAAAATAATCCTTGGCTTCCTAGACAGAAATTACGCCGAGATGGCCACTCCGGTAACCATGCTGGCTCTCGGCCTGGTGTTGCTTGCGCCGGCCATTGCCTTTCGGGAAATGAAGACCTGGGGTTATTACGGTCTGTTGGTCATCAACTTCATGGTGGTGATACTGGCCGCCGTCGGCTATCAGCATTACGAAAATCTGGTGGCCCTGATCCTGTCGCTGGGAGCCGTCGCCGCGCTTCTGGCCCCGGCCACGAAAGTGTATTTGTTCGAACGGCGCTAATTTTAGATTGACATCGGCCGAAAAGAATATAAATTGCCAAACCTGAGGTCGCGTCAAGCGACCTCGTTTGTAACTCGGCGCCCTAGCTCAGTTGGTAGAGCAACGGACTGAAAATCCGTGTGTCCCCAGTTCAATTCTGGGGGGCGCCAGTTTTTTTAT
>CAZVUZ010000026.1:0-438 GCA_964630485.1 uncultured Ignavibacteriales bacterium
ATCGGCAATATCGATCAGCGCGCCACCGTCGTGATTGACGTCCCCGCGCAGGACGCAATTGAAGACGGTTCTGTTAAGCAGTATCGAGACATTGTTTAGGTTCCAGTCAGCTATTGCAAGATCATTGCTGTGGTCGCCGTTAAAGTCAGCGGCGAAAATGGAAGAGTGATAATGCCCCGCTATGTAGGTAACAGCGCTCTGAAAAGTTCCGTCGCCATTGCCCAGCAGAATAGTGATATCGGCAGATGAGTCGTTCGCAATCGCCAGGTCATGGTTACCATCGTAATCAAGATCAGTTGAGACAACAGCGCGAGGGCATCGTCCGGCTGCGTAATCAACCGTGCTCTCAAACGTTCCGTCGCCATTGCCGAGCAGGACAGAGACATCGTTAGAGTGGTAGTTCGCGGTTACGAGATCACTGTTCCCGTCACCGTCAAA
>CAZVUZ010000026.1:448-26708 GCA_964630485.1 uncultured Ignavibacteriales bacterium
GTTTAGGTCAGTAATTAAGTAACTGAACGATGCCCCGAAGTTAGATGACACGCAGCCATTTGGAGAAAATTCCTTGCTATTACAATATGTATTATCTTCTTTCAGCAATAAGAACTCAGGCTTCCCGTCACCGTCAAAATCACTAGAGACAACAGCGCGAGGGTATTGTCCGGCATCATAATTAACCGCGTTCTGAAAGGTCCCGTCGCCATTGCCGAGCAGTATGGATACGTTTTCAGACGATGAGTTCGCAGTGGCCACATCATTGCTACCATCGCCGTCAAAGTCGTTGGAGAAAACTGAGAAAGGGCAAACTCCCACAGCATAGTTGATGGCGCTCTGAAAAGTTCCGTCGCCATCGCCCAACAGAATCGAGATATCGTGAGTGTTGTGGTTCGCAGTTGCCAGATCATGGTTGCCGTCACCGTTAAAATCTGTCGAGAAGATAGAGGCTGGAGCACTTCCTGCAGTATACTCAACCGCAGTCCGAAATGTTCCGTCGCCGTTTCCTAACATCACCGAAACACTGGTAGACCTATAGTTCGCGGTGGCCAGATCGCTGTTGCCATCACCGTCAAAATCAGCCGAGAAAATAGAAAAAGGGCCTCCTCCTACATCGTATCGGACCGGGCTCTGAAATGTTCCGTCGCCGTTTCCCAACATTATCGACACACAGTCTGACCAATAGTCAGTAGTCACCAGATCAGTGTTGCCGTCTTTGTTAAAGTCGGTTGCGAAGAGAGATTGGGGATAATCTCCTCCGGGATAGCTGATCGCGCTTCGAAAGGTCCCGTCGCCATTGCCCAACAGCACCGAAACATTGTCCGATGCTTTGTTTGCCGTCGCCAGGTCATTGGTGCCACCGCCGTTAACAACACTCGAGAAGACAGCGCCGGGCCCACCACCCACAACATCGCGATTAACATTGCTCTGAAATGTTCCGTCGCCATTGCCCAGGAGTATCGAAACGTCGTAGGAAGCGCCGTTCACGGTTCCCAGGTCATAGTAGCCATCGCCGTTGAAATCAATCGAGATAACAGAGACAGGGCAGCGGCCGACGGAATAGTTGACAGCGCTTTGAAATGTTCCGTCACCATTGCCCAAAAGCACCGAAACATCGTCAGAATTCGAATTCGCCACCACAATGTCAATATTGCCATCGGCGTCAATATCAATCGAGAAAACAGAGCGAGGTTCGTCTCCAGCAACATAGGTAGCGGCGCTCTGAAATGTACCGTCGCCATTGCCCAGTAGTATGGAAACATCCTCAGAGCCAATGTTAACCGTAGTCAGATCAGCGTCGCCATCGCCGTTGAAGTCTGCCGAGAAGACATACCACGGCCAAAATCCAGCAGCATAACTGACGGCACTCTGAAAGGTCCCATCGCCATTGCCCAGTAGTATTGAGACACCGTGAGAGTAAGTGGTCGCGGCTGCCAGGTCATTGTTTCCGTCGCCGTCGAAATCAGTCGAGAAAACAGATTGGACGCTACCTCCCACAGGGTAGCTGACGGCTGTCTGAAATGTTCCGTCGCCATTGCCCAGCAGTACCGATACATCGTCAGAATAGAAATTCGCGGTCGTTAGGTCGCTGTAGCCGTCACCGTTGAAGTCGGCTGCGAAAACCGAGAGCGGATCATTCCCCACAGCATAGCTAATGGCGTCCTGAAAGGTACCGTCGCCTTTGCCCAGCAGTATCGAGACGCTGTCAGATTCTGCGTCGGCAGTCGCCAGGTCATTGAAGCCGTCGCCGTTGAAATCGGCCGCGAAAACCGAGTTAGGCTCATGTCCCACAGCATAGTCTACTCTGGTGTCAAAGAGCGGCTCAACGGATTGCGCCGAAGCTGACAGCAATAAAAGCAAGCCGCAGATCAACAGACATTTTGCACACTGCGATGGAAAAGCATGTTCTTTTAACATAATCCCAGACCTCCCGCTAAAGGATTTGGAAAAGAGCACAAAGACGTGAGACTGAACCTGAATTAATATAGGATATCAGAATCCATTTGTCAACTGAAAACGCCGACCCCTCACGGACAGGGCGGGGGCGGCGGGCCGCCGGTGAACATGAAGTCCACCAGATAAACCAGATCGTCGATGTCAATCGGCGCCGTGCCACTGCCGTCAATGTCGCCTTCATACCAACAGGGTGGTTCGGGGCCACCCGAGAACATGTAGTCGACCAGCCACACGAGATCGGCAATGTCGATGGTGGGAGATCCATCATGGTCAACATCGCCGCGAATCACACAGCATGAATCAGGCTCTGCCACCCAGCCGCTGACCTGCGCCATCATCCACCACCACGCTTTCCCCTTCAAATAGCAGTTGAAACAATGCGAATGCGCGCAGCTTCCACATGAGGGACAGGTATGCTGTGCGCACCAGTCGGTGCACCAGTAACAGGCGTCGGTCTCGTCGGGATAGTAATTGCCGTCGGGATCCCAGCTTTCAATATCCGCGAAGTCAAAAAGGATCTTGCCATGGGCCGCGCAGTAGTCGCGAATCTGGTTGTTGGAACGGTAAAGGTTGCCGTCGATCCCGGTGCCGTCGAGGTGGCCGGTCATGTAAATGAAAATCACCGCCGGGAAAGCCGCCTCAAGTTCCTCCATCTTGGCCAGGTAGGCATCGATACCGGCCTCGGTGTTATCCGAACAGCCGCCGCACCAGGAGAACATGGCCATATTGCAGTCGGGGTTGGAGGTCAGGTAGGTTCGCGCATGCGGCGCCCAGGTGGTGTCGCCGACATGGCCGAGATCATCGCCCCATTCGTAAAACGACGGCGGGGCATGGGCGGCGTTCTCGGCCTGTACCATGCCGATCCCGGTCAAAATCTGACTGCCGTGCGAGGTGTGGACGTAGTAGATGTTGTAATCGGCGCCAATGGCGGTAATGGTATCGAGGGGGATATTGGGGAATTCGGTCACCGCCACATGGTCGGCAAGTATGGCGTCGGCTACAACCGAACCGCCATCGGCCATAATACACAGGCCGATAACAGCTAAAACAACCGTTTGAAGTGCCTTCGTTTTGCTCATTGCGCCTCCCATGCTCTGCTGATACAACTTGTTAGGTAAGTAACTTTACTTCTTCGGACCCTGCTCCGAAGTATCGGTAATCCAACTTCATAAAAGGGGAAGATCACTGTTTTGTCAATTGTTCTCCTGGGGCGGGAACGCCGGCCAAAATGACTCGCGGTGAAGACCATCGCCGGGTACCCTACCCGTGTTTGTCTGATGCACCGCGGCCGGCGCATGACAGGCGGGGCAGTTTTCGGAAGATTTTTCGTAAATCTCACGATGTTTCTTAATGTAAACAATATTACCGCTTGCTAATTTCGTACAATGCCGTAGAATGAGCAGTCTGTTGTGGGTAGATAGGTTCAACAGAGACAAAAGTCAAAAAAGAGCTTGACTTTATCTCTGGAGCGGGTTTTTTGAACCTTCAAACATTGTGAATTCGGTCACATAGTGGCGGTTTGCTGTGTGGGGTTAATATATGTCCGAGTACTTAGCGGTCTTGATGTTCATCGTCGTCGGGGCAGGGTTGGTCCTTTTCACCTTCTGGTTTTCAAGGCTGTTGAGGCCCCATAATCCATATCCCGAGAAAGATGTCAACTACGAATGCGCCGAACTTCCACTCGGCACTTCCTGGTTCAAATTCCACAACCGGTTTTACATCTTCGCTCTCATTTTCGTCGTCTTCGATGTTGAGGCGGTTTTCCTGTTTCCCTGGGCGGTAGCTTTCGGCAAGCTCGGCCTCTATGCCCTGGTGGAGATGGTGATTTTCATCCTGATATTGATGTTCGGCCTCTTCTATGCGTGGAAGAAAGGGGTGCTTAAGTGGGCATAATCAAGAAGTTGCCCGTGTACGCCGAGAGGGTTCCCGGGGGCGGTTTTGTCGCCGCCAAGGTGGGAGACATTCTCTCCTATGCTCAGGCCTGTTCCATCTGGTATTTGTTTTTCGGCACCGCCTGTTGCGCCATCGAGATGATGTGCACCGGCGCCTCGCGCTACGATTTCGACCGTATGGGCATGATTTTCCGTGCCACCCCGCGCCAGGCCGACCTGATTATAGCTTCCGGTACGATTACGAAAAAAATGGCCCCGCGCCTTCGTCGCCTTTACGATCAAATGGCCGAACCGCGCTATGTCATCGCCATGGGCGGCTGCACTATCAAGGGCGGGCCGTTCTACTATGACAGCTATGCGGTCGAGAAAGGTATCGATCACATTGTCCCGGTGGATATCTACATTCCCGGTTGCCCGCCGCGTCCCGAGTCGCTTATGGAGGGCTGCCTGCACCTTCAAGAAAAGATAAAATCGCAGAAGATTACCGACTGGCAAGAAAAATAGCATGACTAAAGAAGAGCTAAAAGATTACGTCTCCAAACATTTCGACGGCAAGCTCACACCTTTAGACACCGGTCGCTTCGATGTCCTGTTCGAGGTCAAGGCCGAGAATCTTGTGGAAGTCGCCCGTGCTTTGCGCGATGACGACAACCTCAGGTTCGATCTTTTCGACTGTCTGACGGGAGTGGATACGACTGAGACCTTTGAAGCGGTCTACTCGCTTGCCTCCGCAGTTCACAGTCACCGGCTCGACCTCAAGGTCGTTATGTCGCATGACAACCCGGTGGTGCCATCGGTGCAGGAAATCTGGCCGGCGGCGAACTGGTACGAGCGCGAAATGTGGGAATTGTACGGTATTGACATCAGCAACCACGGTCGGCTCGAACGCTTCCTGCTGCCCGATGACTGGGATCAGGGTTTCCCGATGCGCAAGGACTGGGATGCTCCCGATTTCGTACGGCTACCGGAGGTGTGATGGTGAGTGAATTGAGAACCGAAGAATTTCAGGTCAATATGGGGCCGCACCATCCCGCTACTCACGGGGTGATCCGCATGATCCTGACGATGGACGGCGAGAAGGTCGTCCACATCGATCCGGTAATCGGCTACCTGCATCGCGCCATCGAGAAAATCTGCGAGAATAGAACCTACCCGCAGTGCCTTCCACTCATGGATCGCTTCGAATATGTGACGTCGATGGCGACCAACCACATGTTCGCCCTCGCGGTCGAGAAGCTCGCCGCGATGGAGATCCCCGAACGGGCCGACTACCTGCGGGTATTGATGGTTGAACTCAATCGTATAGCCTCGCATTTGCTTTTTTACGGCGTCACGGTGATGGACGTCGGTGCCTATACGCCTTTCCTGTACGGTTTCCGCGAACGCGAGTTGATAATCGATTTGTTCGAAATGACCTGTGGCCAGCGCCTGACCTACAACTATATCCGCATCGGTGGCGTCTCCAAAGACCTGCCGGCGGGATTCGATCAGAAATGCCGTAAAGCGCTTGATACCATTGAAGAGAAGCTCAAGGATTATACGGGCTTGCTCAACGGCAACCCGATCTGGCTGGCTCGTACCAAGGATATCGGGGTCCTCGACGCCGATGTCGCCAAAGCCTACGGTGCCTCCGGGCCGGTCCTGAGGGCCTCCGGGGTAAATTACGATATTCGTCGCAACGATCCCTACTCGGCCTATCCCAAGTTTGATTTTGATGTTTGTGTCAGAGAAAACGGTGACACTTTCGATCGCTACATGCTGCGTCTGGACGAGATAAAACAGTCGATCAGGATTATCCGCCAGGTCCTGGACGGTTTGCCGGAAGGCGATATCAAAGCCAAGGTATCACCCAACTTCAAACCACCGGCGGGTGAAGTCTACTCGCATATCGAGAGCGCCCGCGGTGAGATGGGCTGTTATATCAAGTCCGACGGCACCAAGAAACCGACCCGCGTTAAGCTGCGTGGTAGCTCCTACAACCATCTGCAATTGATGCCGGTGGTCGGTATCAATTGTCTCATGGCTGATCTGGTCGCTATTTTCGCCACCATGGATGTCATTGCTCCGGAGGTGGATCGATGAACGCTCCCATTCTCGCTTTTGGTGAAATAGACGGCATTTTCGGCTGGTTGCATGAGAAGCTGGTGGCGACCGGAATCGGTCAGCCCTGGCTGGACGTGGTTATGTACGGCGCTCTGGCCCTGATTGTATTCGGCCTGCTCTGCCTGATCGCGCTCTACCTGGTCTGGTGGGAGAGAAAAGTCGCCGGCCACATTCAACAGCGTTTCGGTCCCATGCGCCACGGTTGGCACGGCTGGTACCAGACTATCATGGATGCCCTTAAGCTGTTGCAGAAGGAAGATATCAGGATCTCGACCCGTGACAAGGTCGTCTTCTTCTGGGCGCCGGTGTTGTGTTTCGTATCCGCCTTCCTCGTCTATATCGTGATGCCGTTCGGCAAGGGCCTGATCGTGGCCGATCTGAATGTGGGTATACTCTACGTCATGGCCGTGACGACCTTCACGGTGATTTCACTGGTCATGGCCGGTTGGGGGTCGCACAACAAGTGGTCGCTTCTGGGCGGTATGCGTTCCGCGGCACAGGTGATCTCCTACGAGGTGCCGATGGCGGTCTCACTGCTGACGATCGTTCTTTTCGTCGGATCGCTGTCGATGCTTGACATCGTCAAAGCGCAGTCCGGCTCTATCTTCAACTGGTATATATTTCGGGTGCCCTTCGGCCCGATTGCTTTTATAACCTATCTTATCGCCGGCGGCGCCGAGAGCAACCGTACTCCCTTCGATATTCCCGAGGCGGAATCGGAGCTCGTTTCCGGTTACAACACCGAGTACTCCGGGATGAAGTTCGCCATGTTTTTCCTGGCGGAATTCGTCAACCTGTTCACGGTGTCGGCTATCGCCACGACCGTTTTCCTCGGTGGCTGGAACGGACCGTTCCTGCCGTCGTGGGTATGGTTTTTGGGTAAGACGCTGGTGATGGTGCTGTTCATGATGCTCGTTCGCTGGACCTACCCGCGCATGAGGGTCGATCATTTGATGGAATTCGCCTGGAAGTTCCTGGTGCCGGTGACTTTTGCCAACCTGGTCCTGGCCGGATGGATGAAATATGCCAAGTGGTACTGGTAAGCCGAGGAATGTGACTGATGGGACTTGTTAACGCCATAAAGAATCTTGTCAAGGGACTGGGCATTACCGGTAAGCACCTGGGACGCCATGCCATTACCGTGCAGTATCCCGAGGAGCGCGATAATATTCCGGAGCGCTCACGCGGGATCGTGGTGCTTCTGTCGGATAAGGAGACGGGGGAACTCAACTGCACGGCCTGTGAACTCTGTGCACGGCAGTGCCCGACGGGCGCTATAAAAGTCGTCTGGCATAAGGACGAGAAAAAGAAGAAGCACCTCGATCAGTTCTATGTCGATAACGGCATTTGCTGTTTCTGCGGTCTGTGCGAGGAAGCCTGCAATTTCTCGGCCATTAAGATGGCGACTAAATACGAATTTTCGGTGCTGGATAAAGACACCCTGCTGTGGGACAAGGATAAGTTGCAGGAGGTCGGCCGCGACGTTGACTACGAGGACAAGCGCAAGAAGAAGAAGGACGCCGCCAAAGCCAAGGCCGCCGCGCCGGCGACCGACAAGCCCGCCACCGAAGCTGAGAAGCCGACGGCCGAGAAGGCCGCCGACGAAAAACCGGAAGTAAAGCCCGAACAACCGGCGACCGAACCCAAAGCCGAGGCGCCCGCTCCGGACAAGCCCGCCGAACCGGCGGCCGAAGCCACGCCACCCAAACCGGAAGACAAAAAGACAGAGGGAGGAGACGATTGATGGACACCCCTGATGTTGGCATCGTTTTCTGGATTCTCTCGGTCGTGATTTTGATCTCGGCGCTTATGGTGGTCAGTCTCAAGAACATATTCCACTGCGCCCTGTTTCTGATCCTGTGCCTGTTTTCCGTGGCCGGGATTTATATCCTGTTGCACGCCGAGTTTCTTGCCGCGGCCCAGGTTCTGATCTATGTGGGCGCCATCGCTATGCTGATCATATTCGCTATCATGCTCACCACCGATCTGACCTCAAAGACGATTCGGCAGACGAGCCACAACGCCGCCGTGGCCTTTGTCGCAACGACCGCCTTCGCCCTCTCCACGATTTTCCTGATCGCCCGGACCGAGGTGTGGCGCTACTCCGACAAGCCTCTGGCCGGCAACAACGTCGATATTATCGGCCAGTACCTCATGACCGAGTTTATGCTTCCTTTTGAAGTCGTTTCGATACTGCTCTTGGCCGCCATGATTGGCGCCATCGTGCTGGCGCGAAAGGAGCGTGCTTGATGTTTTACTACCTTTCGCTGGCGGCCATCCTGTTCTCCATCGGACTTTTCGGAGTTATGACCCGGCGCAACGTTATCGGCATCCTGATGTCGCTGGAACTGATGTTCAATGCCGCCAATATCAACTTCGTGACCTTTAACCGGTATGTGGCCGCCGACGGGGTTGTCGGACAGATGTTCGCCATCTTCATCGTCGTCGTGGCCGCGGCGGAAGCCGTCGTCGGCCTGGCCATTGTTCTCGTTATCTACCGCAACTGGCGCGGCATCGGCGCCGACAACCTGAGAATCATGAAGTGGTAGGGAATTGATATGACCGAATTCGCATTTCTGATACCATTATTGCCCCTGTTCGCCTTCGTGATGATCGTCTTCTTCCTGCGCTGGAAGGAGAAGGTGTCGGCCGGTTTCTCGATCGGCATGATTCTCGCCTCGTGGGTGATGTCGGTTGTCGTACTGATTGAGACCATCGCCCGTCACGGAGCGCCCTACGAAGTATTCTACAAATTCATTGACTTTCCCGGGTTCGCCCCGGAGATAGGTATCCTGGTTGATCCGCTGACGGCTGTGATGTTAATGGTCGTGACGACCGTCGGCGCCTGCGTGGAGATATATTCCATCGGTTACATGCACGGCGACCCGCGCTTCAGCCGGTTTTTCTCATACCTGTCGCTGTTTTTGTTCTCGATGCTGGGACTGGTGCTGGCCAACAACTTCTTCATGATCTTCATCTTCTGGGAGCTGGTCGGTCTGACGAGTTACCTGTTGATCGGTTTCTGGTTCGAGAAAAAGTCGGCTGCCGACGCCTGCAAGAAGGCCTTTATCACGACGCGTATCGGTGACCTGGGATTCCTCGTCGGCCTTTTCATTATTGCCATATACGCCGGGACCTTCAACTACGGTGAGGTTTTCGACAGAATCGCGGCGGGTGTTATCCCGACCGGGATATTGACAGCGGCGGCGATCTTTATTTTCTGCGGGGCGGTCGGCAAGTCGGCCCAGTTCCCGCTGCACGTATGGCTGCCCGATGCCATGGAAGGCCCGACGCCGGTATCGGCCCTGATCCATGCCGCAACCATGGTAGCCGCGGGCGTCTACCTCGTGGCCCGGTCCATGACCGTCTTCGTCGGATCGGCGGAAGCCTCCATGGTCGTCGCCATCATCGGATTGGTAACCTCTTTCATGGCGGCCACCATCGGCATCACACAAAACGATATCAAGCGCGTTCTCGCGTACTCAACCGTCAGCCAGCTGGGCTACATGATCATGGCCCTGGGGCTGTACGGATATGACACCGCCATGGGATTACACAATCCCGGCTACTACGCCGGTACGTTCCATCTCATGACCCACGCCTTCTTCAAGGGGCTTTTGTTCCTTGCCGCCGGCTCGGTCATTCACGCCGTGCATACCAACGACATCCAGGAGATGGGCGGCCTTCTGCGCAAAATGAAACTGACCGCCCCGGCGTTCATTATTGCCTCGCTGTCCATATCGGGTATTTTCCCGCTCTCGGGATTCTGGTCCAAGGACGAAATCGTCGCCTCGACATTGCACCACCCGGTGTTCCTCGTCCTGACTCTGGCGATCGCGTTCATGACGGCCTTCTACATGTTCCGGCTCTGCTTCCTGACTTTCTTCGGCGAGCCGCGTGACAAGGAGCGTTACGACCACGCCCATGAGTCACCGAAAACCATGACCTACCCGCTGGTATTTCTCGCCTTCCTGGCCATTTTCGCCGGATGGGTCGGTCTGCCCTGGCTCCGTCACGGTTTCTCGATGTTTGTTTATCATGGCGAACCGTACCACGCTCACGCCAACTATCTCATGATGATTATCTCCTTCCTGGTGGCGTCGTCGGGTATCGGGCTGGCTTATTTGATATACCACAAGAAGGTCATCTCCGCCGATGCGCTGGCGAAGAAGATGGGCATCCTTTACAAGCTCTCGTACAACAAGTACTACTGGGATGAGATCTATCATCTGCTGATTCTCAATCCCATTCTCGCTTTCGCCCGCTATATGTGGAATTTCGATAAGTACGTTATAGATGGGGCCGTCAACGGTACGGCTTGGTTGACCATGGTGTGGGTCGCTGTCAAACAGTGGTTCGATACCTGGATCATCGACGGTGCGGTTAACGGCTCCGGCTGGCTGGTAAAACAGCTCGGGAATGGGCTTCGCTTTATCCAGGTCGGTCGGATGCAGTTTTACGTGCTGTTCGCGCTGGTGGGATCGGTGTTAATCATGGTCTATAAGGTTGATCTCGAATCAGACAACGGCTGGCCGTTGCTGAGCCTTTTGTTCCTGGTCGGCATCCTGGCCCTGGCGGCTCTCACCCGGGCCGTTGTTAACCGTCCGCCGGCTGATGGCAAAATCAAACAGGAAGAGTAGTTCTGAGTTTGGAGGATAGATTCAAGTTATGGAATTTCCGTATCTAAGTTCACTGATATTCATTCCCCTTGCGGGAATGGTGGTGGTTATGCTTCTGCCCAAGAACAATTTCTGGGCCATACGCTGGACCGCCACTATTATCTCGATTTTCCCGATGCTGATCTCCTTCTGGCTTACCTGGGACTATTTTTTCAATCTCTCCGGGTCGGCGGCAATGGCGTACGTCGAGGGACCCCTTAGCTGGATACCGTCATTGAATATCCAGTACTTCCTGGGTGTGGATGGCATCTCCGTCCCGATGCTCTTTTTGACGGGACTTCTCTCTACCATTTCCCTGATAGCGTCCTTCGGGATTGCCAACCGGGTCAAGGAGTACTTCGCCTTCTTCCTCCTCCTGGAAGCGGGGATGATGGGTGTCTTCGTGGCCCTGGATTTCTTCCTGTTCTACGTCTTCTGGGAGATCATGCTCGTCCCGATGTATTTCCTCATCGGTGTCTTGGGCGGTCCCCGCAAAGAATACGCGGCTATCAAGTTCTTCCTCTACACGCTCTTCGGCTCCATCTTCATGCTGGTGTCGATCCTGATCCTGTATTTCACCTCCGAGCCGCACACGCTGAATATTTTGACTCTCATCGAGCAGGGTTCGGCCATGCCGTACACCATGCAGATGGTCTGTTTCATCTTCTTCTTCATAGCCTTTGCTATCAAGGTCCCGGTTTTCCCGTTCCATACATGGCTACCCGACGCTCACGTCGAGGCGCCGACGGCGGTATCGGTGATTCTTGCCGGTGTCCTGCTTAAGATGGGGACTTATGCCATGCTGCGCATCAGCTGGCCGATGTTCCCGGAAGCACTGCGGACGTGTGCCTTCTGGATTGCCGTACTGGGTGTTATTGGAATTATCTATGGCGCCCTGGTGTCGATGGCCCAGAAGGATCTCAAGAAGCTGGTGGCCTACTCTTCGGTGTCTCACATGGGCTATTGCATGCTGGCCCTGGCCGCCTACTCGTCGGTGACGGCACTGGCGGGAGTCATGTTCCAGATGGTATCGCACGGTTTGATCACCGGCGCCTTATTCCTTCTCGTGGGCATGATTTATGATCGGGCCCACACTCGTGAAATCGCCGCCTTTGGCGGTTTGGGCGTCAAACTGCCGGTCTACACCGGAATCATGCTGATGTTCTCCATGGCAGCCCTGGGACTACCCGGCATGTCGGGTTTCGTCTCGGAGTTCATGGTTTTCGTGGGCGCCTTCGGCGAACTCAACAAGGTGCTGGTTGGTATCGCGGTACTCGGTGTGGTGCTGGGTGCGGCCTATATGCTGCGCATGGTGCAAAACGTGTTCCTCGGTGAGTTCAATGTCGAAAAATGGGGCGGTCTTAAGGATATCAACCTGCGCGAGATAATCACCGTCGCCCCTCTGGGTTTGTTGACGCTCTATATCGGAATTTATCCCAAGCATCTCTCGATACTGATGTCGTCGACCCTTGAGCACCTGATAACCCTGATGTCCAGGTAATAAATGATGGATTTGCAGTTACCCGAATATAGCCTGAAACTGATGCTCCCGGAGATATTCCTCTTCGTCTGGGCGCTGGTGGTGGTGACGTTCGATTTGATTACGGGGCGCACAAGAGAAACAGCCGTGGGATATGTAGCCATGCTGGGACTCCTGATAGCCGGCGCCATTTTGGCCTTCACCGGATACGGCAGCGGTTTCGGCAACATGTTCTACAGCGATCCGTTGTCGCTGTTCTTCAAGGTTGTTTTCCTCGGCTCCGCTTTCATGGCTATCGGTAGCTGTTTCGGGATCATCAAAACCAAAATCCTGCACCACCGTGGTGAGTTCTTTGGCCTGATCCTCCTCTCGACGGTCGGGATGATGTTCCTGGCCTCGTCGAATGAACTGATTTCTCTCTATATCGGTCTGGAACTGACGACCATCCCGCTTTTCATTCTGGCCGCCTTTTACAAGGATGATAAGCTGTCAGTCGAAGCCGGAATCAAGTACTTCGTCGTCGGAGCCTTCTCCTCGGCGCTGCTCCTTTACGGCATCTCCTTCCTCTACGGCCTGACCGGTACGACCGACCTGCTCCAGATGAAGGTGAACCTGGCCATCACCCATCTCACTTTCGAGAATATCGGGTTCGTTCTTGTCATTTCCACGGTCGTAATGTTGGCCGGGATAGGGTTCAAGCTGGGCCTGCCGCCCTTCCACCAGTGGGTTCCCGATGTTTACGAAGGCGCCCCGACGCCGGTGGCGGCCTTCCTGTCGGTCGGTTCCAAAGCGGCCGGCCTGGTGGCCTTCGCAAAAATATTCGTCAACGGCCTGTCCGCCTTCTGGGGAACGGAGATGGCTCCCAATGACTGGGGACTACTGGTCGGGATCCTTGCCTGCGCGGCCATGGTCTACGGCAACACCGTGGCCATCAGGCAGACCAATATCAAACGCATGCTTGGTTATTCCTCGATTGCCCAGGCGGGCTATATTATGATCGGTATGGTGGCGGTCAACGAACACGGTCTCGCCGCGGTCGGCTTCTATATTTTCGCCTACCTCTTCGCCAACATGGG
Organism: uncultured Ignavibacteriales bacterium; assembly: GCA_964630485.1. Taxonomy (GTDB): domain Bacteria; phylum Zixibacteria; class MSB-5A5; order GN15; family FEB-12; genus JAJRTA01. The sequence continues at coordinate 13,617 of CAZVUZ010000026.1, forward strand.
CGCTTTCGCCATTGCCACTTTCTTCGAGGACAAAACCGGATCGTCTCAGATTATCGACTACCGCGGACTATCGCAGTCATCACCTTTGATGGCGCTGGCGCTGGCGGTGTTTATGCTGTCACTTGCGGGCATTCCGCCGATGGCCGGATTCCTGGCTAAGTACAAGGTCTTCGCGGCCGCCATCAGCATGGCCGGAAGTGACCCGTCGTATCACTGGCTTTACTGGCTGGTCGGAGTCGGGTTGCTCACGGCGGTCTTCTCGCTGTATTACTATGCCAACATCATCAAACAGATGTACTTCTCAAGCGAGGCCTCGGCCGTTGAAGTGAAGCCGGGCTTCCCGGGAACGGCGGTAGTGCTGATTGGTGTCGTCGGCGTGGTGCTCTTCGGATTGTACGCCGAGCCGGTTCTCGAATTTGTGGCTGACCTGCCGACAGTGGTCGGTATCTTGCCGAGATAGACAACCGAAAACAATTGACTTAAATTTTGCCTCCCGCTATAATCAGAGCGGTAATTAACGGGTTAAGGTATAACTATGTCTGTCTTTAGCACGGTGACACACATCGTCAGGAGAAATTTTGTCTCCGGGGTACTCGTGGTGGTACCCCTGATTCTCACGTATATTGTACTGCGGTTTATGTTTGAGGCCGTTGACGGTATTCTGAAACCGGTACTGATGAAACTCTTTGAGTATTATGTGCCGGGATTGGGCATCCTGACGACACTGTTGCTTATCATCCTCGCCGGATTCTTCACGCGGAGTTTCTTAGGTTCGAAGATCTACGGCCTGGGTGAAAAACTACTCGCGCGCATGCCCATTATCCGGCCCATATATTCGTCGGCCAAGCAATTGCTCGAGGCGGTGGCGATGCCGTCGGTTAAGTCCTTTAAAGAAGTGGTCCTGATCGAATACCCGCGCCGCGGCGTCTATGCCCTGTGTTTCGTATCTAAAACGGTGACCATCGTTAACCGGGAAGGGGGCCACGACGAGTTTGCCACGGTCTTCGTGCCATCCACCCCGACGCCCGTCTCGGGGATGGTTATAATGGTGCCCATCAGCGAGATCTTCCACCTGGAAATGTCCGTTGAAGATGGTGTCAAGTTCCTGGTATCGGGCGGCGTCGCCTCGCCTGATTTGATAAAAAACCGGTCGGTCGCAGCGACCAATGAGAACGGAGAGGTAATTAAGTGAAACTGGCCAACCTGCTCATGGAGCGTCGTATCAACATCGATCTTCAGGCCCGCACCAAGGAAGAAGCGGTTCGGGAACTCATTACCATGATCAGGCAGGAAGGAGTCGCCGCCGACTATGATGCCATTCTGCAGACGATCTGGGACAGGGAAGAGATCGAGAACACGTCCTACGGTCACGGGTTCGCCTTCCCTCACGCTCGAACCGATGCTGTCAACGAACTCTATATACTGGTGGGTGTCTCCCGGCACGGGCTGGAAGGCAAGACGCCCGACGACATCCCGGTGCACATCGTCTGTTTGCTGCTGACCCCTTCCACCATCGCCAAGCTGTACCTGCAGACCCTCTCCGGCCTGGCCGCCTTCGGCCGCATGCCCGGTATGCTCGAGCGGGTGCTGGCCGTGACCCACAGGCCCGACCTGATAAAACTGGTTTCCGAGGCGAATGTGACGGTCGACAAGGAACTGATGGTCAAAGATGTCATGCGCCACAAAGTGGCTTCGGTGACGCCCGACCACACCCTTAAGGACGTTGCCAATGAGATGTTCCGGTATCGTCTTTCGGCGCTGGCCGTGGTCGATGAGAACAACAAGCTGCTGGGCGTCATCGATGACCGCGACCTGATCAAGGCGGCCCTGCCGGACTATCAGGCGTTGATTTCGAATCTCAATTACTCCATGGACATCGAACCGTTTGAGGAGCTTTTGAAACAAGAAGACAAGATCAAGGTTTCCCAGCTATACAGTACCGATTTTGAAGTCACCGCGCCCGAAACGAGGATCGTGGAAGTCGCGGCAATGATGATTTTTAAGGATGTTAGAAGAGTTTTCGTGACTTCTGAGGATAACCTCGTAGGTATCCTGTTGAGAAAAGACATTGTCAACATGGTAATCAGGGGTTAGCTTGCCGCCGGATCGCCACGATTTGAAATATCGGTAGAGGGCAGACTTCAACAATGGATTCTAAGCAGCACAAATTTCATATCGATCCATATTTATGGGTCATGATGATCGCGACCTTTGTGGCAACGTTACCCGGGTTCTATGCCGGTGTTACCGGGACCCATCTCTCGCCGCATGTGGGAACGCTTATGTTTGGCATCGCCATTTTCGGGGCGGCCTTTATCCTGTCATGGGCGGCCGAGGCGGCCCAGATAGATATCTCGGAGTCGCTGGCGGTGGCTATTCTCGCCCTTTTGGCGGTTCTTCCCGAGTATGCCGTCGACTTTGTCTTTACCTGGCGGGCGGCGCATATTCCCGAGGAGGCCCACTACGCCATTGCCAATATGACCGGCGCCAACCGGTTGCTGGTCGGACTTGGCTGGCCGGCGGTGCTGGCCATTTATATCCTGGCGAAAAAGCGCAAAGAAATTATCCTCGACAAGTCGCAGCACGTGGAAATCTTCTATCTGGCCATGGCCACGATTTATTCCTTTACGATTCCGCTCAAGGGCAGTCTGACTCTCTTTGACACCGTCATTTTGGTGACGCTCTTTGCCCTTTACACGCGTCGGGCGGCGCAGATGGAGACGGTCGAGCCGGAATTTGTGGGGCCGGTCAAAATTCTCGCCAACCAGGTCACCTGGCTGAGGCGGTCGATTACGGTCTTCTTCTTCCTCTGGGCCGCGGCGGTCATTTTCTTCGTCGCCGAGCCCTTCGCTCACAGCCTGGTCGCCATGGGTGAGAGATTCGGTATGGACGAGTTCCTGTTGGTGCAGTGGCTGGCTCCGATTGCCTCAGAATCACCGGAATTCATCGTCGCCGGCACCTGGGCCTTGCGCGGTGCGGCCGGGTCGGCCATGAAGGCACTGATTTCTTCCAAGGTGAATCAGTGGACACTTCTGGTGGGAACCATACCCCTGGTCTTTGCCATATCCGGACAGGCCATCCGGCCCTTCCCTCTCGACGAACTGCAACAGCACGAATTGATCCTGACCGCGGCGCAGTCCTTGTTCGGAGTGGCGGTGTTAGTCAATCTCAGACTGGGCAGGAAAGAAGGCACCCTTTTGCTGGTGCTCTTTGCGGCGCAGTTGATCGTTCAGCAGATCAGAATGGAGGTGGCCATAGCCTACGGGGTACTGGCGATAGTCTATCACATAGCCCATCGCAAGAGCCTGATACCGGCTATGCGCATGGGGCTGGGGCTCAAAGATAAGTAATTTCTCAGTTGGTTATTACTTCTTCTTTTCTCTGAAACCGATCCGTGGAAATGGATTGACGATGGAACTGGCAATATTGGTCAGGTGGGCGTTGATGCGCTTAAGGTGACGAGAATACAGCGCCAGGCACACGGCGTCGGAAGTTGTCAGGGTCTTGAAATCCTCTTTGATCATGGCGGTGGCAATGTCCTCCGCCTTTTTCGCGGTGTCCTTTTCCTTACCCATAATCTGTCGGCCCAGAGTCATATTCTGATCCGTGAGAACCTCGATTACGGCCGGAAAGATCTCGTCATTGACCCGTTCGATCTCCTGTAGCTGTTCCTCATACCTGCCACCCTTGAGAGCGTCCTCATGGGCGGCGGCCAGGCCGACCATGTTCTTGGTATAGTCGCCGATACGCTCGACGTCGATGACGATCGAGACCAGGGCCAGTCCCGGCACTAGATTCTGGGTGCCGGAAATCGACAGGTGGGTTACAACCTGTCGTCGTACTTCCCGCTCGTACTTGTTAATCTTACGATCCATTTTCCGGACGTCGAAAGGAAGGTCGGTGCTATCGGTTCTTCGCAGTGTGTTCTTGGCTGCCTCATACATCTGGTGGTCGAATTCGATCATTTTGACCGTCGTATCGAAGGCCGAATCGAGAAGACTCTCAATACCGAACAAAGATTTGAATTTGCCAAACATCCCTTTAGCTCCAGAAATAGAGGATTATTCCGGGAATCCCGAAAAACACAATCAATATATACAAGAACGGCACCAGCCTGGATTTTGCTGAGAGATCACCGACTTTTTCTGCCATCCAAATGGGTATTCGCTTCAATGGCCAAAATATGGCAATGCCGTAGATATTGAACGTTAGGTGCGCAAAAGCAACACCGACAGCGCCCGTCGACCCGGTCACGAAGGAGGCCAGGAAGGCTGTCACGGTAGTTCCGACGTTTGCCCCCATCATGTACGGAAACACCTGGGCGGGGGTGATAATCCCGGCTCCGAGAAGCGGAACGACCAGGGAGGTGGTGATTGAGGACGACTGCACCATGGTGGTGATTACCAGGCCCACGACCAGGGCCAGGACCGGGGTTCGGAAAATATATCGCTGAAAGAACTTCTCAACCCGGGCCAGGACCAGCGAACGCAGGACCTTGACAATATAGCGCAGGGCTATGAAAAGAAAAAGCAGGGAAAGGAGGACACCCACCCAGGCCAGATCGCCGGTGGAATGAAGAATCCAGTTGGCCACTGGTTTGGTAGCTGCCGCGAGGGGGGAACTGAATTTCATCCCGCCGAACCCGGTGAAAAATCCCTGGAGAAGGTTGGCCGTGCGCTCGATGAGATGAAAATAAATCTCAAGCGGCAACAAGATCACAACAGTACACACATTGAAAAGGTCATGTAGCAGAGAACCTTTAAATGCCCGTCGGAATTCTTCACTTCGCGATATATGGCCCAGCGCCACAATGGTGTTGGTGATAGAGGTTCCGATATTGGCACCCATGACCATCGGAATGGCCGCTGTGAAGGGCAGCATGCCCGACGCCACAAGTCCCACTATAATCGAAGTCGTGGTCGAGGAGGATTGGATAATAGCTGTTGCCAGGGTGCCTATGACCAGCGCAACAATAGGGTTGGAGGTCGTTTGGAAAATAGCCTCGGCAAATTCCCGACCAAAAAGCTTGAACGAGGCACCAAGCAGGGTAATCGATAGAATGAAAATGTATAGAAGACCGACAATGGCCAGAAGCTTCAGTGCCACCGCATCGGCGGGGCGAAATCTGAACGTGCGTGCATCAGTAGGAGCAATGTTGTCAGGCATATAAGGGAGCGTCCATGGTCCAAATCCTGTCCTGATTTTGCGCTGAATATACCCGTGCGCCGTTCACGGTCAAGCAGAATGTCAGAAAAACGTTAGATTATTGTAAGTCTGTTGTTAGGGCGGCTTGGCCGCTGCTCACTGGACCTTCCCGGCGGCGGCCAGAACGTAGAAATCCGTCATGAAATACCGGGCCATCACCCGCCTTATGTCACTGACCGTGACCACGGCAAGGGCATTGAGGTATTCCTGATCGTGCCCGAGTCCCAATCCGAGATACTCGTCGACGGCCAGGTAGTAGGCCTGGTTAATACGCGAGAGCTTGGCTCGGCTCAGACTGCCCCAGAGTTGGTTGCGGGCGCTGTAAATCTCTTCCGCGGTGGGGCCGTCGAGTTTCAGTTTGTCGATTTGCAGGACGATGCCGTCCAGGGCGCGCTGGTAATTATCGGCGGCCGTGCTGATGACACTGTATTGCCAGCCGAAATGCTTATCGAGTACAGTGCCGGCGCCCACCGAATAGGCCAGACCCTGCTTCTCCCGCAAATTGAGATAGAGCCGCTCGGACAGTATCGAGGTAGCTACCTTTATGGCCGCCGCTTCCCCGGATCCGGCTCCCGGCAGGGGACATCCGAGGTAGAGGGCTACCTGTTCGCTCTCCATCGGGTGTTTGTTAACCCGCCTCTCGGGTATCATCTGCGGCGCTGCGGCCGAGTCGTAGGTCATCCCGGCAGGGGTGAGGCGGCCGTACATACGGTCAACCCATGATTTTACCTTAGCCACCGGCTGGTTGGTCCCGATTGTCAGGATGAGGTTCTCCGGCGCATAGAAACGGTGGTGGTGTTCGCGGATGTCGTCGATACCTATCGAACCGATCGACCTCGCCGTGCCCGTGATCGTACGCCCATAGTCGGAACCCTCGAACATTGTGGCGAAAAACAGGTCGCGGGCGACATCCCTCGGTTTGGCTGTCTTCCTGCCCAGGCTGCCCATAAGGGAACGCCGGACATTTTCCACTTCGGAGGAATCGAAGGACGGAAACAACAGCATCTCGCTGAAAAGGTGAAAGCCCTTCTCGGCGAATTCGTCAATCGTCTCGAACCTCAAGAAGGAGAAGCGGCGGGTGGTATAACGGTCGTCATAGGGTATCCACGGATTGTCATAGAGCGTTACACTGGCGCCAATACGGGCCAGATCCCGCGACAGCTCGCGGGCATTCCGGGTAACCGTGCCCTTTTCCAGGCAGTGGTTGACGAAATCGGTGATGCCTTCCTTGTTCTCCGGCTCGTTGGCGGTCCGGTTCTTACCGAGAACATTCATGGCAAAAACCCTGCTGTCGGGACTGCTCTTGATAATCACCGTCATGCCGTTCGCCAGAACTTCCCGATAGTACTCGGCCCGATCATCGAGATCCAGACTGACCGAATCGGTCTGAGGATAGGCCAGCGGATAAACCGCGGCGGAATCAAGACCGGCAAACTGGGCCGTGTCGAAATAGGCGGCAATGATATCGGCGCCCAGCCCGGTGGGCCGAAACGGCTCCGTGCCCGTCTCATCCATCGGGCGAACGACGGTGGCCACGAAATCGGGAGTGGCAAGCCACTTTTTTGCCACGGCCTGGCACTGACTCCAATGGATTTCACTGAGGCGTTCGGGGTATGACTGGAGAAAATCCCAGCCGGCCGACATCATCATCGGGGCGATTATGAAGCCGTAATAGTGAAGTTTCTCGGCATAATAGATGTTGTCGCATTTGACCGAGGTTTTGATACCTTCTATTGTTTCCGGGTCGGCGGTGTAATTGCCCAAAGAGGCCAGCTGATCCGTAACCGTGCGGAGTATGACCTCCCGGTTTTCCGGTTTGTCGGTCAGGACCGAGATTTCCAGGCGCGAGAACTCCTCATGCGTCACCAGCCCCACACTGACCTCGGTTGCCAGGGCCGAATCGCCAGAGGTCAAGGCCTTCTTGAGCGGTGAAATATCATCCATCGACAAATATTGGCTCATCAGGTCGAAAGCCAGGTAGTCGGGATCGGAGAAATGCGGCGCGGCGATGGAGAAATCGATATGGGTGGTGGTGACCGGCGCCAGAGTGTCAAACACTGCCTGCCCGGTGAATTCATTGCTGCGGATTGAAGGTTCCGCGACAGACTCGCTTCCGGGATCCGTCAGGGAAGAATCGGGCGCGACGGATGTACCGATGGCGCCCCCGAAGGTGGCCGCGACCATGTGTTTCATGGCCATGGGCTCGAAATCACCGATTATCAGGGCGGTCATATTGCCGGGGACGTAGTAACGCTTCCAGTAATCGATGATCGCCTCGCGGGGAATGTTCTCGATAAATTCTCGGTAGCCGAGAACCGTTCGATCGTAATCGGTGCCGGCATAGGCCTTCTGCCTGAAGAAGGTCTCCGACGCGTATTCGGGGTTGTCCATGCTCTGGTTGATCTCTTCGATGACCACCTGGCGCTCTTTGGCCAGCTCCTGCTCGGGAAACACCGAATTGAAGAGCATATCCGCCTGTACCGTCAGGCCGTAATCGATGTAGTGTTTCGGCATCAGCACGAAATAGGCGGTCATTTCCTTGCGGGTAAAGGCGTTGATATAGCCGCCGAGTCTTCTTATGGAATGGTCGAGTTCTTCCCGGGTCAGGTTGGCGGTGCCGTCGAAGAGCAGGTGTTCGAGAAAATGGGTAATCCCGTTCTCATAGTCGGATTCGTATTTACTACCCGATTTGATGAAAATGATACTGGCCACCATGGGGGAGGCGTGGTTTTCCTTTAGAATGACGGTCAGGCCGTTATCGAGGTCATATGTTTCGGTATTCTCTGCGCTCTGGCAGGGAATTGTCAGGGTGAATAGAAAGCAGACCGACACCCATATTGCGCGGCGAATAGTTGACTTTTCGACCATTTTATACCCCACTTGTAAATCTAACCCGGGTCCCGCTAAGGGCAAATATCTTTCGGTACGATAATGAGTTATATTATCGCGAACGTTGGCGGCTGTCAAGTTCGAGATCAGAAATGAATTGACTTGTGGAGAGTATTTGTTATATTCGCGCAACTTTGTTATGAGAAAGATTATCGCAAAAACAGTCCGGTTCAGCCGAGTCGCCATGACTATCTTTATGCTCGTGGCTCTGGCTCTTTCCGGGGCGGGCGCCGCCGACAGGCTGTTTTCGGCCTATGATCGACCGGTTGAGGAACCGGAATCCAAGCCGGATCAGGTTGCTCTGGATGTGGCCGTGCCGGGTCCGGAAGAGGCCCCGGAGAACATGGCGCCGACCGGAACGCCCAACGGCGAACCCAACGCCTGTTTCGTGGTGCCGCTGGTACTGAAAAGCGATAATTCCTCGAGCCGGTTCAAGACCGAAGGTGACGATTCTCGTGAGAGCCTCAAGAACGCCGTCATAGAACTTCGCTGCAAGTCGGTCATGACCAGTTCATGTCTAATCGATGCCCATCTTGGGCGTCAGTTCACTCTCGTTGGCGCCCGGCCCTCCGGCACCAGTTAGCTTCTGTCTACCTGCGTCCGCTCCCTGAGCCGGACCACTGTTTTTTCCCGAAAAATAAGAATTTAAGATAAGAGCTTTTAGGAAGGATTTTCTATGTCAAAAGAGAATTGGCGCACTATTCTCACCGTGGTCCTGGTGATCCTGGCGGTTGTTGCCTTCTGGGATACGTTCCGCCTGTGGACCATGAGTGAAAACGACAAGGCGGCCATGCAAGAGGACGATCCGGGCGCCCTGCTGGCTCTCCAGCAGGAGGCCATTCGCCTCGGGCTTGATCTACAGGGAGGTATTCACGTTGTCCTGAGAGTCAAACTCGAAGAGCTTGACGCGGGCGCGGCCGGCGACGCCGTCGATCGGGCCATGCAGATCATCCGCAACCGCGTAGACGGTCTGGGTGTGGCCGAACCGACTATCGTCAAACAGGGTAACGACCGCATCATCGTCGACCTGCCGGGCTATACCGATGCCAATCGAGCCGAGGACCTTATCGGTCAGACGGCTTTGCTCGAGTTCAAATTGCTCGAGGCCATGGATAACGGCAACCTCCTGCTTTCGCGCATGGATTCGGTCGTCGCCGAATATGAAAAAACCCGCAAGGGTGAGACTGGTACGGAAGACGCCGAGAGCGATCTCACGCTTGAAAACGTCACTACCGCCGACGCGGAAGAAGCCGCCGGGGAAGTCGCCGAAAAGGCCGAAGGCCTGGCCGCCGATCTGCTGGGTGATTCGGCTGTTGATACCGCCGGTCTTTTTGGATTTGACGAGGGGGGCGTGGTTGACGAGGGTAACAATCCGCTGACGACGCGCCTGGAAGCGGCCCTGTTCAACAGTCGCACGGGTACCGGCTGGCCCTGCTACGCGGTGGCCAAGGCCGACCGCGAGAAGGTCGACCGCTGGCTAAAACTGCCGGGTGTGACCGCGGTCATGCCGATCGACGTCCAGTTCGCCTGGTCGACCCGTACCGAGATCCGCAACAGCCGCGAGGTCTATTTCCTGTATCTCGTCAAGCGTAAGGTCCAGTTCCTGGGCAAATTCCTCGAGAACATTGCCCTCAGTCGCGACAACATGGGCGGCTTTGTGGTCAACTTCCAGCTTTCCGGCGACGGTGCGGCACGCTTTGCCCAGCTTACCGGAGCCAATATTGACAAGCCGCTGGCTATTGTCCTCGATGATAAAGTCGAATCGGCGCCGTTTATCAATTCCAAGATTCGTCGCCGCGGTCAGATAACCATGGGTTCGACGGCCGCCATTGACGACGCCCGCAACATGGAAATCGTGCTTAAGGCCGGTGCCCTGCCAGCCCCGGTGGAGATTATCGAAAAGAACGTGGTCGGTGCCGGACTCGGCGCGGACTCGATCCGCAAGGGTTTCCAGGCTTCGCTTCTGGGTCTGGTCCTGGTCCTTCTGTTTATCGGGATCTATTATCGCTTCTCGGGCATCATCGCCGACATCGGCCTGCTGTTCAATATTTTCTTCCTGCTGGCGATTATGTCCGCCCTCGGAGCTACCCTGACAATGCCGGGTATCGCGGGTATCATCCTGACGATAGGTATGTCGGTGGACTCCAACATCCTCATCTTCGAGCGTATACGCGAAGAGTTGCGAACGGGTAAAACGGTGCGAGCATCCATCGACGCCGGGTACAACCGCGCCTTCGTGGCTATTTTCGATTCGCACGTGACAACCCTGATCACGGCCGGGGCCCTCTTCCTCTTAGGATCCGGTCCTATTAAGGGATTCGCCGTGACCCTGTTCTGGGGTATTGTCATTTCTCTGTACACCGCGTTTGTCATCACCAAGCAGGTGTTTGATTTCCGCAAGCGCTATCGCTCACTGAGTATATAAGGAAGAGGGTAACAGAATATGTTTAGACTATTTGGAGAAACAAAAATAGACTTCATCGGCGCCAGGAAGATCGCCTTCCTGGTCTCGCTGGCGTTGGTGGCGCTGGGCGTTTTCGCCTTCGTCATGATCGTCACCGGCCAGGGCAATCTCGGTATTGACTTCGCCGGCGGTACGATGATTTACGGCTACTTCGAGAAGCCGGTAGGGATCGAGGATTTGCGAACCGCTATGTCGACCGAATTCCCCGATGCCACGATCACCGAACTCAAAAACTTCTCCGAGGAGAATGCCTTTATTCTCAAGGTGAAGAAACCCGAGTCCGAGGAGGCCGGGCGGCTGAAGTCCGAGCGCATGAAGGCCCTGGTCGACGAATCGTTTGCCGGGAATGCCTTCACGATCGAGTCCGAGCACATCATCGGACCGGCCGTGGGGCAGACTCTCCGCAGCGATGCCCAGAAAGCGGTGTTGCTCTCGCTCTGCTGCATCGTTATCTACATCTGGATTCGCTTCGATTTCCGGAGCGGTATTGCCGCAACCATCGCGACCTTCCACGATGTTCTCGCCGTTCTGGGTCTGACCTATGTCTTTGGTCTCGAGTTCGATCTGCTCTTGATTACGGCGTTGCTAACCCTGGCAGGATATTCACTCACGGATACCGTAGTGGTCTATGACCGTATCCGTGAGAATCTACGCAAGTACCGCTCCAAGGGAGAATTCGCCTCCGCCGTCAATGCTTCCATCAACGAAGTGCTTTCGCGTACCGTGAATACTTCGCTGACGACGTTGCTCGTGGTCGGCACCCTGTTCTTCCTCGGCGGCGAGGTCCTTCGGACCTTTGCCATGGCCCTGATCCTGGGTGTCCTGGTCGGAACCTACAGCTCGGTTTTCGTGGCCAGCCCGATCGTGGTTGAATGGGAAGCCCGCAGCCCGAAGCGGTTCAAGTAATAGCCTCATCTAAAATCAGCATATCTAAGGGCCCGCCTTTACGGCGGGCCTTTTTCTTTGTGGCGACTCGCACTGCACCTTCACAGTAAGGGGCTCTGCCCCCTCCGGGGAACCGCGGGCCGCGACGGCTGTTAAGACAGGTTAGTTAGTTGCCAGTGTCACGGCGACCCATCCGGGTCCTTCGGCCCTGGCAGAGGTGGGCGAGGGCAAGCGCACCGAGCGGTGCGACATGTATCACCTGACCATAATACAGAATCAACTACCTGGAGTATTTTTATGCATACCCGTGAAGTGTCCCCGAAAAAGAAATCGTGGGCCGAACCTTATAAGATCAAGATGGTCGAACTCATCACGATGACGAGTTATGAAGACCGCGTGAAGGCCATCAAAGAAGCCGGCTACAACACTTTCTTGCTGCGTTCCGAAGACGTCTACATCGACCTCTTAACCGATTCCGGCACCTCCGCCATGTCGGACCGGCAATGGGCCGGGCTCATGATGGGCGACGAATCCTATGCCGGCTCCCGCAACTTCTATCACCTGCAAAAGGCGGTGGAAGAGTATTACAGCTACAAGTACATGGTCCCGACGCATCAGGGCCGCGGCGCCGAACATATCCTGTCGCAGCTGCTTATCAAGAAGGGTGATTATATCCCGGGCAACATGTATTTCACCACCACCCGCCTGCACCAGGAGCTGGCCGGGGGAACCTTCGTTGACATCATCATTGACGAGGCCCATGACCCCGCCAATCTGCATCCCTTCAAGGGCAATGTCGATTTTCAGAAACTCGATGACCTGGTCAAAAAGGTCGGCGCCGATAAAATTCCCTATATCTGTATCGCCACGGCGGTGAACATGGCCGGTGGTCAGCCAATCTCCATGGAAAACATGAAACAGCTCCGCAAGTGGGCCGATGAGCACAACACCCTGATCGTCCACGACATGACCCGTGTTGCCGAGAATGCCTTCCTGATCAAAGAGCGCGAGCCGGGCTATGAAGATAAGAGCGTGGCCGAGATCGTATACGAAATCTGTGCTTTAACCGACGCCGCGACGATGTCAGCCAAGAAAGACGCGATGGTGAATATCGGCGGTTTCCTGGCCATGAATGATCCGAAGCTATACGACGGCGCCTGCAACCTGGTCGTGGTTTACGAGGGCCTTCACACCTACGGTGGGATGGCCGGGCGTGATATGGAGGCGCTGGCAATCGGCATCACCGAATCGGTCCAGTACGATCACATCAAGGCCCGCGTGGGCCAGGTGAAATACCTTGGTCAGAAGCTCATGGACGCCGGCGTGCCGATTGTTCAGCCGGTAGGCGGCCACGCGGTCTTTCTCGACGTCCGCAGATTCCTGCCGCATATCCCGCAGGAACAGTTCCCGGCCCAGGCCCTCGCGGCGGCCATCTATGTCGAATCGGGGGTCCGTGCCATGGAGCGCGGCGCCGTCTCGGCCGGCCGCAACAAGGAAACCGGCGAAAACTACATGCCCAAACTCGAGCTGGTGCGGCTGACCATACCGCGAAGGGTCTACACCCAGGCCCACATGGATGTCACCGCCGAGGCCATTATCGATGTCATGGAAAACGCCGACCGGGTGAAGGGACTCAAGTTCACTTACGA
>CAZVUZ010000027.1:0-26614 GCA_964630485.1 uncultured Ignavibacteriales bacterium
CGAACGTGGCCGGGATGATTTTTTAAAGATGGATGGGGCAGGGAACGACCCGCCTCAGGGACTGTTTCAGTTGATTGGGTGCAAGCCGATCGTTAAGAGCTACGATTGTGAATAAAATCACAATCAGTGACACGTCGACAGGTCCTGACCGGAGCATTGATGTCCGCTATGGAGGAGCGACGGAGCCCATTGCCAGACCCTGCCAGGAATGGGTAAATGGGCCGCAGCGGCCCGCGATAACGCCCTTAAAGAGGAATGTGAGGTACATGTTTGGTTTGCCGGAGCGGTTCTGCCGGGATGATTCCCGGGCCACGAGACGGGGGTCTAGCGCCGCCGGTTACGGTGCTGAAATTCAACTGGGAGCTGGGAGCGGGAGCAATAAGCGACCCGGTAGAAAGTGGCCGGAGATCAACCCAAAGAGGGCAGCGATTGTGAAAAGCGTCACAAGCCGTTCTCGGCGGGAGCAGTCGTCCCCATGTCTCTGAAAGGCCATAGAAAGAAGAGTAAATCGGTGGGGAAGTATTGTATCGGAGGTGTTGACGGGCCGCGAGGGAGAGGTGAAAAGGTTTCGGAAATGGGCTCCGAGAGCTCAAAATGAATAGGTCAAACTGGAGGAGAGCAGGTAAATACGGGTGTCGTCGGTCGAGACTTCGTGCCATTCCCACTCGGCCGAAAAGAGGGCGTTCAGGCTCAATCCGGTGGCCAGGGTGAGCTCACCGAAAACGGTCAGGCGCTCGAATGTAAAGTCCGAATGAAACTCCTCCTCTTCATCCTGATTGCGTCTCCCAAGGCTCGATTCCACACTTAGCCAGAGCAGACTGGGGTCGACATAATCAAGGTTGATTCGTCCGGCGTATTCCGAATAATCCTCAAAGGTCAGGCCTTCCCGCACCTGTTCATCCATCAGCCGAAACTCGGGGCCGGCCAGAATAGTCCACCGAATCCGCTCCAACCCCGCCAACAGGGCCAAGCGGGTCAGGGAATAGTCATTGCTGACGGGGTCATCAGGATCATACTGGGTCATCTCGAAGGTCAGTTCCTGCTGTGAGAGCCACTGCCCCGAAAGCGACACCCGGTTGCGTCCATCCAGATCAAGGCGATAGTGATCGTACTGGTTATTAGGACGGTTATAATCCTTTTTCTCCAGAGTCCCGAGCAAGTCAAGCTGGCCGCTCGCGCCGTAGAAGCCCATAAAGGACGACTCGACTCCAATCCTGGAATAATCGAGGTCTCCGGAGTCCGGGACCAGGCGGTTCTCGGCGTATAGGGTGATCTCGGCGAAGGAGAAGTTATCGAAGGATTTTTCGAGTCCGAGCCTGCCTCCATAGCGATAGTAATTGTAGTTGTACTCCGAGGTTGACTCGAAGCTGACCCCGTCGGCGTGTATTTGCATGGCCAGATTGAGGGAGTTTGTCAGGGGGGTGGTCAATTTCCCGCGACCGTAGGCCAGCAGGTAGCTCTGTCCGAATTCGTCCTCACCTCGGTAGCGATTCTTGCCCTCAATTTCCGCCGTCAAATCGAGCCGACTTTTTTTTATATCGGCGCGGATATTGCCGTTGAGGCGGGCTCTGAGAAAGTCGCGGGTCTGGTCATAGGTGGCGCTAAGTTCCAGGCGGCGGTCATCGTGGGGAATGTAGGAAAATGATAGCTGTCCTTTGAGGTCGTCGTAGTAATCGGTGGTAAGCTCCCATTGTGTAAGCAGAGAATCGGGCCCGGTCAGGGCCGCCGAATCCAGAAAGAATTCCTGGGAGAGAAAATCGTAACCGACACCGGCCTTAAAGGTAAAGCCGGAAGCGCTGGCGATAGGGCCAAAACTTCCGGTCAGCAATGTGGCTACGGTGATTATGCGGAGTAGCGCGTTTTTAGTGTTTACCAAGGCACCCCCGGTCGGGACTATCCATTTTGCTCCATGAAGTGGCGACGCAGTTGTTTGAGGGTCTGTTCTGCGCCCTTGAGCGCGGCGGCGGCCGCCTCGCGTCGACCTTCCTGCAGGGCTTCCTGGGCCAGCCGCAGTTGTTCCTGAACCATCGATTTAAGCCCGGTACCAGTAGCGTCGGAAGGCGACAGGTTTTCCGAAAGCCGATCAAGTTCCGCCTGATATCTTACACGCCGGTTCTCAAGCTTGTCGCCATCGGCACCACGGCACATACGGGCCGCTTTTTGAGCCATGTCGCGAGCCTTCAAAAGCGCCGTCATGCCGGCACCATATCGGTTTTCCACGGCCAGATCCTCAGCCCGGCGATAGGTCTCACGAGCCCGTTCGAGAAGACTCAAGGCCTCGTCCCTGGAGCACCCGGCCATCCTGTCGGCGGCATCGTTAATCACGCTTTCGATGTTTTGTGAGCGCCGTTCATAGTTCATCCGGGTGCGCACCGAGCGACTGGAGTCCATGGTCAGTTTCCGCAACGCCTTTTCGGCCTGGTTGGCGAGCATGACGGCGGCCCGGTACTGGGATGAACGGTAAAACTCCCAGGCGCGATCGAGATTGTCGCGGGCGTTTCGGAGGACGGCCTCGTAGCCCTCACCCGGCTGCATTGACTGGTACTCACGAGCCTTCTCGAACATCTCCTTTACCTGCTCCAGCTTTCTCAGGACGGCGTCCTCGTTTTGCTCTGTCAGGCGACCGGCGCTGATAGCCTTCTGGGCCTGCATCCGGGCCTTCACGGTCAACCGCCCTGAGGTCTGCAGGTAATCATTGTGGTAGGCATTCCACGCCTGTTCCTGGTAGCTCAGAGCGGCGTCGAGGGAAACCTTCGCAGCCGGTGACTTGGAGGCGTGAACGGCCTCACGAGCACGGTCGATAAGCTGGTCGGTTTGCTCCAGCTGTTGGCGGAGTCTGTCTGTGGTGTTACCCTGTTGCCCCTGGGCGAGGATAGATCCTGCCATTAACAGGGCGATCAGGAGAACCAGCGATATGTTAGATAAAGGTCTGCTCATACTATTACTCCTCGTTTTCCACTGTAAAGGAGTATCAAAACCCGTGCCCGGTCGCAGGCAACCTGACCTCCCGGGATTATGCCGTTGATATACAGCACTTTACGAGTATTGCACGAATCGTACGAACGCCCCTCTGGGGCGCCGACTGTACTTGAGCGTACACCTGTATGAACCAAAAGGCGCGTCATTATTTAATACCGAGTATTTTCATGCGGCTGTAAAGGCGCCGCCGAGATATTCGCAGGAGTCTGGCCGCGTCAGTCTTATTCCCTCCGGTGCCTGCCAGGGCCTCGACAATTGCCTTCTTCTCGGCTGCCTCAAGACCGCCTTCTGATGATCCACCGTCCGCTGATAAGCCCAGCGGGGCATCGTCAACTTCGAGCGAAAAGTCATCAACCGAAAGCGGCTCGCCGCCGGCCAGGATAGTGGCCCGTTCGATGACGTTTTCCAGTTCCCGGATATTCCCCGGCCAGTCGTAACGTCTCAGGATATCGGCCACCGGGGTTTCGAACCCGGAGTGCGGGTAATTCAGGGTTTGAATAAAATGCTCCGCCAATTCCACTATATCCTCCCGGCGTTCGCTCAGGTCGGGCATATGCACCGGGAAAACATTGAGGCGGTAGAAGAGGTCCTCGCGGAATCCGCCGGCGGCAATATACTCCTTCAGGTCGCGGTTGGTAGCGGCTATAACGCGGACATCGATATCGATGGCGTCAACCCCGCCCACACGGTAGAGAGTGCGTTCTTCGAGAACGCGCAGAAGTTTGGACTGAAAGCCCGGTGTGGTTTCGGCTATTTCATCGAGGAAAATCGACCCGCCGTGGGCCAGTTCGAAGCGGCCTCGTTTGCGGCCGACAGCGCCGGTAAAGGAGCCCTTTTCGTGGCCGAAGAGCTCCGATTCGAGCAGGGTTTCGGTGAGAGCGGCGCAGTTGACGGCGATAAACGGCCGGCCTTTGCGGGGCGAAAGATCGTGAACCATCCGGGCGGCCAGCTCCTTGCCGGTGCCGGATTTGCCGGTCAGGAGAACCGTAGCGTCGCTGACGGCCACCTTGGCGAGCATGGCCTTGGTCGCTTCGGCGGCGGGCGAGGTGCCGATAAACGGCCCGTAGGCGGTGCCGGCAATCTCCTTTTCATAATGGGTCGATAGCGCTTTGACCTGCTGATTTTCCACCAGACGCTTGACGAGTATTTCCAGTTCGTCGAGGGAAAACGGTTTGAGCAGATAATCGGCGGCGCCCTTTTTCATGGCCTCCACCGCCGTCTCGGCCGTACCGTAGGCCGTCATCATAATCACCCCGGTGCCCTCTTTCTTGAGCGCTTCCTCAAGGATGGTCATGCCGGAAATCTTCGGCATGGAAAGATCGGTGATGACGATATCGAAGGAGTGTTTGTCGATCAGCCTCAGGGCCTCGGCCGGGTCGACGGTGGTGGTGACACTGTGGCCCGCATCCTCAAGCTGGCCACAAACCAGCGACGTCATTTTCGGCTCGTCATCGACTACAAGAATATTGGCCATCACTTCTTTCCCGGTTTTGCAGGTAAGGTCAGCATCACGGTGGTTCCACGGCCGACCTTGCTTTCAATATGTATCTCGCCGCCGAGATCGACAACTATTTTACGGCTCTGATACAATCCGAGTCCCGAGCCGGTTTGACGGGTGGTGTAAAACGGTTCGAAAGCCATTTTGAGGTCGCGACGGGTCATACCCGGACCGCTGTCCTCGACCTTTATTACGACATTTTCGCCCCGGCTGTGAGCGCTCAGACCCAGTTCAATCGGGCGGTTATCGCCCCGGCAGGCTTCAGCGGCGTTTATTAGCAGATTCAGGAGCACCTGCCTGAGTGCCCGCGGATATCCGGTTATGACCGGTGCCTCGGACTTCTCGAGCTTTCGCCAGGTTATCTTTTCATCCGGGTATTTGTCTTGGAAGTGCCGGCGGATATTGGCCAGGAAGTCGTCGAGGTTGATTTTCTCGGGGCCGCCTTCGGTGAGCATCCCCCCGGCGCCGCCGCGGGAGAAATCGAGGTACCCGGTGACGATACTATTGAGCCGATCGACCTCCTCGACGATAAATTCCGTTTCTTCGCCCCGGGACTTTTTACTCAAGCGTTCGGCGGAGGCCCGGATTATCATCAAGGGGTTTCTTATCTCATGGGCCACCACCGCCACCATACGGCCGAGCCAGGCGTGGGTCTCGTTCATGAAAGCCATGGTCTCGGCGCGGTTGAGCCGCTTTTGGAACCAGAGGAAAAGCAGTCCGAAAAGAAGCCCGCCGAGGACCGAGACAGCCGTGGAATAATATAGATTCTCGCGCAAGTCGCCCAGCGCATCAAAGTAATCAACACTGGCCTCGACTCCCAGCACGGCGATTACCGCTCCCGACTCATCGACGACGGGGACGAAGGCGCTCCGAAGGTAGAACCGCCCGGTACGATAGGAGGGTGTGACAATCACGTTCGGGGCCGGGGTGGTGAAGAAAATCGAGTCGATGTATGGGCCGTTGAGTTCCGCCAGGTAGTAGAACGAATCGGCCTCCAGTGAGGTCGTGGCCAGGTAGCGGTAGGATTCGTCGAGCAGGAAAACTTCGGAAAGCGAGTCGGCCCGGCGCACCTGCTGGAGGGTTTCGCTGACATACAGGTAGGTTTCGATGTCGTCCAGGGTCAGGCTTTCTACCATGACGGCATCGAGCGAAACCCCCGTGACCGAGGCGATCGCGGCCAGGCGGCGACCGAGCTGCAGATCGAGCAGGTTCTCGGTGCGATCGTAAAAAAGCCACCAGCCCAGATTGACCATGAGAATCAGGACGACGGCGAAGACGCCGACCACGAGCATCTTTTTGGAACCGGTAAACATAGGAGTATTATCGGAGCTATCTTGCCGCCAGTCAACTTTTACCGAGGCCGTAGACCCTCTTATTTACTCTCAATGTCGTAAACTAGATTCCCGGGTTTATGTTCTTGCCGAGCCGATTTGCCTCAGTTATAATCTGTCTGTACGAAGCACGACTATTTCATGAGCACCAAAAAAGAAATGCAGGTGACCGTGTGCATTATGTATTGAGAACTTTCGGGGCGCTGGTAATGGGGCTGGTGGTGCTGGCTTTGGCCAGTACGGCCAGTGTCATGATCGGGGGAACTTCCGATCCGGGCGGCGGAGATGTCTGTATGTCAGCATCGACGATGTCCCTGACTATGATTCTGGCGAGTGTTGTCCTTATGCTGGCGCTGAGTCGCGGCCGATTGGGATTATACGGTTTTGGCCGACCGCGCCGGACAGCGTGGGGCTGGTTACTGTTTATCGGACTGGGGTTGGGGGCCGGGAGTACGGTTATCGGTACCCTGGCGGGTGTCGCCGAGCACGCGATGGCGGCAGAATTCTCGACTTTGCAGGTGATTGTCCTGATATGGATCGGGGCGAGTATTGGGGAGGAGTTTCTGGTGCGCGGCGTGGTGCAGGGTTTCCTTCAACCGCTGGCCGGGCACGGATTCAATATCGGTCGTTTGCGGGTCAGCTATCCGATGATAGTCAGCGCGATGTTTTTCGGGGCTATGCATCTGGGTTTGCTGACTATGGGGATGCCGACGGGATCAGTAATGTTCATCGTGGGCTTTGCCACTTTGCTGGGATTGGCGGCGGCTTGGTTTCGCGAGCAAACGGGGAGTCTTTGGCCGGCGGTGGTTATTCATGCCCTGGGCAATATTGGGGGGAGTCTGGCTGGCTGGTTGACCTGATCCGCTGGTTGATCTGATCCGAAGGAGAGGGGCTAATTTGATCCGGAGGTGGGTGGCTAATTTGAGCCGGATATGGCGGGGCGACCTTATTTTCTTGACAGACGGGTGAAAAAGGGTATAATAGGACGCTTGATCTACAGATTTTTGAATGACCCCATCGTCCAGTGGCCTAGGACGGCGCCCTTTCACGGCGCAAACACGGGTTCGACTCCCGTTGGGGTCATTTTTTATGCTTCGCTATTCCCTGACAACTTTGGAACAATAGGCGAGGTGGCCAGCCCGTCCGGCGATGGTGATGGAAACCATAGGCAAACCCCGGATCAACCAACCCATCATACCAATACCATATTAAACGTGTTACCCATGTCGCCGGTCTAATGTGTAACCTATGTCACCGGTCGTACAAGGACGGGGGACCACCGCATGTAACCAGGGAGGAACCATGCAGAGAATACACGCGGCCGCTATTCTCGTTTTGCTTCTGTCGTGCAATGTCGCCGACCGGAAGGCGGCAGACGATTCATCTGGCAGGCCGGCATGGTTAGATACGATAAAGAACGAAATGGGCAATTTCGTTGCTGAGCAACGAGCGGCGCAAAGGTCAAACGTCGCGGATGGCCGGGCCTGGTTCGTAATAGCAGAAGCGGCGGACAGCATTATCAATGCCTCCGATTCTCTCCTCTCAGGCTTCCCGGGCTTCCGCAGCGAGTGGGATTGGCTGTGCGCCGATACGATCCCGGCGCGATACCGCGTCCGAGTAGATTTCCGGGGTACTCGCAATGCCATAATATCCACGCGCGAAATGGCCCTTGCGACCTCCTTCTTATGTACACACAAACCATTCCGCGCCGACTCTGAACAGGTCCATGCTTGCGAGGTTCTCGATGGCCAACTCGCACAGGGTCAGACCTGTGTGGACGATGCCGACTTACAGATCGGTGCGCTGGGAACCCCGAAGATGAACAACCTGGCCTCCAACATAATAAAGCAGTACACCAGGGGAATTAGCATGTTGAGAGAAGCGCTTCCCACGGTTTGTGACTCGCTCGACCTACCACTCCCGACTGACTAACTGACATTCCGTGGGTCGGCCACCGGAGGCTGGGCCACCCAGGCCATTCCAACATTCGCTTGTCACGAACCCGCCCCGAAGCGTATCTTATGTGTACAACGCCCCCATTTGCAGGAGACAAACGAACTTGACCAATAGCAAATTAGATCGCAGCAGTATCGAAATCATCGAATACCACCGACGCTACGCCAAATACTTCCGTGACCTCAACTACGAATGGCTCGAGGAATTCTTCGAGGTCGAGCCGTATGACGAAATCGTCCTCAACGATCCCAAAAAGCATATCATTCAGTCCGGCGGCGCCATACTCTTCGCGCGCTACGACCGCGAGATAGTCGGCACCTGCGCCCTGATGAAACACACCGAACGCAAGTACGAACTGGCCAAAATGGGTGTCGCGGGCGGATACCGCGGAAAAGGCGTCGGGCGGGTGATGGCCGAGGTCGCTATCGAGCAGGCACGGACGCTCGGGGCCACGACTTTGATTCTCGCCACCAGCACCATCCTCAAGCCGGCCAATCACCTTTATGAGAGCCTCGGGTTCAAAAAGGCCGAGATCGGTATCCTCGGGCCGTTGCCCTACAAGCGCGTGAGTATTGCCATGTCGATGGAGTTGTGAGTGGTCGGCGTGGCCTGATACCGGCTTGCCGGTTGGCAAGCAACCTGACCTGCCGAGACTGAGTACTCGCCTTTTCAGCCCGTTTATCGTATACTCTGGGAGAACTCCGGGCGTGGCCGGGAGTTGCTCTCGGAAACGGCAGAAAAGGACAAGTGCAATGACATCATTACTCGACTACCGTTCACAATTCGATTCGCTGAAAAACTGTCACTACATGATATCCAATTCTCTTGGTGCGATGCCGAATAAAGGCCACGAAGCCATGGTGGCCTATGCCGACAAGTGGGCCGAGCGCGGCGTGCGAGCCTGGTCGGATGAGTGGTGGATGATGAGCCGGGAGGTCGGCAACACCATCGGTCGGATCATACGTGCACCTGAAGACACCGTTGCCATGCAGCCGAATGTTACCACGGCATCGGCCATCGTCCTGTCATGTTTCGACTTCTCAGGTCCGCGGAACAAAGTTGTGATGGTCGATATGGAATTTCCGTCGATCAAGTATCTCTACAACGAGTGGGTGCCGCGACACGGCGGGCGGATCGAGATGATTCCGTGCCCGGACGGCGTGACGGTGCCGACGGAGCAGGTGCTGGAAGCAATCGACGAAGAGACGCTGCTGGTGCCGATTTCCCATGTACTCTTCCGGTCGTCTTATATAGTGGACGCCAAAGCCATCATAGAGAAGGCCCACCTGGTCGGGGCGCGGGTGGTGCTGGACATGTATCAGTCGGTGGCATCGATTCCTGTGGATGTTCAGGATCTCGGCTGCGATTTCGGTACCGGCGGGTGCCTCAAGTGGCTGTGCGGCGGACCGGGTGCGAGTTTCCTGTATATACGCCCGGACCTGATCGATAACCTGGAACCGACCTTCACCGGCTGGCTGGCCCACGAAACACCGTTTGCCTTTGCGGGTGCGCCGATCAGAAGGACATCGGGGGCCTATCGCTTCATGAATGGTACCCCGGTGGTGCCCGCTCTCTACGCCTGTCGGCCGGGGCTTGAAATTGTCGGCGAAATCGGAGTCGACAGGATTCGGGAACGTTCGATTGCGATGACCACGAAGCTTCTCGAGTTGGCGCACCAGAAAGGCTGGAAAACGACGACTCCCGAGAAAGTTGCAGAACGCGCCGGGACCATCGCCATCGACCTTCCGGACGGACTGGCCATAGCCACGGAACTGAACGCCCGGAATTTCCTGTGTGACTACCGCCCGAAGGCCGGGATACGGCTTTCACCGCATTTCTATAATACGGATCAGGAAATCGAGGAGACCGTTGGTGAAATAGAGAGTATTCTCCAGGACGGTTCCTATAAGAAGCACCTGAAAAAAAAGAGAGTAGTGACATGATGTGTGGATGTTGCTCTTCCACTGCGTGCAGGGTGACTCACGGCCGGCAATTATGAGCAAGATCATTGACATATCGCAGCCCCTGGCCCCTGGCATTGCCGTGTGGCCGGGCGATACACAATTCGAGTCATTCTGGGCGGCGACGCTGGAAGAGACCGGCTCCGTAAATGTCGGCGCGGTCACGATGAGCCTGCATACGGGAACTCATGCCGATGCCCCCAGGCACTTTCGTAACAACGGCGCCTCACCGGCTGACCTTGATTTGAGAGCATATCTCGGGCCGGCGTATGTGGTAGATCTGACTCATCTCGATCGGGAAATTCTCTGCGCCGGGATAACCGCCGAGCATATCAGACCGCTCTTATCGGGAGAGTCGCAGCGGGTACTGTTCCGAACGAATACCGCGGTCGATCTGACCGAGTTTCCCAAACGGTTTGCGCATTTCACGGTCGAAGCGGCGAAATCGCTGGCTGAGGCGAATGTGCTTCTGGTCGGGATTGACACGCCGTCGGTAGATCTCGTCAGTTCCAGGGATCTCGGCGCGCACAACGTGTTTGCCGATGCCGGAATTGCAATTCTTGAGAACCTCAGACTGGAACACGTGATGCCGGGGCGGTACGAGTTAATTGCCCTGCCGCTCAAATTTGCGGGGATGGACTCCTCTCCGGTGCGCGCGGTGCTACGGGAGCTGGACTAGCCGGAGCCCGCCGGGGCCGGCCATATTCTCACGATTCATTTGATGGGTCCCACCCGAGGGATTATCCCACCTACAAAGAAGTGGGAAACCGGCAGCAGTAGGCCAGGAGCCCTGTGCTCCTGACAGCTTCAGCTAACACTGTCCCCCCCAACAAAATCCCGACAACTTCACCGCAAACAAAGGCTATGGCACCTCTGGTAAAGGGTTGTACTATGTCTACGAGCGAAAAACAGATTGCCGCCAACCGGCTACCGTGCAACCTCCAATGGGTCCAGACTTCAAAAGCCCCACCAATCTTAACATCCGAACTTAAAAATACGAGGAACGAACCCATTTCAGACAGTAGGTCAGGAGCCCTGTGCTCCTGGCAGCTTCAGCTGACAATGTCAGGAGGGCAGGCCTCGAAAAGAAAAAGGGACGCACCCTTTGAAAAAGTGCGTCCCGAAGATTTACTCCGTACTTCAGACCGCGATCAGGTCTGGAACAAATACTGTATCTTCATAAAGAACTTCCGTGACGACATATCCCATTTCGGGTTCAAATCCGGGTTGGGATCGGTGCTGTAGTATGGATAGGTGTCGTACGGCAGTCTCTCGAAGGCATAAGTCGCCCCGATATAGAATACCGAGAAGGGACTCAGGCGGAAGGTGATCAGCGGGTCCACCGTCCAGTACTTGTCTTTGATACTGAGATACTCAACCTCATCACCGGCGCCCTGGCTGGCCACGAGGACATCGCGGTAGGTGTATTCCACCACCAGGCGCAATGACAGGGCATTCGTAGCCTGGTAGCGGAAACGGGTGCGTAAGACATAGTTTTCGAACAGGGTCTCGTCGCCGTTGCGCTGATCACTGCGCAGGTAGTTGAAAGTCGGTTCTATAACGAGCCGGTCAAAAGGCTTGAAATCAATATCAGCATAGAAAGATGTCTCATTGCCTTTCTCGAGGACGTTGAGGGCGGGTTCCACGCCACGTTCTACGCCCAGACCCACTCCGAGAGAGCTATTAAGACGGGCGTTCATATTGCCACTGACCCGCCACAGATCGTTAAAGCGTATCCCGGACCACAGCTCATCGCCGTTGCGGTAGCTCAGCGAGAGATTGGTCTGTTTGAATCGCAGGCGACTGCTCCAGGAGGCGTTAACATGGGTCCACTTGCGTTCACCGTCGAAATTCCAACGGGTTTCGGCATAAATCTGCGGCGTCATGCGCTCGAACAGGCCATCCTCCATATAGATATTATAGCCGCTATAGGTCGAAAAATCGCGATAGTCCACCCAGGGATCATAGCCGGTCTCGGTGCGGTAGGATTTGCCGACCTGATTGTAGTTGAGCATGAAATTCCAGTGGCGGGCGTTGCGCTGGAAGCGCGAGATGAAAGCGTAATCGGTGAAGGACTCGCCATCAAAGCCAACCGTGTGTTTGCCGTCGTTAAACGTTCTCGAGCTGTTTTGCAGGGTGGTGTCGTCGGGTTCTTCTGTAACCGTCAACACATACTGGCCGTCAAAAGTGTAGTTACGACCTATCCGGAAATTGTGGTCGAGGGCAAGGACCGAATTGTAGCCGCCGACCTCGTAGCGACGGTCATTGTAGATCAGGCCGATTTGGGAGCTCTCGCCAAAGGACCGCATGCCCCTGAAAACATTGACATAGCTCTTGCCGACGTCAAAGGGTCGGAAACTGCTCTCTTCGAGTGGTATAATGTAGATGCTCTGTTCATCCACGGCGGAGATCATCCCGAAACGGTATTGACCGCTCCGCCCGGTCAGTTTGGTGGCCAGCTGCGGGTCGCTGATGGTGCGCGAATAAAACGAATTGAACAGGGTTCGGAAAATGTCGCGACCCTCCTGGAAAAACGGTCGCCGCTCGGGGAAGTAGAGCGCTATAGGGGTGTTGACATCGATTTGAGTAGCGTCGGCCTCGATCTGGCTGAAGTCGGGATTGAGCGCCGCTTCGAGCGTGACGTCGGAATTGATGGCGTACTTACCGCTAAGGCCGAGCTGGCCGTCAAGGTCTTCATTATCGAACGGCACTTCGGGATCGAAGGGATTGGAAACACTGCCGTTCTGGTAGGCAACCATTGATGGCAGGATTTCGATGCCCTTGCCGGGTCTGACGTTGCGGATACCGTTGACAGTTCCCCATTGACACGGCCAGCACTGTTCATTGCGGTCATAAGCCGCCCACGAGTACTGGTGATAGCTTTCGCGAGGGTGTGAACGCCAGAAGTCCATTTTCCAGGTCTGTACGTCCCGATTGGGGAAACGAATGCTTGAAAACGGAATGGACATCTCGACCTGGTAACCGGAGGGTGTGATCTGGGCGGCCGAGTTCCATACCAGATCGTAGCCGGGATCCTCACCGACTATGTTCGTCCAGAGGTAATCCTTCTGGACGCCGTAGGGATTGACGAAGAACTCGTAGGCCCAGGTGGCGTCGCCGTAGGTATCGAGAAGAACCACCACAGCATCATCACCCTGAAACTGGTCCCGCTGGCACATGGTGGCGCGGACCGCCGAAGGATCGTCAGCGCAGACGAAGGCGACATAGAGGTTCTTGTCATCGTAAGTAATCCCCACGCGCGTATCGACGAGCGGCTCGGTGTTGTCGCCGGGGTTGCGCTCGACAAAGCTGCTTGACCACGTGGCGTTTTCCCAGCCGGCGTCGTTGAGGTGGCCGTCAATGTCTATTGAGGCCGCGGCCTGGGAAATCTCCAGTGTGGGATTGTAAACGGGTTCAAAACTGCCGAAAGCCGCAACGGGCAGGCACAGTAGTGTAAGTCCCAAGGCGATAATGAAATGCAGGCCGATGGACTTGACTTTATCAGAATAATACATACACGTACCTCGCTACTGTCGCCGTCCTCTGCCCGTGGCTGCAGGCCGGCTTTAGTATTTCATGTGCGAGTCGATCGATTCAAGTCTCAGGCCTGAGAAATCGGAGCGACACTGACTCAGAAACTGTCTTTGTATCTATAGTAGACGAAAAATCCCCTGAATTGTTCGGGGTGGCATGCATTTTTTTCGAGGAAAATCACGGGCGGGTTTTCAGAGCTCAACTGGGTCCTGAGCGGCATCAGTGACGCTGTGAGTTATTGTTTTACAAGCATATAGCCTTCACTGCGCACGGACTTGATCAGTCGGGGAAGGCGCGCGTTGTCCTCAAGTTTCTTCCTGAGGCGGGACATCCTGAGGTCGATACAGCGGTCGAGACCGTCGTATTCCCGCCTAAGAAGAGTTTGACACAATTCATCGCGGGAGACTACCTTCCCTTGTCGGGAAGCCAGGATACTTAGCAGATCGAACTCTGCCACGGTAAGAGCGATACATTTACCGTCGATCGTAACCTGGCGGCTATCCGGCGAAATCACGAGCCGGTCCCTGGGGGGGGCATCGTCTCGGGCGCCGGGGGGCTCAGGCGAGGGAGGTCGGCGGACACATCGGCGCAGGAGTGCCGCCACGTGGGCCTTGAAGATGCGGTCGGTTGAGGTGTTTTCCAGGACGCAGTCGGCGCCGCTGTTGAGGAGTTGCGACTCATATTCGTCGGAAGGGATGTGTCCGATCACAAGCAGGGGACCGTCGAAAGACTGTCTTATTCGAAGGCAGTGACCAACATTTCGATGAACCGATGCCCTCACACAGAGGATGATCAGGGTAGGGCTCAGACTCCGGAGTGTCGAGACGATTGCGCCGGGTTCTCTGCTACCCAGAAAATCGAGGCCGCAGGATCGCAGGTTGTATCGGGCCATGGTGCTGAGCTTGTGGTTGTCGTCGATTACCAAGGCGCTGGCGACAGTCGGATCGACTGCGGTCTGTTGTCTTTTCCTTGTGTCCATCACGTATAAGACAGGCCGGCGAGCCTGGGGATTAATACGTACAAGAAAAAAGGCGCAGACCAACGGTGTAAGACACGGTCTGCGCCTTGGGTGTGGGGGAGTCGCGATTTTCAGCTGAGCAGGTCGAGAAGTGTCCCTGACATATCGGATGTCTGGATTCTTTGCGCATCAGCCGAGTAGGATTGGGCGAAGGTTTCGCTCATGTCCGGCGGCGGCTGCGGGGGGCGCATGGCCTTGAACTCCTCCTGGTTGATACTGCCGTCACCATCGGTGTCGAACGTGGCCATGATCTCCGCGAAGTCCATGTCAATGCCGGTGCGCTCGGACATCTTGTCCGCCATGACCTGCATTTCGGTTTCATCAAGTTTCCCGTCGCTGTTCTGATCAACTCGGGCGAACATTTGTTCCTGGCGCTGAGCCATCATGTCCGTCGACATAGCCATGCTCGATGAGATGCCGTCCATCATATCCACCTCCTATAGTGGAATTATTGTTAGACCGGGTGCTTCCAATGCCACTGTTTACATCCATGGCATCGGTGCCCCGGGTGCACTACTTAAGTTGCAGAGGCACTGTAAATTGTATCGATTTGTATCGGATTATGTAATTTCTGCCGGAGGGGAAACGTCGTGATGCAATGGGGCGGTGCAGGGCCACATCGTGCGATCCGCAAACGATCAGGATGGTGGATATCTCCCGTAACAGTTCACTGCGGAGCAAGATGCACTTTGGATTAAGGTAAACAAAAGGATCGTTTTTTCGTATTTTTTTATTTGTATAAATCGCGCTCCCGGCTATTTTATAAATGTGTCTCCAAATTTCCAAACCCTCACATCCTGGAGGAGCCTCATGAAGAAACTGTTAGTATTCGTGCTGGCCGCAATGACGCTGTCGCTGGTTTTCGGCTGCAGTCAGTCACCGCCGACACAGACGCAGTCCGACAACACGGTGGACCATTCGGTAGCTTTGGTCCAGCGTCCCGAGTTCGTTGAAACTCGCCCGCCGGAAGTAGTGGCGAACTACACCCTGCTCTCAACGCAAGTCCCTGCGATCGTCGCGTACAAGAAGCCAGTGGATCCGCCGGATCCGCCGGATGACACCACCAGTGGCGATCCCAATCCGAACCCGGCCCACAAGTATGCTTACGTGATCGGTATCTCCGATTACGAGGGTACGGCCAACGATCTGGAATATTGCGACGATGACGCGGAGGCTATGAAATCATGGCTTCAGGGCGAAGGTTTCACCGTGCGCTCGGATATCGACGGAGCCGCTACGGCGGACAATATTCTTGACGGTCTGCAATGGCTGGTCGATAATGCCGCCCCGGGCGATGAGATTGCTCTCAGCTACAGCGGTCACGGTATGAAGTCCACTGAAGGCTCGGCTATCATCTCCGCGGACCTGTATTACATAACGCATGGTTACGTAATGTCGTACTTCAATGCCGCGAACTGTACCAAGAAGCTGGTCGCGATCGATGCCTGTGTTATCGGCGATTTCCACTCTGACGTCGAAACGGGTACCTTTATGGCCACGGCCTCGGTAAGAAGATACTCCTACGATGCACCCGACCTCAACCACGGCGCCTGGACGTATTATTGGCTCGACGGTGTTGAGGACGAAGGTCTCATCTATGCCGAGGACGCGGCGCCTTATGCCGAAGCCGGCATGAAGGCCTGGGCGGCGCTGTATCGTCTGAAAGTCGATCCCGCGCACAGCGATTTCTATACCGGTGACATGGATATGTAGTCGAATCTGACTGTTTCCATTGATTAATACAAAACGGCTCGCCCCGAAAAGGGCGAGCCGTTTTTTTTGCTGAGTCACCGCTGTACAATGCGTAGAGTCGATGGACAGGGGAGGGGTTGCGGTCCATTGGTAAACGCGTAATCCACTATGTATACGAGATCGCCGATATCAATCTCGCCCTGCGCGTCGACATTGGCTTCGTCGAAACACGGCGGCGGCGGGCCGGAGGTAAACATGTAGTCCACGAGGTACACGATGTCGGCGATATCGACGTCGACTCCGAGGTTAAAGTCCACGTCGCCGCTATTGCCCTCACAGCAGCCTCCGATGGTAAAGCAGTAACTGCCGGTCCAGGAGGGAACCCCGGCATGCCATTCTTCTTCACCGGTGTCGAAATACCAGGCCCACTCCAGACTGGGGTGGAAATGGTCTGCTTTCTCAACGCAGATTGTCCGGCCCTCGTCCTCACAATAGACCGGGATTGTCACCTCCCAGGCGTGCGAGATCCTCCCGGGGGGGAGCCCTGTCCCCGAGGCCCCCACTTTGGCATAGAAGACGACGGTGTCAGTCTCGGTCCCGTGGTGGACATTATTGACACAGGAGAAATCGAACAGGGAGTGCCAGTCGGTGCCGTCCTCGGCCCAGCGGGCCGTCGCCGGTCCAATCGAGGCGCCGTCGGGCGAATAAATCTTGAAGCCGTTTGAAATCTGCATGGCCGGGTACGGGGTGTTGTTCTCAAAGGGAAGAACCACAGTATAGCTCCGGCCGCAGATTACTGTATCGTCAAGCGGAATCAGGTCCACGCGGCCGGCGAGTTCGACACAGGTGAAAGAATCGATTGCCCATGGTGAGCAGGTGTCACCGTCTCCGGCGCGTATACGCCACCGGTACAGCTGGCCGATAGTGAGAGTGTCCGGGATGTTCACGGTGGTATCCATGACGGTTCCGGATGCAAAAAACAGGGTCGTGAAGTCGGTGCTTTCGGTCAGTTCGAATTCGTATCGCACGGTGTCGCCTTCGGCATCGAAACTCCGCTCCGTCGTCAGGTGGGCCACCGGGCCGACAACATCGGTAAAAACGGGAAAGGCCTGGACGGGTGTGTCAGGAATGCCATTTATGTGAAAGGCCATAACGGACCAGCCGCCCCATGAAATTCCGTTGGATACTCTTACGCGCACCACGTAATCACCGCCGTTGTCGAGCGCCGAACCCGCATAAGTCATAAGGGTGTCCGGGCTGTTTACCTGACCGCTTTCCCATACCATAGTGTTTTGCCAGTTGGTTACATCGGTGGCCACCTGCAGTTCGCATGCCTGCTGGATACCAAGCGTATCGACGAAGGACCAGTAGAAGGTCGGCAGGCAGGTGGTGACACGCTCGGGGGCCTGATCGCCAAGGTTAAGTGCGGCAGCCCCGGGCATCGCGATGCTGAACGGGAAGGCGCCCATGTCGTTGCGGGTGCCGTCAGAGTCGTTGTACCCCGGCGACGGATCCCCGGCATCGATACAGGGAGAGCCGGCCATCAGGTGAAAGTCATCACTGACGGGATCGACGAACATGGGATCGGCGGAAATCGTCCCGATACCGGGCACCACGTAGCAGTAGTTGCTGTCCGTGTTCAGGTAGACGTCGTTGTATTCGTAGAGGTGACCCTCGTATACCTGGGGCGACATAATCCCGACTCCCGGTCCGTTCTCCACGATGATATTGTTGCGGACATCCACATTCCCATCGGTATAAGTGTAGATAGCGGCACCGCTGACGGGACTTGTCGACGGATCAGAGGTGTGGACCTGGTTATCGTAGAAGGTGTTGTTGTAGATTCGGAAATCGTCACCATCGAATACGTACAGCCCGCCACCCATGCCATCGGTGCTGTTATCACAAATCGTATTGTACCGAATGATGACATTAGATGAACCGTGGACGAAAATACCGCCACCGCGGCTCGAGGCATAATTATGGAGGATATTGCAGTATTCTATGATTCCGCTACTCGATTTAAAACGGACCCCTCCACCTTCAGGGTAATCACACCGCTCGATTAGGCAATTGCGTATTACGGCTGGTCCATTGGAGTTCTCTATTCTCACGCCGGTGCCGTGGCAACGGAGAATATCGCAGTTCAGGATCGACACCGCTGCATTCTCGGTATAAACGGCGCTTTCCGGAGCGAATTTGATAGTGAATCCTCTCAGGATAGTGCTCGAGTCCTCTCCTCCCTGGAGAGTTACTATATTGTCACTGCCGTCTCCCATCAGGAAGGTGGAATCTTTGCCACTCGTCGATGTGACTACGATAGCTTTGCCGCCGAAGTTGATACTCTGGTTGTAAGTACCCGGGTCAACTAGAACGCTGTCGCCCGGGCGTACCACATTGATGGCGTCCTGTATGAGCATGAAGTGGCCGGGTACCTCCGCGACATGGCTCGTACGAACATAGAAACTGCCGGCATACCAGCTTCCCCAGTCGATTCCATTACTCACACGAATCCGGATGTGGTACCATGTCCAATTCTCTAGCGTAGTACCGGCGTATACGGTGATATTGTCAGATGACATAACTGGACCGGTGTCCCACATTTCTGCCCCACTCCAGTCTGCGTCGTTGCCAATCTGTATGTGATACTGCTGTTGCATAGAGCCTGAGGAATCATTGTATGCCCAAGATATTGACGGGGTGAAGCTGGTAACATCCCCGAACCCGTCAACCGGGCCATATACGAAATCAAGAGCAACCGGCTGTTCAACAGGTGGCCCCTGAACGGCTCCAATATCGCTTCGAGTGCCATCGGGGTCGTTGTAAAGCGTATCGGGGTTACCCGTGTCGATGCAGGGCGAACCCAACTGAAGAGAAAACTCGTTGCCCGTAGTATCCTCAAACAGAGGATCGAGGGAGATACCTCCCGGATTTTGCCATATGAAGCCCAGCCGATCCGCGCCAAGATTCCCGAAGCTGTTGTTGTAACCGACGAAGAAACCGTCTCCGGAGTAGGCAGACAATTCAATTCCATTGCCCACATTGAATGCGGTCAGGTTGTTCGTTACGATACCGTCCACTTTTGCATACAATCCTACGTTGCTTGTGCCATATATGGTGTTGTTCCTGATTTCTGTCTCAAAGCATTCTGACGCGTACAACGCACACTCCGATTCATTACGTGCGAAAACATTGTTGCGTGCGACTAGCGAAATTCCTCGGAAATAGGTCGTATAATGTCCCACGGCTGTGTAATTGTCGACAACGAGATTACTGTCAAAGCGAATTGCACCTTGCTGGCATTCGAAAGCGCGATTGCAGTTAGAAAGCTCCGTGCCCACTACCGTCAGGCTCTCCACCACCAATCCCTTAATACCATAGGAACTGCAGTTTGTAATCCGGCAATCGCGGATTATGAGATTAGACGCCGGCTTGGCCACAATCGCGAGGTCGCCTCCGGAGAATGTAAGGCCGTTAAGCTCCAGGACTGAGTCGGCATCATTAACCGAGACAATGATTGGAGCTGTTCCCTCGGGTTCAATGACAGTTACCTCCGGTCCATCTGAGGAAACTAAGACGACCCCGTTGCAGTCCAGCGTCAGCTCTTCCTGATACGTGCCCGCGGCGATAAAGACCGTGTCACCCGGTTCGGCGAGGTCCGCCGCCTGCTGTATGCTGGCGATGCCGCTCGGAACCTGGATTGATGGAGCTTCGTATGAAACTAGTTCCGCGAACAACCACTGACCCCACTCGGTGCCGTTGTGGACGCGGATTCTGGCGTAGTAAGTCGCGAATTCCTGAAGTACGGAACCAGAGTAGACAACTGTCGTATCCGCAGATACAACCGGACCGCTGGCCCACAGTTCGGCGGCGACCCAGTCATTGTCGTCGCCGACTTCAATCTCATACTGGTACTGCCCGGTGGCATCGACGTCGAAATAGCTCCAAATGAATGTCGGCGTGAGAGTGTTTCTAACAACGATGCTGAAGTCCGACGCCACCGGTAAGGCTATCGAAGTAAGCGGATAAGCACCGATGTCGTTTCTTGAACCGTCGGCGTCGTTGTAGAGAGGATCGGGATGTCCCGCGTCCACGGCTGGTGAACCGGGGAGGATCCTGAAATCCTCGACGACAGTGTTGACGAATATCGGATTGGCGAAAAGCTGAAGGCTACTGTCTACGACCAGTCCTTCCTTCAAGTCGGCGGTATTGTCCCAGAGCAGATTGTATGCGACTTCGGCGGCCTGTGGGCCGCTGGAACCGTGTGTCGAAATAGCGTACTCACTGCATCCGGCCATAATATTATTAAGGATTGATACGTATATCAGAGGCTCATCCAGATTCCACTGGTTGTCGAGGTGAACAGCTATTCGATTGTCTGCGAACGTATTATTAGTTACCCACTTAATGATGCCAGTAGCCCCTGTGAGTGAGCAACGCTCAACGATGCATGCGCCACCGTTGCGAACGAAAAGGTTGCGCTCTATTCGACAACCATAGCTCGCAATACACGCGAGGCCTTCCAGTCCAACATTGTTCTCAAGAAAGACGTTATCGGTAATGTGCACACCTATACCGTGATCGATGATGGCATGATTACCATTAACTCCTGTGAAAGTAAAACCGCTGACCTTTGGTTGCCCGACAAAGTTGCCGTAGGTTTCAATGATATATCTCTCAATTCCGTCTGGATGCAAGATGGTGTGTTCGGGGCCAAGCTCGCTCATAAGCACGATAGTGTGCCCGTACAGATTGACCGATTCCCAGTATTCGCCGGCGGCAACCAGAATCGTGTCGCCGTCGAGTGAGGCCTCGATTGCAGCCTGGATAGTAGCATACTCTGACGGTACGTGCAGGGCAAAGGCGCCGCCCCGGATGGCTATTATCGAGCCAAGGGGATTGATCAATCCGGCGCCCATCTGTCCCGTAAGGTCGGGATTGAGGTGATCGAGGCTGATAGCTGTGGAAAGGATCGCGTCGATAATCTCCTCCAGAGTAGCCTCGGGTTTGTAATCCCACAACAAGGCCGCCTGGGCCGCAACGAAGGGAGCGGCGAAACTTGTCCCGCCCCACCAGGCATAGCCGTTGTTCAGGTAGGGGCTGTAAATGTGCGTGCCGGGGGCGCAGACGTCGACATGTTCACCGTATGACGAGAAATCCGCCAGCAGGTCGAGGGTATCCACGGCGGCCACTGACAGGACATTGGGATCACTGGCCGGGTAGTGGGCGGCATCGTCATAACCATTACCGGCGGCGGCGACAATAAGAACCCCCTGCCCCGCGGCGTAGGCGGCCGCCTCGGCAATGGCCTGGTGGACATCGGTAGTGACCAGGCTCAGATTGACTATTCGACATCCGTCCTCAACCGCCTGCAGGATAGCCTCCGCAACCATATAGCCGTTGCCGAGACCGCTGGTATCGCTGACGCGGTAGGCATTGATATTTGCCTCCGGAGCCATGAGATGTGTAACCCCGGCCACGAAGGTGCCGTGCCCGCTGGCCGGGCCACCCCCCTCATCGATAGCGTCATAATCGTCATCGATGTAATCATAACCGGAACTGGTGAACGGCGAGAGGACCGTATGAGTGTAGTCCACACCGCCGTCGAGAACGCCGATCAACACCCCTGTGCCGAGACTCAACTCGTGCGCCGTGTAGAGGTTCAGCCGTTGACATGCCTCCTGATCCGTGTAGGTGCCCTGGTACTGCTCATCCGAGACCGGCAGACTGCTCTGAACCGGCTGAAGGGGATCGATAGCATAGTTGGGATGGCAGAAGCGGACTTCCGGCAGAGCCTGAATCGCCCCGGCCAGAGAGTCCAGGTCATCGACACCTGTGACGCTCATAAGATAGACATCAGTTTGCCTGAGGTGCTGGGCGACCTCGGTGCCGAACTGCGAATTGACGGTTTCGATGTCATACCCGCTTTCCATTTTCAGGACCAGGTTGTTAGGTTCCCACAACATGCTGGACGATGTCACGGAGCCACAAACCAGTAGCACCACGAGAGCCGTCAGTACGGTTGTATGAATCAGCCTTTTTGTAAACATGTATCCTCCTCACCCCGCGCCATAGATCGAGAACGCGGACCAGTCATATACTGATGGAAATTTATCTCTCGTTCGAAGCGCCGCCTCGCGTACGGCGGATACGGCATCAACGCCGTCGAGTACACTTCGATAGAATTCTCTCATCCAGAAAGCGGCCGATTTGTCCCTGACGGCCCAGTGACTGCCGACCACATTGCGGGCGCCCATTTCAATGAGACAGCGCACGAGGCCGGTGGCTTCTTCACCGGGCACCACACTGTGATGGGCGGTTCGGCAGGCGGCAAGTGTCACCAGTTCCACCCGGCACTGTTTGGTTCGGAAATCCGCCCCGAAAAGGGGGCCGTCGGCCAATGACAGTGACGAGTAGAATGGGTTATCGGAACGTAATCGCGCATGGCCGGTGAAGTGCCAGATCCACCAGTCTCCCTTCTCAGGCCAGTCGGCCCGGGTGCAGGGATTATAGATATCCGCGGACAGCCCGGACGCAAAGCTTCTCAGTTCCTCGTGGGTATAGCGGAGGCCGCGCCCGCCACCGGCAAAAACTCCGACTCGGCGGCTCTGGGTCCTCAGGCGCGAGGCAAAACTGTGATGCTGAATGGTCGGGCTCATCAGGATCCGGTGGCGTTCCGACAGCGATTCGCCCCGTGATATAATGGCCGCGTAGGGGATATTGGTGAGGATACCGTCTGGCACGATCAGGAGTCGTTCCGTTTCCGACGCAATCTCGAGCGGATCCCACAGCCAGCGGCCATAATGCTCGAATAGCGCCTTCTCCTCCGTGAGGTCGGCCTTCCTTGGCCGACCACCGGAAAGCAATTGCCGATTGATGAGTATTTGCCAGATACCGTAGAGCTCTCGGGCTCGGCCCGCGCCATCTCGGTATGGTACGACGCGGGTACTTCCCTGCTCGTGTACGAGAGCGAAGATGTTCTCCTCGTGCTGGTAGAGCTGTACCACCGGGTACCGACGGGAGGCGACCGTGAGGTCTCGGGCTATGGCTCTGCTTCGGAGCCGACGCGAGGTTCCTTCACCGGTTACTGCTGCGAGATGATTTCGAACCTGGCGTTGCATATGTCTCAGGGCCGGCGCCGACCGGGCGGCTACGCCGCGGGTGCCGGATACCGTAGTGACCTTTCCGGCCAGGGCGGCAACCTGACCGGCCAGCTCGGCCAGGGATCTTCTGGCTTTGTCGCGGATATGTCCTGCCTGGAACGCATCGCTGTCGGCCGCCCAGGCACCCGCTGTCTTAAAGCGATCTACCCAGACAGCCGCCTGGCCTGGCTGGTGGTCAAGTTTATCTGATATTATTCGTCGATATGGATCCGTCCGCCCGCGAAGGTAGGCGCCGCGGAGTTCTACCGGCGGCAATCCCGCCCGTACTCCTTCGAGTGCTTCCACGGCCCTTTCCCAGTGAGCAATTGCCTGTGAATTGCGCCCCCGCCCCGCCGCATCGTCACCAAGTTGCGTTTGCCACTGAGCATAGAGGTGGGGTACACTGAGAACGGCCGGGTTACGACGAAGTCTTTTCTTGATTGAGGCGTCATTGGGCCACCGGGTCATCAGTTCGAGATCGCAGATAGCCTCCCACAGCGGTAATTGTGATCGCCGGAAGAGGCCGCGAATCTCCCCGAGTTTCTCTTTGGAACTGCCGTTGTCGGCTCCGGTTTGCGTTTTGAACAGGCGAACAGCCGCCTCGAATCCGCGGTTGCCTGTTTGCCGGAATCCTCTCAGCGCGATTTCGAGGAAGGAAGCTGCTTCACGGGTTTTGCCCAGTGCCCGAGCCGATCGGGCCTGGAAGAAGGCGGCCTTGGATAATTCGTATCCAATACCGAGGCGTTTGGCCATGCTGCCGGCATCACGGGCGGCGTCATAAGCATCGTCGAACAGGTTCAATGCCAAAAACGCTTCGGCCCGGTCAAGGAGGCAAAGCATTACACCCTTCGCGTGGGAGGCTTTCTTGTAGATCTGTTCGCAACTGGCCAGCAGTGGCAGGGCGATCTGATAATCTCCGATAAGCATGTACATCCAGGCCAGACCGTAGTCGCACTCGTTTGCATAGAGGCCGTAGCCGAGATTGTCGAACAGGTCGCGAGCCTTTTCGTACAGGTTTCGGGCCGCCTTCATGTCGAATATCTGGACCTGGGTATTGGCGAGGTTATAGTAACAGAGCCCAAGCACGAGGGCGTTCTTGTCAGGATCGGTCTCCAGAACCTTCCGGGCCAGTTGGTACTGACTGCAGGCTTCGCGGTGCCGGTCCTGACGATGAAAGAGATTGCCATAGTTTATGCGGGTTTTGGCCTGTTCATCGGGACGGCCCATGCGCCCGAATGTCCGTATTGCCATCTGTGCGTGCCGCCGAGCGCTATCGAAATCACCAAGATACATGTAAACATCAATTAGAATGCGATCCACGCGGGCCCTGAGGGCAGCATCACCGGTAACCAGTTGGCGGGCCTCGAGGTATCTGTCTTTTGCCCGGAGGTATTTGCCACTGCAGTGCAGGGTCCAGGCGTGTGATCTCAACGCCATTTGAAGGGGCATTTCGGGCTGTCGCCGTGATTGCTTCACGAACAAGCCAGCCAATTCTACGGCCGCAGGCAGAGACTTTTGTGTCTGCCGCCGAATAAGCATATCACAGGCGCGAGCCATGTCCGCAGGTCTTCTCCCTGCGGGCAGGTGGCCGGTCCTCAAAAAGGTGCGTACCCTGCGGGTACTAATGTCGTCGTCGGCTACCATTTTAATCTACCAAGATCGATTAGCAAATCAGGCGAGAGCAGTTTA
This sequence comes from uncultured Ignavibacteriales bacterium, assembly GCA_964630485.1. Classification (GTDB taxonomy): domain Bacteria; phylum Zixibacteria; class MSB-5A5; order GN15; family FEB-12; genus JAJRTA01. The sequence continues at coordinate 24,801 of CAZVUZ010000027.1, forward strand.
AGGCTTCGCGGCGGATGCTCCGAGGACCAGAAAAAACAACCCCCTCGTCCGGGAACGAGCTTTCGCGCGCCGGCCTTGAGAATGAAACCGCGGGTTGCGCGGCTATTCTCGTATACACGGGCAACGAACTGCCATTCCGACAGTTGACGGTTGCCGACAAATTCTACTGCAAAGTGGGAGACCTGGAAGCGGACTCGGCGTTCCACATCAACCTCGGCATCGCGTACGGCCGGAAGCGGGATAATATCCCACGAATCAAGCACGCGCCTTGCCCGCACGGCAGTGCTCGGATGACGAGACTCCACAAGAAGAGCAATCGCACGAAAGCGTCGCTCCGTATGCTCGCGCGGCCTGGACAGCAGGCTCCGGCTTGCGACGGCCGCATCATGGAGAAAATCATGAAGCGACTTCATTGAGTCATTTCCCTGCAGACTTTCCAGAAGTTCGAAGACACCGTCAGGAAACCTCTCCGAAATGTTGTCACGACTGGTGCTGTTGTCTTTTGATCTCATAGGATATCTCTGTTCTTTGCCGGCCGCAGTCACCGCATTTTTGTCAGCAGTGGTTACGGCATCTCTAACTCAGTAGTGCCGGCCGGGCGGCGTTTCGTACTATATCTGTCCCAAATTCTCCAAAATAGTCTTCAATTTCTTAAGGCATCGCATGCGAACCGGTCCCAGGCTATTGGCCGGAATGCGAAGCTGACGGGCAACCTCCTCGTAGGTCGGCTCGTCCGGTGAAAGGAAAAGTGAACGCAGTACGACTTCGCATTTGGGGTCGAGTTCTGTCAACGCCCGCTCGAGAACCGCGCGTTGCTGCAGTCGCGCTATCGCCTCGTCAGGTTCGGGGGAAGGCTGGATACGTTCAGAGGCTTGTTCGATTTGCGCCAGCGACGTACGCCTGCGTAAAAGTCTCCGGGCGGTGCGACTGGCCGTACTGATCAACCATGACGGCAGTTTCGACGGATCCCTGACGGCCCGGCGACCGGTGTAGAGGCTCATCCAGGTGTGCTGAGCGCAATCTTCTGCATCGCCTGAAGTTAACCCACACCGGAGTGCCGTGGAATATACCAGGGCCGAGTAATGGCCTACCAACTCATCCCATGCAGACGGATCACCATCAAGGATCCGTTGCCAGGTTCTGTTTAGTGAGTCCCTCATCCAGTTCCGTTCCAGAGCAGGTAAGAACAACCGATTTGCGCCTGCGTATCACACACACGGACTTAGCTCGCCGCCGGTTTCAAAGAGAAGTTGCCATTCACTATACCATTACCATTATAATGCACCTTCGTGGATACCCCAAGCCATTTAACTGACTATATTTTACACGGATTTGTACGAAACTCGAGGTCTGGTTACACAGAGGTCATGCCTGCTCGCGAGATTCAGGACTAACTGAAAAACACCTGCTGATTTTCGGTCGGAGCCGGAACATTACCTTTTGGTATTGATTATATAGTTTGGAACGCCTAAATGAGGTATTAGGTAAACAACAATGATGACCAGTAATTCGGAAGACTACATCAAGGCGATTTTTCAGGCGACGCTGACCGAGAAAACCGTGGCCACCTCGGCCCTAGCCGTGACGCTCGGAGTCAGGCCGGCTTCGGTAACAGGTATGCTCCGTAAGTTGAGTCGCGACGGGTTTGTCAAATACGATCGCTACCGTGGCGCCAGACTGACAGTGCGGGGTCGGCGAGTGGCTCTGAAGGTGCTCCGGCGGCACCGCCTGGTAGAACTGCTGCTGGTAGAAGTCCTCGGGGTGCCATGGGACAAGGTCCACGACGAGGCCGAGCGCCTGGAGCATGTCATTTC
>CAZVUZ010000028.1:0-26273 GCA_964630485.1 uncultured Ignavibacteriales bacterium
CGGCCAGATCGAGGTTGTACAGAGCTATTTCGCGGGCAACCTCCACCGTGCGGGACCGCTCGAACACGCCGGCATCCACAACCACGATATCGCGGATATTGTCGATGAGGCCGTTGCCGAGAACCTGGTTGCTGCGGCAAATGATTCTGTCGGGGTCGACCTGCCCGATATCGAGCTGGTCCCTTTCCCGGCGTATGACCATGGGCCGCAATTGCAGCAGGCGGAATTCCCTGGGATGTCCCGGCGGTACGGACAGATTCACGGAGAATTCGATTTCCACCGGCGCGCTCATAGCCGAGTGGGCCACTTCGAGAATGCGCTCGAGAATTCCGGCCAGAGGGAACATGTGGTGCTTCAGAATCGGTGCGAAGGTGATCAAACGCAGGCCATCCCGGGAAAGCCCGTCGTAAATAGCGTTGTTCTCCGCGGAGTAGGTGGAAGCCATGACGCCGAGGACCTGGTCCTTTTCGGCGACATCCAGACCCAGCTTCATGAGCGGGGTGCGGCGGCTATGATCGTAGTCGGCATCGCGGGCCGGCAGTTCGAGGGCATAGAACTCCCGCTGGGAGAAATTGATGACGTCCCGGGCGGAGGCAAACTGCACCTGGTGCCGTGGGTATTTCGGACAGAAACGAATCGTCAGGCCGCCCTCGACCACCATGGCGCCCGAACTCATCGGTTCTATGGGATAGAAATTGTAGGACCGGGCCACTCCCGAGAAGTCGGGATAGAAGCGTTTCTTGTGCGGTATGCCGATGAGCTTCTGGATGACCACGGCCATCTTCTCTTCCTCGAGTCGATACGGCGTGGCTTTGATATAACCCTTGGCATGAGAGGAAAATGTCGAGGCGAAAACGCGCTTGATGGCCGACGTCAGCTCCATTAGCCGCACCTCGAGACTGCGGTGGTTATTGGGGAGCATGATAGTTTCGTACACCCCGGCAAACGGCTGATACTGGGAATCCTCCAGCAAGCTCGAAGAGCGCACCGCGAGCGGGTACCTCATGACCTTCAACAGCCCCCTCAGCCAGTCGACGACATGCTTCGGCAGGGGCGTTTCGACAAATCGCCGTACGATCTCTTCGTCATCATCGGAAGTAAGAGCAAAATCACCGAGGTCGTTATGCTCCACCACGGCGTCAAAAACATCGGTTTCAAGTATGACCGTCGGGGGGACATCGACATCGACACCCTTGAATTCGTTATGTATCTCGTTGCGATCCAGGAGAGCGTTCATGAAGGCCAGGCCGCGTCCCTTGCCGCCAAGCGAACCGCCGCCGATGCGGGTGAAGCCACTGTCAGGATCAAATGTCCGGGGGTCGTAGTCGGCTATCCGCCCTCGATGCTGCTCGATGTGATAGCTATGCAAAGACGAAATGAGCGACTCTCTAAGATCATCGACGGAGGCAAAGTCGTCGACCGTGCGCGGCCGCAACTGGTGAGCAAGGTAAAACTCGGTCCGCGCTTTGAGCCAATTGGAGAAGTGGTTGCGTTCGGCGTGGAAAAGAAGGCTCTCGTCGGGGATCATGTGCAGTTTCTCTTCGAGATCGCGCAAGTCATGGGCGCGGGCCACCTCGGTGCCGTCGGGCATATAGAAAATAAAATCACCGAAGCTGAAGTACCGGCGGATGAACCTCTGGACGTCATGTAGGAGCCGCGGCGAGTTCTTCATCAGGAAGGAGGCCCCGACCTCGTGCGCATCCACCTTGCGGGCATCATCGTTCGATTGCAGGAGGATCGGTATGTCGGCGTGGCTTTTCTTGACGTTCGCGGCAAATCGGATCCCCGCCCGCGGATCCTTGACACCTTCGCGCGGAAAACTCACATCGGAAATGACTCCGAGAATAGTGTCGTGGTACTTCTCGAAATACTCCCAGGCCTCCTCGTAGGTGGTGCAGAGAATGATCTTCGGCCGCGCCCGCATGCGGAGAATGCGGTGGGTCAGGTTTATACCTTCTTCGATTACATCCTGCGAGTGCATCATGAGTTGGGTGTAGATTATCGGCAGGTAGGACGAGTAGAACTTGACATTATCTTCGATAAGGATGATCGACTGCACCCCGGCCAGCCGGGTGTCGCGCTCGAGGTTCAACCGGTCCTCAATACACTTGATGATGGCCAGGAGAATGCGGAAATTCCCCTGCCACATGAAGACCTGGTCAAAATTCGAGAGATCGTGGTTCTCCACCAGGTCGGACATCTCGCGACTGTCATAGGTCAGCAATACCAGTGGTTTCTCCACACCCGACTCGCGCAACCGCCGGGCGTACTCGAGAACATCCATATCCTCCAGGTGGAGGGTGGTGATGATGAGGTCGTAACGATCCGAGGCGGCCTCCTCGAGGGCCTCGCGGCCGCTTGACACACGCATGATTTCGGGGGTGTGAGACAGATTCAGCCCCATGTATTCATTCAGCAGAAGCTCGTAGAGAACACCGTCTTCGCCCAGGATGAAGGAGTCATACAGGCTGGAGACGAGCAGGATGCCGCGTATCCGGCTGCGCATCAGTTCGTGGAAACTGATGAAACCCTTGCGCGGTCCCCTGTTCGGGACCGGTTTTTTTTGGTCGTTGTTCATCATGGTTGACATTTCTCAATCCGGCGGTGGCAGGCAATCCTCAGCGGGGCCTGTAAAGGGAATAATAAGCAACAACAGCGGTCAGGGCCACAGAATTCGAATGCCGACCTCACGGATAACCCGGAGGCGGTATCGGCGGCTTTGAACCTCACCTTACAAAGACAGGACGGAGTGACACTGGTTCACTCCGTCCTGATAAAATATGCGGTCTAACCGGTGCTCGTTTCCGCACAGAGTCGATTAACCGAATACTCCCTGGTCGAGCATGGCGTCGGCGACTTTGAGGAAACCGGCGATGTTGGCGCCGTTGACATAGTTACCCGGCGTGCCGTATTTCTCAGAGGCTTCGACGCAGGAACCGTGGATGCTCTTCATGATACCGTGAAGCTTCTTGTCGACTTCTTCACGTGACCAGGAGTAGCGCATCGAGTTCTGCGACATTTCAAGACCGGAGACGGCCACGCCACCGGCATTGGCGGCCTTGCCCGGACCATAGAGGATCTTCTTCTGCAGGAAAAGATCCACACCCTTCGGCGTGGTCGGCATGTTGGCGCCCTCGGAGACCACGTAAACACCGTTCTTCAGAAGGTTCTCGGCGTCGACATGATTGATCTCGTTCTGCGTGGCGGACGGGAAGGCGCAGTCGGCCTTGTGATCCCAGAGCGGGTTGTGGTCGGTGCTGGAATCGGCCGGGTGATATGACGCGCTCGGGTACTTCTCGGCGTATTCCGAGATACGTCCGCGACGCAGGTTCTTCAGATCCATGACATAGGCCAGCTTGTCACGGTCGATCCCTTCCGGGTCGTAGATATAGCCGCCGGAATCGGAAAGGGTCACGACCTTGCCGCCCAGATCGAGGATCTTCTCGGTCGTATACTGGGCCACGTTGCCGCTGCCTGACACGAGGCAGGTCTTGCCTTCGAGGGTCTCGCCGCGGGTGCCGAGCATCTCGGCCGCGAAGTAAACCGCGCCGTAACCGGTGGCTTCCGGACGAATCAGGGAGCCGCCCCAGTTGAGGCCCTTACCGGTCAGGACACCGGTGAACTCGTTACGGATCTTCTTGTAGGTTCCGAAAAGGAAACCGATCTCGCGACCGCCGACACCGATGTCACCGGCGGGTACATCGGTGTTCGGACCGATGTGGCGATAGAGTTCCATCATGAAGCTCTGGCAAAAACGCATGACTTCATCGTCACTCTTGCCCTTGGGATCAAAATCGGATCCACCCTTGCCACCGCCCATGGGCAGGGTCGTAAGGCTGTTTTTGAATACCTGCTCGTAGGCCAAAAACTTGAGGATGCCGAGATTGACCGACGGGTGAAAGCGCAGGCCGCCCTTGTACGGGCCAATGGCGGAGTTCATCTCAATGCGGAAGCCGCGGTTGACATGGTAGTCGCCCTGGTCATCCATCCACGGGACGCGGAACATCATAACCCGTTCCGGTTCGGCGATACGCTGGATGATCTTGGCCTTACGGTATTCCGGATGCTTCTCAATTACCAGTTCTACTGATTCGACTACTTCCTGGACGGCCTGGTGAAACTCAGGTTCCGAGGGATTCTTGGCCTTGATCCAGGCCATGAAGTCGTTTACGAAGTCAGACATGTTTCTCTCCTCTGTTAGGACTGTCTTGTTCGAAGGTTGAGGTCTATTGTTGAAAAAGCTGATTGCATCTTCATCCCTGGACGCCGGGAAAGTAGTGCCCACTGCGTCCGCAGATTGGTATGTGTTGCTAATCAATCATTTAGAGTAATATCTGGGATTTGCAGATGATGACAATAGGGTAAACACTGTATTTACGGCAGTAGAAGACCGCAAAAGCAACGTAGTGATTACTAATTTCGTGTGGGGGTATTACGGATTAGTTATGTTGTTGCGAATGCAATACTTAACTATATCTGTCACGTTTTTCGCGCCCAGTTTTCGCATCACGGAGGCCCGGTGTGTCTCGGCCGTCTTGACACTTATCCCGAGGCGGTCGGCCGCTTCTTTGGTCGAGTAGCCGTCGGACAGCAGGCGGGCCAGTTCTCTTTCTCGCCGGGTCAGCAGTCTCTCGCCGTCCTCATCTTCCGCGGGCGGGCTGATATACTGCAGGACCATTTCCTTGCCGGCGGGGCCGGTCAGATAGTAGTCTCCGGCGGCCACTTTTCGAATGGCAAAAACCAGTTCTTTGAAATCACAACTCTGGAGCAGGTAGGCTCGAGCCCCGACCGCGAATAGTTCCCGCATCTGGACTTCATTGTGAGCCATGGTCAGGAATACGAAATGAGGGGAGGGAACCACCTTGCTCATTCTGGCGGCGGCGCTGACACCGTTGAGGGTCGGCATGTCAACGTTCATGATTACCAGATCCGGCTTCTTGTCCCTGACCATTTCCACGGCCTCGGCGCCGTCGCCGGTGTCGCCCACGACGAGGATGCCCAGTTCGGTGGTGAACAGAGCGATGAGTCCCTGGCGCACAAGCTTGCGCTCGTCGGCTATAAGGACCCGTATCTCCGACATGTGGGTCGGTTGTGTTCCAAAAGTTCGCGGCATAGTCTCTTCCCAGGTTACGGGCAGAAGATAACATTTCCCCGGGCGATGTAAACCGCTTTCTGGTATACCGCCGGGGCGCCCCTTCCAAATACTTAAGCTCCTTAGTTGACAACACCGAGCGCACTTGATATCGTAATCGCATACATGGGTATAGACCGGAGCCGGCGAGACAGTCTTCGCGCCTGGCTCGCGCGGCCGGAGGAGACGGCGCCGGCAGAGATATACGCCGGGACCGATAGTTGACGTGCGGCGTCCTTTCGACGTTGAGCAACTTGCCCGAGACCCATATCCTGAGAGGGTTAGTTTATGACATCAGAGCCCATCAATCCCTTTGAGACGGCCCAGGCCCAGTTCGACGACATTGCCGAGACGCTGCAGTTGAGTCCGGGGGTTCGCGAGCTTTTGCGCCGGCCCATGAGGGAATACCAGTTCGCCGTGCCGGCGCACATGGACGATGGCACGGTTAAGGTTTTCCGAGGGTTTCGGGTCCAGCACAATGACGCCCGGGGGCCGTGCAAAGGCGGTATTCGTTTTCATCCCATGGAGACGATTGACCAGGTGCGGGCGCTGTCGATGTGGATGACCTGGAAATGCGCCGTGGTTGACATACCTCTCGGCGGCGGCATGGGCGGCGTCATCTGCGATCCGCATACCCTGAGCGCCCGCTCCCAGGAGGAGATCTGCCGCCTGTGGGTGCGCCAGATCTCACGCGATGTGGGGCCGCTCAGCGACGTCCCCGAGCCGGACATCATGACCAATCCCCAGCACATGGTCTGGATGCTGGATGAATACGAGACTCTCCACGGGGGCCGTTATCCCGGTTTCATAACCGGCAAGCCGGTGGACCTCGGCGGATCCCTGGGCCGGTCGGAGGCGACCGGGTACGGCATGATTTACATGTTGCGCGAGGCGCTCCGTCAGCTCGACAAACGACCGCAGGATATGACGGCGAGCGTGCAGGGGTTTGGCCACGTCGCCCAGCACGCCATCGAATTGTACAACCAGATCGGCGGCATTGTCACCTGCATCTCGTGCTGGGACCATGCCGAACAGCGCCCCATCAGCTATCGCAAGGCGGACGGTATGAAGCTGGACGAACTGCGCGGTATCACCGATGAGTTCGGCGGCATCGACAAAGACCGCGCCCGCGATATCGGCTGTGAAATGCTCGATGGTGAGGCCTGGTTGGAGCAGGAGGTCGATGTCCTGATACCGGCCGCGCTGGAGCACCAGATCGGTTCGGAGAACGTCGACCGTATCAGCAAACGGGTAAAAATAATTCTCGAGGGCGCCAACAGCCCCATTACGCCGAAGGCGGACGCGATCGTGGCCGATCGCGACATTTTTGTTATCCCTGATTTCATCAGCAACGCCGGCGGTGTCATCTGCAGTTACTTCGAGCAGGTCCAGAGCAACATGAACCATTACTGGGATAAGGATGAGGTTCTCGGCAAGCTGGACGTCAAAATGACCTCGGCCTTCCTCGCCGTCAGCGACCTCGCCCGCGCCCGCCACATCGGCATGCGCGAGGCCGCCCACATGATCGGCATATCCCGGGTGGCCCAGGCCTGTCACGATCGCGGCTGGGTTTGAGACAAGTGGGGGTATCGCCGGCCCACATCAGGGCCGATACTGATAGGTAAAGGTCCCGCCAAACCGGGGCCCCACAGGAGACAGCCTAATGGAACTCAAGCGCATCAGTGTTGATGCCGCCAGCCTGCCGCAATTTGACCGTGATTTCTTCGGCTCCGCCGAGGTGCTGACCTGCCTTGGATCGGGAAGCATTGGCGGTAAAGCATCCGGGCTGGCGTTTATCAGGAATGTGCTGACGAAGTTCTCTTCGGGTCGATCCGATGACGGCATAACTCTGGGTATCCCTCGCCTGGCGGTACTGGCCACGGACGCCTTTGACCGCTTCATGGATGAAAATGACCTTTACGATATAGCCCTGTCGGGGGCTTCGGACGAGCGCATCGCCCATGCTTTCCAGAAGGCTCGACTCCCGGCCCTGCTGGTGGGCGACCTGCGGGCCCTGATCGGCTCGGTGCAAACGCCGCTGGCCATAAGATCCTCCAGCCTTCTTGAAGACGCCATGTACGAGCCCTTCGCCGGCGTCTATGCCACCAAGATGATTCCCAACAATCAGGCCGGCATTGATACACGTTTTCAGCGACTGCGCGAAGCTATTAAGTATGTCTATGCCTCGGCGTTTTTCAAATCCGCCCGGGATTATATCGCGGCGACGGGCAAAGATAGCGCCGAGGAGAAAATGGCGGTCATTAGTGAGGAAGTGGTGGGATCCAGGCACGGCGACCGGTTTTACCCCGACATAGCGGGCGTGGCGCGCTCGTTCAACTTCTACCCGACGGGCAGGGCGAAGCCCGAACAGGGTGTCATCGATCTGGCCCTCGGCCTGGGCAAGAGCATTGTCGATGGCGGCCTGGTCTGGACCTATTCACCGCCTTTTCCGAGGGTTACTCCCCCGGTTGGCTCGCCGTCAGAACTGCTGAAAATGACCCAAACCACCTACTGGGCCGTCAACATGGGCCGTCCGGCCGAATACGATCCCGTACGGGAAACCGAATACATGATCCGGGGCAATCTCAAGGACGCCGAACTCGACGGCACCCTGCGGTTCACGGCTTCCACCTACCGACCCCAGGACGACCGCCTGGTATCCGGCACCGGCCCGGATGGTCCCCGGGTGTTGACCTTTGCGCCCATCCTGGCCGACAACGAGATACCGCTGAACAAGCTCCTCAAGGAGCTTCTTGAGAGTTGCGAAGAGGCGGTGGGCAGTCCGGTTGAAATCGAATTCGCCGTGACACTCGACAGCCGCCACGCCCGCCCGGCCCGGCTGGGTTTTCTGCAGGTCCGCCCGATGGTCGTATCCGACGAGACGGTAGAGATTGACGCCGGGGAAATGCAGGGCGACAATGTCCTGGCCGCCTCGGACGCCGTTCTCGGCAACGGCACCACCGACGGCATTGAGGACATCGTCTATGTCCGGCCGGATCAATTCGAGGCTCGCCACACCCGCACCATCGCCGGGCAGCTGGCCGAAATCAACCGCGAACTTCGGACTGAAAAACGCCGCTATCTCCTCGTCGGCTTCGGTCGCTGGGGCAGCAGCGACCAGTGGCTGGGAATTCCCGTCGAGTGGGGACAGATCTCCGGGGCCGGGGCCATCGTCGAGGCCACCCTGCCGGACATGGATGTTGACCTGTCGCAGGGCTCGCATTTCTTTCATAACATTTCCAGCTTTCAAATCTGTTACTTTATGATCCGGCACAGCGGCTCCTTCGCCGTGGACTGGCCCTGGCTTGAAGGCCAGCGGGAAGTATCGAGTACCGAGTTCGTTCGTCACGTGCGGCTGGAAAAGCCGCTTACGATAAAAGTGGATGGCCGCAAGGGGCAAGGAGTTATTCTGAAATGACCAACCAGCGTAAATCAATCGACAAGTTGATAGCCTCGTTACAGGAGCGAGCCAAGGAGCTCAATTGTCTTTACCAAGTCGAAGAGATACTCAAAGATCTCGACGAGCCCTTTGACTCGATGTTCCCCCGCGTCATCAAGGTCATCCCCCCGGGCTGGCAATATCCCGAATTTTGCCAGGCGCGAATCAATTTCGACGAGAAGATTTACCAGTCTCCCGGTTTCAAGGAGACGCCCTGGGTTCAGAGCGCCGATATCGTCGTCAACGAAATCGTCGTCGGCACCATAAGTGTCTATTACACGGAGGAGATGCCCCCCGCGGACGACGGTCCTTTTCTCAAGGAAGAGACTAAGCTCATCGGGACCATCGCCGAGCGTTTCGGCCACCGTATCATGCACCGCCGCATCCGCCAGATAGTCCGGGAACTGGAGAGTACCGACAGCGGCAAGGCCGACCGCGAAACGGGCGAGTGGCGGGTAGTACTAAAGATGCTTCGGCAAACCGACCTCAACCTTTTTTACAGCATCTCGCGCAAGATGCTCAACCACCTGTGCTGGCGAGGCGTGACCGAGGCCGAACATTTCAGCGAATCGATGGCCTCCAAGAGAACGACCAACGGCAATGGAACCGTTGATGAGTGGAACAGCCCCATGGTCCGGCCCGATAGGGAACTGACCACGGAACTCTCTTACGCCCCCTCCCGGATAGCCTCGGCACCCTTGAGTCCCGAGGAGAGTCTCGATCTCATTCCGCGCTGGGTGCAGGAGGATCGGCTCAGCCACCTGGTGCAGGTCGTCAACCGCAACCTGCCGCTCTCGGAGGTTTTCGACGCCCTCAGGCGCTATCACCACGTGCCGCAGGACGATCCCGCGGTCTTCTCGCCCAACCGCATCGGCATTCTCGTGTCCCTGATCCGGCGCTGCCTGTCCGATCAGCTGTCATACATCGGCATCGCCCGGAATTTCATGGACATTAACGATTTTTACACGCTGCTGGAGAAGGTCATCTTCTCGTCGGAGAGTCACGGCAAGCTCGGCGGCAAAAGCGCCGGTCTCTACCTCGCCTCTCAGATCCTCGAGAACAAGGCCGCTGAAAATGACGCTCTGGCCAATGTCAAGGTGCCGAAGACGTGGCATATAACTTCCGATGTTCTGCTTCACTTCATGCATTTCAACAATTTCGACGATGTCGTCGAGCAGAGATACAAGGGTATCGACCAGGTTCGCCTCGAGTATCCGCATATCGAGCAGACTTTCAAAACGGCCCGTTTTCCGGCGGATATCGTCAAGGGGCTGTCGATGGCGCTCGATGATTTCGGCGAGGCGCCGCTGATCGTACGTAGTTCCAGCCTGCTCGAAGATCGCGCCGGAGCCTCCTTCTCAGGCAAGTACAAAAGCCTCTTCCTGGCCAACCGGGGCTCTAAGAAAAAACGGCTGGACGCCCTCATGGACGCCATCGCCGAGGTCTATGCCTCCACCTTCAGTTCCGATCCCATCGAGTACCGTACCGAACGTAACCTCCTCGATTTCGGCGAGGAGATGGGGATCATGATTCAGGAAGTGGTGGGGACGCGTGTAGGCCGGTACTTCCTGCCGACTTTTGCCGGGGTGGCTTTCAGCCGTAACGAATTCCGGTGGTCGCCGACGATCAAGCGCGAGGACGGTCTCATACGCATGGTGCCCGGTCTCGGCACCCGGGCCGTCGATCGGCTCGGCGACGACTACCCGGTGCTGGTGGCCCCCGGCCAGCCCGGCTTGAGGGTCAACGTCTCGCCGGAAGAGATTCTTCGCTATGCTCCCAAAAAGATCGATGTGATTGACCTGGAAACCGAGACTTTCAAGACCCTGCCCATGGCCGATTTCCTCAAGGAAGCCGGTTACGACCTGCCGGGCGTGAAGGATACAGTGTCGATCCTCCGCTACGGCCACATGAACAGACCGGTGGGATTGAATATAGATTTCGAGAAAGACAAACTGATCACCACCTTCGAGGGCCTGATATCGGCAACCCCCTTCGTCGCCCAGATCAAGGCTATCCTGGCCACTCTCGAGGAGACCCTCGGCTATCCCGTCGATATCGAGTTTGCCTCCGACGGCAAGGATTTTTACCTGCTCCAATGCCGCCCCCAGAGTCACGGCATCGAAAGCAAACCGGCGCCAATCCCAAAGGATGTCCCGGAGAAAAATGTCGTGTTTTCGGCCAACCGGTTCGTGTCGAATGGGCGCGTCAATGATATAACCCACATTGTTTACGTGGATCCGCACGCCTACGAGAGCCTGACCGACAACGCCGCGATGGTGAAGGTTGGGCGCGCCGTCGGACGTCTCAACAAACTCCTGCCCAAGAAGCAGTTCATTCTCATGGGGCCCGGTCGCTGGGGCAGTCGCGGCGACATCAAACTCGGCGTCAATGTCACCTACTCCGACATAAGCAACACCGCCGTGCTGGTGGAGATGGCTCTCAAAAAAGGTGAATACCTGCCGGACCTGTCCTTCGGAACCCACTTCTTCCAGGACCTTGTCGAATCGGACATTCGCTACCTGCCACTGTACCCCGACGATGACGACACGCTTTTTAATCTGCGTTTCCTGTCATCTTCCCCGAACATTCTTTCCGAGATACTCCCGGAGTACGAGGCGCTGTCCGACACGATCAGACTTATCGACGTTCCGGCGACGACGAAAGGCAAGGTCCTGAGAATTCTGATGAACGCCGACCTGGAGGAGGCTGTCGGCTATCTGGCGACGCCGTCTTCGGAGTCGGAACCTATCGATATAGTTGACATCGATGAACCGCAGCGGGAAAACTACTGGCACTGGCGAATGCAGGTGGCCAAACAGATGGCGGCGCGCCTCGATGCGGCCCGCTTCGGCGTGGCCGGCCTGTATGTCTTTGGAAGCACCAAAAATGCCACCGCCGGTCCCGGCAGCGATATTGATCTGCTGGTTCATTTCCGGGGTACGCCCGGTCAACTCGACCGCCTCACGCACTGGTTTGAAGGCTGGAGTCTGAGCCTCGCCGAGATGAATTTCATTCGCACCGGGTATCGTTCCGACGGGCTCCTGGATGTGCACATTATCACGGATGAGGATATCAGCAACCGCTCGAGTTACGCCGTCAAGATCGATGCCGTAACTGATGCCGCCCGCCCTTTGCAAACGGGCCCGGAGATCCTATAGCAATTCCCGCCGGGCATCGTCCGGTCGGTCAATGTCAAAACTGACCAGGGCCATCTCCGGACCGTCATGCGCCGCGCCCAAACACCGGGTTCTCCCTATTTGCTCCTGCCACGCCCCCGTGAGGCGGGCACTCTCATGAACATGACCGTGCAGCGTCAGCAGCGGCTGACGCTTCTGGATAAAACGCCGGATCGCGATACTGCCGACATGGACGTCAAGCGGCACGTAATCAACCATTTTTCCGTCAAGCGCGGCCCGGTCCAGATTGGACTCATAGGGTGGAGAATGGAACAGGAAAACCGCCCGCTCCAGGTCGTCGTCGGAAGTCAGACGCTCAAGATCACCCTTGATGGTGCCGTATTTGATCTCATGGTCATCCACCGGCACCGTCCGCATCCCGGCGGTCGGCGGCACACAACCGGGATCGACATGGCGGGAGACATCGTAGCGTTCCCAGTCTTTGAGTTGAAAGGGCGACGGTGGCACACAGGCATAGCCGTACACCCGGTTGGGTCCCAGGAGGCAACTTCTTTCGTGCATATAGTGCCACAACCCGCGGGCGGCGACATCGAGCATGGCCGCCTCCTCGAAACGACTGTCGTCATTGCCGAGAATGACAAATATGTCGGGGTAGTTTTCGGCCAGTCGTTCACGGAGTCCGGCAAAGCCCGGCGCCAGGAACTCGTTTATGAAGTCCTTGTGGCCAAGGCTCAATCCGGCAATGGCGGCCATCCCCGACGGCAGAAGGTCGCCCCCGAGAAACACGGCCGCCGGACGGTCGCGCTTGATGCGTTTGAACAGCTTCTCATAATGCGCCACCTGCCCGTGAAGGTCGGATGCAAATAAGCACAGTCTCAAAATCTGGAGCCACCTCTTAAACGGTTGGGGTCCGGAGCGGGACCTGTTGGCCACAATATAGGCCTTAACGAATGGCATCCCATCAAAAAAGTGTCCCCGTTTCTATCCCGACCGTTGCTCACTGGCAGCTTTTTTCACCAGGATTAATCCAGCGCCCCTCCTCAGGTGTCATAGATTATAGAACCGGAGAGACGAAAGGCCATCGCATGCGAGTACAGGTACTTCTTTCATCGACGCTACTGCTGCTTCTGACGGTCATTGCCCTTTCGGGCTGTAAAGAGAGCCGGGTGCCATGCTATTGGACCGACCGCCCCCTGCAAATTGACGGTCGCTTCGCCGACTGGGAGGGTATACCGCTGGTGCAATTCGACGATGAGAAGGCCACCGCCGCATTGTGCAACGACGGTTCATTTTTGTATCTCCTGTTTTCGGTGACGGATCCCGCGGTCGCCCGCGCCATCAGATTCTCGGGGTTGTCAGTCTGGATCGACCCCGACGGCGGCCGCGAACAGCCGTTCATGGTCAGCTACAAAGCCGGGCCGGATCGAGGTCATGCGAGGGACCTTGCGGGCGGCTCTGGCACCGGCGGCATGCCGCCGTTCCCCGGTTTTCAGGAGATGATGCCCCATGATTCGGCCATGCCGGAAGAATTGCGCTGTTTCGTCAAGAACAGAATCGTCGAGATGATCATTCCGACCGACGGCAGCCGGGGACCCTCGGCATCATTTGCCGGTGATTCCGGAAGTTACATCTACGAGTTGAAAATCCCGCTTAAAGAGAGCCTCGTCCGCTACTATGGTCTCGGTTGTACTCCGGGACAGACGATAGGCATCACGGCTCGCTGGGGCGGCGCCAATCATCGGGCTATGATGGGCAGCGGCCCCGACAATGGGGGCGGCGGTTTCGGCGGCATCTCTTCCCCGGGCGGTATGGGCGGCTCTTCGAGCGGCATGGGCGCCCCCCCGGCCGGCGGCTTATCGAGAGCCTCCTCAATGCCGAAAGAACAGGAAATTTGGTTTAGTACCACCCTGGCAACGGCGCCGGGCGAAATCAGCACAACCCCGTAACGGACCTCTACCTCCCTGCACGCCGGAATCCGCTTTTTCCCCGAATCGCTTGAATTCGGCCGCGATTTTAGCTAGCTAAAAAAATCATTAAGCTAATCGGCGTATTAATACGTCCTCAGGGTACATTGTAACAGGAGGAATAGAGGGTATGAAACGTACGTTAATGGCGACTGTCGCCGCATTCTTATGCCTGTACCTCACCGCCACCACAACCGCCCGCACCGCTCCCGACGTCAGCGGCGCCAAGGACTACACGATAGGCCGCGCCGCGGCTTCACCGGTATACTGCCTGGCCGCCCACCGCATCGGGCGCATGGAATTGGCCATTGCCAACAACGGCACTTTCGGCAACTACTATTTTCCCGGAAACTCGCAGGACTGGTTCACCGGCCAGCCGATTCCGCTGGCCTGCCAATATCCCAAGAATTCCAACATCCAGTATATGTACGGTGGCGCTTTCTGGATCGGGGCCGTGGTCGGTCGCGATACCCTGGTATCTTTCGGCGCCGACGGCTGGACGAGGGGCCGCCGGGAGTTCCACCCCGATGAAGCCCCCTTTGGGGAGATGATCTACCGTTCGATCACCGATCCCACGGCACCGGAGTTCGAGAACGCCGTTTCCGAGGAGGACTACGTCTGCGCCTATACGGACACCCTGACCAACGGCGTCCCCAACGATTTCTTCGGCCGCGCCCACATTCCGCTGAACATCGAGGTAACCCAGAGTTCCTTTGCCTGGTCATATTCCTATGCCGAGGACTTCGTGCTGTTCGATTACCAGATACGGAACAGCGGTACGCGCCTTTTGGAAAACGTCTACATGGGCATATATGTCGATGCCGACGTCTGTTTCGACTGCCAGAACAGCCTGGGTTATGCGGACGATATCTGCGGCTTTTTACACACCTATCCCAGCAACTACGGCGGCTGTGATTACCTGGATACGGTGAACCTGGCGTGGATCGCTGACGACGACGGCGATCTCGGCCGGATATTCAACGATGGCGGTGAGCACCCTTGCCCCCACATTACCGGCACCCGCATCGTGCGTACCCCGGCCGATTCCCTCGATGTCAGTTTCAACTGGTGGATCAGCAATGTCGATGCCTCCCAGGATTTCGGACCGCGGGAAAGAGCCTTTGTGGGGCGGTTGCAGGAAGATTTTCGCGATTTTCGGACCGGCGGCCTTGGCACCCCCGAGGGCGACGTCAACAAGTACTACACCATGCGGAACCAGGAATTCGATTACGACCAGGCCTATGCGGCGCAGATCCAGCCCAATGACAGCCTCTGGCTCTATCCCGACCAGAGTTTCGCGCCCGATGTTGCCGATGGCTTTGACACACGCTATTTCTTGTCTTTCGGCCCCTTCGACATTCGGCCGGGGCAAACCCTGCCGATTTCTTTCGCCTATGTCGCCGGGGAAGATTTTCACACCGACGAGAACAACGCCGCCAACAACCTGCCCGACAACCCCGATCAATACTATGCCGGGGTTGATTTCTCCGACCTGGCCCTCAACTCCACCTGGGCCTCGTGGGTTTACGACAACCCCGGAGTCGATACCGACGGAGACGGCGACTCGGGTAAAGTCCGCATATGCTGTCTTGACTCAATAATCGCGTCCATCGACACTCTGAGTGTCGATCCGCTGCAAACCGACACCCTGTGGACAGCCGGCGAATGCGAACCGTATTTCTACGAGGGCGACGGCATTCCCGATTTCAGGGGCGCCGCCCCGCCGCCGCCGCCGGATTTCTGGTTAACGGCCAATGCCGGTTCGATCACTGTCCGCTTCAACGGCCTCTTCTCAGAAACGAGCTTCGATGTCTTTTCGCATACTATAGACTTTGAGGGGTATCGCGTTTACCTCGCCCGCGACGAACGGGCCTCCAGTTATTCTTTGGTAGCGTCTTACGATCGCGAGAACTACAACAAGATGGTCTACAACCCGAACCGTCGACCCGAGGCCGGTTATGAACTCCTGGATGTACCCTTCACGGTTGACAGTTTGCGATGCCTTTACGGTGATTCCTGCGGCGACATGAATTTCGATCCCCTGGCCTATACTCCGGGAACTCCCTATATCATGCCAGATTCCCAGTTCTACTTCGAGGCCCAGGATTACAACGCCTCCGAGCTGGGCGTGAATACGCCGATTCGGAAGATATATCCCCATCAGCCATACCCCTCCAGCCTCAATCCGGATTCCGCCCGGCCCGACGAGCTGACCGAAGACGGCTACCTGAGGTACTTCGAATATGAGATTGTCATCGAAGATCTGCTCGCAACGGTGCCTTTTTGGGTCGCCGTCACCGCCTTCGACTACGGTTCACCGGAGTCCGGGCTGGCCTCCCTGGAAACTTCGGTGACAGCCAACACTTCAACGACTTACGCTCAGCCGGGATGGGATGAGGTGCAGCAGGGGGCCATGGAGGTCATCGTTTACCCGAATCCCTATCTCCTGAGCGGCGGATATCGCAATGATGGCTTCGAAGGCCGAACCGACCAGGATCGCCCGCCCGATCGCACCCGGGAGATCCACTTCGCCAATTTGGCTCCGGAGTGTACGATCAAGATATTCACGCTCGACGGTGACCTTGTCAGGGAAATACAGCATGACGACGGTACTACCCATGAGACATGGGACATGATAAGCCGCAACACGCAGATGGTTGTCACCGGGCTTTATTACTGGACGGTGGAATCGTCCTTCGGCGAGACGCAGATCGGAACACTGGCAATTATCATGTGAAGACCGCGCGAGAATGACACCTCAGGCGCGTCATACGAGGGCGTTTAGACGCACCACACGCGGCAACGCAGGGCTTTGGCGGTACAAACTGCACGCATTCGGCAACCGTAACACCTGTGATGGTATTGCTCACGCGAAACTTGAACAGGACGGAATCGGTCGCTGTTGAACGCATCATTTGTCGCCAGAAATTCGTTGACAGCAAAGGACTTGATCCCTATTTTGAGATAGGGATGGGATGATATAATATGACTTCTAAGTACCTCACCTGCTTTTGTTCCCCTCCGCCATACAGGAATCGAAGAGTATATAATACCATAGTGGGCCACAACTCTAACCAAGGAGTGATGTGATGAAACGCAGTATTTTAGTGGTGGTGCTGTCACTGGTGCTGGTGGTTGCCTTTTGCGGCAACGCCGTGACCGAGTCAGCGCCCGACGGTTGGATGAATCCCAGGTATGACGATGGCGATGACCACACCTGGGGTGGGGAACAGGAAAACGATGACGGTACCCCGATCTCGCTTGCCGGGGACCCTACCGTTAACACCGGATTTATCCCGCTGGACCTCTTCCTGAGGGCCATAAACCTGAAATTCGTATATCCCGGCCAGAGAGAGTGTGGTACGATCTATCTGGGTGGATTCAATGTTCAACCTAAAGCGGAGGGAAACGCTGAGACAACTGAACAGGTAGTCATCAACAGTAGGGGTAACTAGTATGACGAGGGACACTAACACAGGCGTAGAATTCTGTGAGGCCGTGGTCCATTTCATGGACCGTTTGATGGCCGACCGGGATTTTGCAGGCGCCGCCAGGTATTACGAATCGAATCGTGATCTTGTCGACGCAGCCGGTGGGAAATGGGCAGCCATGATGCTCCATCAGGCAGCCCGGGCATACGCTTCCCTCGCCGACTACCAGTCATCCCTGAAATTGGCCCGCATTGCTCAATCGCGGGCGGCAAAGGAAGGGGACAATCTTCTGCTGGCAGAGATTTTCCTCACCCTGGCCGGTGCTCTCAGGGATCTTGGTGAAGCCAAAGAAGCAGAACGAGCCTTTCGTGATGCCGAATCCATTTTCCGCCGCAATGACTGTCTGGAAGGTCAGAGCCGGGCATTGAACCTCCTGGCCGGATTGTTCTACAGACAGCATGAACACAAAAACGCGCTTTCAGCGCTGATGGATGCGATAACCATTGCCCGCCGTCTCGGCGACAGGAAAAAACTGGCCTTTATGCTGGGCAATATCGGCCGTATCCACACTTTCATCGGCAATCTGGCCGATGCGAAAAAGCATTTGAAACTGAACCTGGATCTCTCCCGCGAACTCGGCGACGCTGCGGAAGAGGCCCGGGCGGGAATAGCTCTTGGCTACGTCCTTCTCCAGGAAGGCGAGTATCAGGAGGCCGAGGCTCTTTTGACCTCTTCGCTCAGGCAGGTCCGGGCCCTAAGCAACCGCCGCAACGAGGCTATTTGCCTTAGTTACCTGGGCGAACTTCATTATCGGACGAATAGCCTCCCCGAAGCTGAGGACGCCCTTCGGAGCGCTCTCGACATTGCCGGTGAATTCGGATCGACCACCAGCCTGACGGGGCGCATCATGCGCCACCTGGCCCAGGTCAAGATGATGTCGGGCCAGAAGGTTCAGGCCCGGCGCATGGCCTCAAAGGCCATGGCCGTGGCCCGAGAAATCGGCGACAAGGTCGAAATCGGTGCTGCTCTAAAGATCAAGGCCGGACTGGCCGCCCTTGATGGCAGAGACGATGAGGCTCGACAGCTCTTTGTCGAAGCGCTCAGTACCCTTGACGAAGCCGGGGTGCGGCTGGAAAAAGCTGACGCCCAGGTTGCCGCCGGAAGGTCGGGGCTGTTCTCGACGCGACAGAGCATGACGTACTTGTTCCGCGCCGAGGAACTTTTCTCACGGAACAAAGTCTCCGGTCGACTTCGTGAGATAGAAAAAGAGATCTCGGAAATCGAATCCCGGCAGACGCCGCGAGCGGGCACCAAAGGTGCTGTCAATATTGAGGGAGGGGTTGACTTTATTACCGCCTGCCCCGAGATAGCTACCTTCAAGGATCAGCTCGCGGCCATCGGTCGCGCCGATCTGCCCGTTTTGCTCACCGGTGAAACCGGCGTCGGCAAGGACCATCTGGCCCGCTATTTCCACTCGATCGTGAGGCCGAGCACGCCCTATGTAGCCATCAACTGCGCCTCGGTACCGGGCACCCTGCTCGAATCCGAGCTTTTCGGTTACCATCGGGGAGCTTTCACCGGCGCCGACTCGCAGAAAAAGGGTCTGCTATTGGCAGCTAACGGCGGTGTCTTGTTGCTCGACGAAATCGGCGATATGCCGATCGACCTGCAAACGACACTGCTGGGCGTTCTGGAGAGCCGGACCGTGACTCCGCTGGGTTCAATCCACGAGGTCGAGTTCGACGTCAAACTCGTCGCCGCCACCAACAAGGACCTGGAGACCATGGTCGAGGCCGGCAGCTTCCGGCGCGACCTCTACTATCGCCTGAGTGGCATGACCTTCCACATGCCGCCCCTGCGCGAACGCAAGGAGGATGTGCCGCTGCTGTTGAAGCACTTCATGAACCGCAACGGCCTGCTCGAAGGAAACCAACCGGTACCGGAAGAGATCCTCAGGCGGTTTGTCGAGTACGACTGGCCCGGCAACACTCGCGAGCTGGCCAACAAGGTCAAGCGCCTCGAGGTCATGAAGGACATGGTTGCCGACGGCGATCTGGTCGAGTTGTCGAATGCTGTCTTCGGAGCCGATATGCCCGAGCAGGCGGGTTCGCTGTTCGACCGCGTGGAGCAATTTGAGCGGCAATTGCTGCTTGAAGCCCTGGTGACGGCCGGGGGCAACAAATCGGCGGCGGCCCGGATACTCGGTATCCATGAGGCCACCGTGCGAACGAAATTGAAACGTTACGGAATCAGCTTACCGATGGAAATGCCGAGCTGATGACACCAGGTACCGGGCTCGCAGGCTTGATCGCCGACCGGCTTCGTACCTGACTACGATATATCGCATTATTCCTTGGTTGCGGTAAGTGCCTGTTTTACAGGTGCTTACCGCTTTTTTTGCCCCTCAATTCGTACAATCATACGATATCAGATATATGCACAATTCCACTCGCATTATAATCGCATTGTTAAACTATTATTGTTCAATAAGATGGGGTGCGTTGTGGGGCGAGAGCAGGTACGTGGCATGCACGTTGCTATGTAGGTAAGTGTCATTTTTTGCTCCCTGAGCGCTGTTGTTTGTGCTTGGTTTTTTTCTTTTCTCTTTGGTCTCTGCTGCCTGCGTCTGAGGGGAAGGCGGGCAGCAAACCTATCACAGGGTGGCATTCCGAAAGGCTCTCGGGAATGCCACCCTGCCTTTTTTTATGGCGTATGGGACCTCTGTCTTATTTACTTTTCAATCGCGATTGGCTATCATTCTCCTGATGTCAGCATATGCCCTCGGACTCATAGAAACGGCCGGCCTCATCGGGGCTATCGTGGCCACGGACGCTGCGGCGAAGGCGGCGGCGGTGAAGGTGTCATCAGCGGAGCTTACCGATGCCACCTTCATGACCATAAGGATCGAGGGTGAGCTCGGGGCGGTGCAGGCGGCGGTCGAGGCCGGTGCGGAGGCAGCGCAGAAAGTCTCGGAACTGCTGGCGGCCCATGTGATTCCGAATCCCGATGATGGTTTGGGAGCAATCATGCTGCCGAAACGCTACATCTCGAAGTATCATCCCGACGACGACCGGCCATCCCTGCTTCCGGAAACCGTAGCACCACCGCCGCCGCGTCCGCGCGCCGGTGGCACCGGTGGCACCAAACGCCGACCACGTGCGGAGCACGGCGCCGACCGGACATCCACCGCTTCGGGACAACGACCTGACCTTGAGAAAATGACGGTGGCCCAGCTACGCGTCTATGCCCGCTCACTGCCAGAGCTGGGACTGAAGGGTCGGCAGATATCGCAAGCGAACAAGAAACAACTTATCGACGCCATCAAAAGCGTTTTGAACGGGGAATAGAAACATGTTTATCGGAAGAGTCGTCGGCTCCCTCTGGGCCACCCGCAAAACCACCAATACCGAGGGCTTGAAATTCCTTATCATTCAGCCGTACAATTTGAACAACGAGCCCAACACCGATACGATCGTGGCCGCTGACATGCTTGGCGCGGGCGAAGGTGAAATGGTGGTGGTTGCCTACGGGCGGGCAGCGCGTCTGGCCATAAACAACGAGGATATCTCGATCGAGGCCGCGGTAACGGCGATTATTGACGAGTACGAGGTCAAGCCCGAATATTACCACGGCGACCTTGATATGGAAAAAGTGAATTTCAAGAAAAGTTAGGTGGGGAGAAGGAGGCCGATATGCGTAACTTGAAATGGTATCACCTCGTAGCCATTGCCCTCGGGCTGGCGGCCATCGTGGCCGTGGTTTATATAGTTGTCCGCTCCGACGGTATTCGCGAGCGGCTGACCACACGGAAGGTGACAGAAATTGAAGAGTGAGCTCGTGACTCCGACATTCATGATGATGATCCACAGAAGGATGCCCCGGCATTCGACAACTACAGACACAAGAAAGCAACACGGCTGAGATGCATCCACTGGTTGAGAAAATTATGGAGGCCGGCGTTGTCGGCGCCGGCGGGGCCGGATTTCCGACACATATCAAATTCGACGCCCGCGTCGACACCCTTCTGGCCAACGGCGCCGAGTGCGAACCGCTGCTCTACAAAGACAAGGAACTCATGCGCGTTTTCCCCAACGAGGTCAAGAAGGGGATGGAACTGGCGGCCGAAGCGGTCGGAGCCGAGCGCAGGGTACTCGGGATCAAGGCCAAGAACACCGAAGTCATCGGCACCTTCCGCCGCCTCTTCGGCGACACCGGTATCGAGATTTTCGAGATGGGCGACTATTACCCGGCCGGCGACGAATACGTGCTCGTCTATGAGGCCACCGGGCGGCTTATCCCCTACGGCGGCTACCCGGTTAATATCGGCTGCGTCGTTTCCAACGTCGAAACGCTCGTCAATGTCGCCCTCGCCAACCTCGGGGTGCCCGTCACGGAGAAATTCCTGACAGTAGCCGGGGCCATCAAGACCCCCCTGTCGCTTAAGGTGCCCCTCGGGACGTGCATCAAAGATGTCATCGACTTCGCCGGCGGCGCCAGCGTGGACGGTGAGATAGCTGTCCTTGAAGGCGGCGCTATGATGGGAACCCTGCGCACGGATCTTTCGCTCCCGGTTACAAAGACATCGGGGGGATACATCGTTCTACCGATGGATCACTATCTCGTCAGGCGGCGACTGGAGACAATCCCGGAGATGAAGAAAATCGGCCAGTCGGCCTGTGACCAGTGCACTTTCTGTACCGAATTTTGTCCCCGCTACCTCCTGGGTTATGAGATCGAACCGCACAAGGTTATGCGGACACTCGGTTTCGCGGGCGAGAAGGATGACTACTGGAGCCGCTTCGCAGTCAATTGCTGTGAGTGCAATTTGTGTTCGCTGTTCGCCTGTCCCGAGGACCTCGACCCCAAACAGGCCTGCGTACGCTCCAAGACGAACCTTCGCCTGAAAGAGATCCCCTACGCACCTCCGGACCGTCCCCTGAAGGCCCATCCGATGCAGGCCCATCGCAAGATTTCGATCAAACGCCTGACGCGGAAGCTGGGCCTGGTGCCGTATGATCACCACGCCGATTATGTCGAGGACGGGTTCAAACCTGCAAAAGTGACTATCCCACTGCTCCAGCATCTCGGCGCGCCCTGCGAGCCGCAGGTGGCGGTCGGCGACAAGGTGACCGTGGGACAAAAGATAGGATCTATCCCGACGGGAGCCATGGGGGCCAATGTCCACGCCTCCATCAACGGCAAAGTGACGCGGGTGGACGAGAATATCACGATAGAAGCGGAATAGACCATGGAATACAATGCCATAGGACTCATCGAATACAGCTCCATCGCCAAAGGGATCGGCTCGGCCGATGCTATGGTGAAAGCGGCCGAGGTGGAACTGGTTATCAGCCGGACGATATGCTCCGGCAAATACATGAACCTCGTCGCGGGCGATGTGCAGGCGGTCAAGAGCTCGATCGCCGCCGGTGAGGATTTCGGCCAGGAGTCGGTGATCGACACCTTCATCATTCCCAATGTCCACCCGGATGTTTTTCCGGCCATGTCCGGATCGACCGGTGTGGAGGAGCTTGATGCCCTGGGGATTGTCGAGTCGTTTTCGGTGGCCTCGCTCATCGAGGGGGCCGATGCCGCCGCCAAGGCGGCCGAGGTACGCCTGATCGAGGTGCGCCTGGCCATGGCTTTGGGCGGGAAGGCCTTTTTCACCATGACCGGTCCGGTCGGGGCGGTGCGGTCCGCCGTCGACGCCGCCGAGGCAGTTATCTCGCGTGCCGGGATGCTGGTTAACACCGTCGTGATACCGTCACCGCGACCGGAACTCCTTCGGGATATTCTGTAAAGGATACGGCATGATCGTATTAAACCGCATGATGCGCACCATCTCGGTGTGGACGAAACTCAAATGGTTAATCGGAAACTTTGAAATAAGGGGAACGGCTCACCATCATGTCCCTCTCTGATTTTGAAATAGGAAAGATCGCCGAGATCATGGCCGGCAAAGTCGGCGCCAATCTCGACGCTAAAGCCCTGCGGCAGGTCGTTGACCGCGTCGTCGATCAGCTTAAAAAGGCCCAGGGCAATCCCGACATCACGGGTGTCACCTGCGATGTCTCCGCGACGAATCCGGAAGGCCCCGCAAGCTCACTTACTTCACGGCCCTCGACGACTCCCGGTCAGGTATTGCCGCCGGACGAGGCGATGATGTCCGACAAGGGTAGCCTTTACGAGCAAATCGAGAAAACCGACAAGACGCGCATTATCGTGGCCGCTTTCGGCAAGGACCGTCCGGGGGTAGTGTCGGCAATTACGCAGATTCTGGCCGAGCATTCGTGCAGTATCGATGATATTTCGCAGACGTTGATGCAGGAGTTTTTCTCGATGATCATGGTCGTGAATATCGGCGGATGTTCGGTTGATTTGACGGCCCTTCGGGACAAGTTGCTGGCGACGGAGTCACAGCTTGGGATGAAGGTGTATGTCATGCACGAGGACATTTTCCGGTACATGCACAGGATATAAAATCGCCCTCCAATGGAGGGCGATTATTCACTTATTTCCACCTACCAAGAACTTCCTGAGAGGCAACACCAAGGGTGGTATGCCCATGCGAGAGAACAGAGTATTGGCACACTCTCGGAAGTACGGGAAGGTCTGCAGTGGCAAGCTGTAAGCGTTGTAAAGAGTAAAGAAATCCTCGGGGAGCTTCTTGGTACTGCAGAACTCAACGGCGTATTTGACTTCAAGTTTTACTAGAATGAGTCGGCCGCTGCGCGCTGTCAGATCATAGACAACTTCTACAATTGCCTTACTGCCATCATTTGAAAGCAGATTCGTGCTCTCATTAAGTTGCCACGTGTTCTTGTCCCCCATGTCTCTTGACCTGAGTGTGGCCTTTGCGCCAGTAAGATAGATATCTCTGAGTTCAAGACTCTCCAACAGGTCAGAGTACAGCTTGGGTTTGATGTTCTCTCGGGCCTTCTCTATCTGTGCCTTCTGGTCAAGCCGCTTTTTCATATGCCTTAGCTCCAACTAGTGAATGCTTCTTCGGTTCCGGCCGCACTTGGCTCGATATCCACGCGTCGTTCACCAACATCATTTTGGTCGAACATGTTTGTTCAAACACTGCCGTTGCCTTGGCGATCACGGCGTCCAGGGTAGTGTATTGCTCAAGGATCGCATTGATGAATGAGTTCAGGCTCTGGTTGTGTTTTTTCGATAGACGCACTAGTTTTCTGTGTGTTGACGGAGAAGTCCTTACAACGAACCTACCGCTCGGCATATCGTCTGGCTCACGTTCCGGCTCAGGGATTGGAATCCCATCCTCAAGGAATATTGGAATCAGTTGCTTCCGAGTTTCCTCAAAGCTCTCCAAGGCCTCGCTCTTAGTCGAGCCGACACCGTAGAAGGCGTTTGGATCCAGCTCAGCGGCATATGCCTTATAAGCAACCTCATCTTCATCCTCTACCCGCACGACCTTGACATCGTAATCAAGACCGATGTAGTAATTCAAGTCTTTCCTTCTCTTCACTTTTTGCCTTTCTTGGCGAGAAGTACCACGATTTCCAATAGGTTTGGATACAGATATTTTCGGAAGGCCAATCGTGTTATCATTCGCTTCTTCTTGTGTTTTCCGTGCATCATATGAACCGTGAATATCTCGGGTTTACCCGCTTCCTTCAAGATGGGATGTGCATACGGAACTGCCGACCCACCCTTTGTATCTTTGATCGTCACATTTAATTCACGCACCATCCACTTCTCGATAGGACTCAACTCCAACTCAGGCTTCTTGGTTGCGTAAAGCCCTTCCAGGTACTTTACCTGATCCTCTATTGCCGACACCTATTCCCCTTTATCGGCTTCCCCGTGAGAAGCTTTAGTGACCATGATACTAAATATAGTATCACAGATTATCATGTCAAGAGTTTTAACATTATGTATAACAGAAAGTTCCGTTTTTACCATAGATGTTAGCGGTATTTTGTATTGCAGAACCTGTTCACAGTGATAAGCTTCGACCGTCGCATATGTTGATCCCCCACATCCACTTGCTCCAGTGACACTTAAAGGCCTTTTCTTGGCGCAAGGAAATCTGTATACTTGGTTCGATAAACATCATGGCCCGACCGGACTTGATGTGTACGGTTAGCAAAGAGGAAACCCGGGGCAAGCCCCGGACCACCCGAAGACGCGAGCCACAAATGTAACGGGTGCCTGAAACACCGAACCGAGTTGTAATATGCCATACGATCCGAATGAAATAATCGAAACTATACACATGACCGAGGTCGAACACCTCGATATCCGAACCGTCACCCTCGGTATCTCCCTGCGCGATTGCTCCACGCCCGACCCCAAGGCCCTCCTGAGCAATATCCGCAATAAACTCATGCGCATCGCCGAGAACCATGTCAAAATCGTCGACTCGGTCTCGATCGATTTCGGTCTTCCCATCGCGAACAAACGTCTCGCCGTCACCCCCATCGCCGTCGTCGCCGACGGTCACGACAAGGGCACTTTCGTCGCGGTGGCGGAAACGCTCGATCAATGCGCCGCGGACCTGGGCATTGACTATCTCGGCGGCTATGTCGCCCTGGTGCAAAAGGGCATGACGCGCGGCGACCAGAACCTTATCGAGACTATCCCCGACGCCCTGGCGGCGACCCAGAGAGTCTGCTCGGCCGTCAATGTGGCCTCGACCAAAGCCGGTATCAACATGGACGCCATCGGCAAGATGTCGCATATCATCAAGGAACTCGCGGCCAAAACCGACAAGGCTATCGGCTGTTGCAAGCTGGTCGTGTTCGGAAACGCCGTCG
The DNA here is from genome assembly GCA_964630485.1 of uncultured Ignavibacteriales bacterium. Taxonomy (GTDB): domain Bacteria; phylum Zixibacteria; class MSB-5A5; order GN15; family FEB-12; genus JAJRTA01. Next base: position 25,883 of record CAZVUZ010000028.1, read on the forward strand.
AGGACAACCCCTTCATCGCGGGCGCCTTCCACGGCATCAGCGAACCGGAAACGGTCATCAATGTCGGTATCTCCGGCCCCGGGGTGGTTCTCTCAGCGATCAAGAAGGCCGGGCAATGCGACCTGGGTATCCTTTCTGAAGTTATCAAGCGGACGGCCTTCAAAATCACCCGCATGGGTGAGATGGTCGGGCGCAAAGTCTCGGAGCGGATTGGTATCCCCTTCGGCATAGTCGACATCTCCCTTGCCCCCACCCCCGCCGAGGGCGACTCGGTGGCGGACATTCTCGAAGCCATGGGACTCGAGCGCTGCGGCTGTCACGGGACCACTGCGGCCCTGATGCTACTCAACGACGCCGTTAAAAAGGGCGGCATGATGGCCTCGTCATATGT
>CAZVUZ010000029.1:0-25399 GCA_964630485.1 uncultured Ignavibacteriales bacterium
GCGCCGGGGGCAGAATATGAAACAGCCCGGCAATGCCATAGGAGGGTAACTCTGCCGTACAGGCCGGCATTCTTACCCCGAAGTTGCGCACGTCAACGGTCACCGGTCTGTTGATGATGCCGGGAACGCGGACCACATAACGATGGCTGATTTGGATGCGGGGAAATGACTCCCCTGCGGTATCGATCATGGCCTCACGCTGATCGGCCTGAAGCTGCGTTTCCAGGGGTCTTCGCCCCAGCAGGAAAAAGGCCAGATTGGGGATTTCATCGAGGAGGAACGCCAGCGATGAGTCCGGATAGCAATCGATAATATCCATGAGGGATCGATACTGCTCGTAGTCAATCTCTCCCCGGACCAATGCCTCGGACAGTTCGTCCTCGGACGGATAGACCTCGGTCGACAACTGCTGTGATAGTGCGATGGGTGTCAGGATCAGCGTCGTCAACAGGGCGACACAGAATCTCGTCACGTCAGCTCAGGTTATATTTTTTCAATTTCCGGTAAAGGGTTCTCTCCCCGATTCCTAAAATAAGGGCGGTTTCCTTGCGGTTGCCCTTAGTGTCGGCCAGGACACGCTCGATCATGATTTTTTCCATGTCTTCCAGCGTGTTTGCATCGGTGTCGGCCGGTTCTTCTTCGACCGGGTTTTCCATCATGCCTTCGCTGGGCAAATGGGCCGTAATCAGATCCCTCAGGAGCCTGATCTCGTTACCCATTTGAAGGATCGCCCGATATATTAATTCCTGTCCCGCCTCTTCCGGTGTCTTCCCCGTAGAAACCGGAAGATTGGTGGCAGTCGTGTGTTGCTCTCCAAGAAATCTCTCAACGTCTTCAACATCTACCAACCCTTTGCCCTTCAGGGCCAGCATGCGGTCGGCAAAGTTGCGCAACTGGCGCACGTTGCCGGGCCAGTCGTACTTGACCAGTAGATCGAGGGCGGCATCGGAATACGTCAGGTTCGGCCTGTCCTTCCAGAAGTGATGCAACAGCGGCTGGACATCTCCGCGCCTTTCCCACAGCGGCGGCAGGACTATTTTCACCACCGCAATCCGAAAGTAGAGATCATCGCGGAAAGCGCGGTCGGCGATAGCTTCCTGCAAATCGCGATTGGTGGCTGACACGAGCCGGACGTCAGCTTTCTGAGCCACCGACGATCCCACCGGGTAATAGGTACCATCCTCAAGAACACGCAGGAGCTTGACCTGCATATCGGGCTTGGTCTCGCCGATCTCGTCGAGAAAAATCGTTCCGCCGTCGGCCTTATGGAAAAGCCCCTCACGCCGAGATACCGAACCGGTAAAGGCTCCCTTCTCGTGTCCGAAAAGCTCCGATTCTAGCAGTCCCTCGGCGAGGGCCCCGCAGTTGATGGCGACAAAGGTTTTGTCGGCCCGCAAAGAATTCTTGTGGATGGCCTTCGCCACCAGTTCTTTGCCGGAGCCGGAAGGTCCGACGATGAGAACGGCCATATCGGTGGGCGCCACGCGTTCGATATTTTCCGCAACCGCCTTTATGCGCGAGGATCGCCCGACGATGCCGTAATCCGACAAGAGGCGCTTGACGCGCAGGATACTCCGAACTTTCTCTGTAATGCCCTGGCGGCCGAGGTCGCGCGGTATCATACCGTCGATATAGTCCGGTTCTACGTCCGAAGAGAAGGCATTCGGGACGAGTCTCCAGATCTCCGTCAGTCCGTGATACCTGCGAATCCTCGTCGCCACCGCCCGGGTAAGATCGGGGCGGTTTTCCCCGACGAGGATGAGATCCACGCGCTGTTCCTTGACCATCTGGTATAGATGCGACAGCTCGGTAAAGACCGGACCGATTTCATCGTAGGCGATGTCATCGCCCTCGGGCGCCACGCGATCCGCCAGAACCACCGTCCGACGCAGTTTACTTTCTATGCCCTCTTTTCCTGGCACTATCGTCTCACTTTTTGTGCCGGCGGCGCGAGTTGCGCTTTTTCCGGTCCCCGTTGGGTCCGTTTTTCGGTTTGCGTGTGTCTTTCTTCTGCGGTTTGTCGGCAATGTAAAAATCTATCTCATTCTGCACTTTGTCGACTTTCAACACCCCGACGTCGATGGTATCGCCAAGTCGGAACGACCGACCCGCCCGCCTGCCAATAATGCGGTATTGCTTTTCATCGAACAGGTAATAGTCGTCGTCGATGGAGGACATGCGCACCAACCCCTCGGCGCCAAGATTGTCCAGGCGCACGAAGAATCCAAAGCTGGCCACACCGGAGATGACACCGGGATACTCCTTTCCCACGCGGTTGGCCATGAAGGCCACTTGCTTGACCTTGACCGCCTCACGTTCGGCCGTTTCGGCCAGACGCTCGGTCTCCGAGCAATGGGTCCCGACATTGTCGATCACCGAAATCACCTTGCGGGCAAATTCGGCGGTGAACTCACCGTGGGTGAGTTTGCGAACCAGTCGGTGGACCAGGAGGTCCGGGTAGCGCCGTATTGGCGAGGTAAAATGGGCGTAGTGGCTGAAGGCCAGTCCAAAATGCCCGATGTTCTCGCGCTGGTAAACGGCCTTGGTCATCGAACGCAACATGAGATTGTTGATGAAGTCGGCTTCCGGCTTGTCCTTGATCTTGTCCAGAAAACGTGAAAACAGCACGGGTCTGATATCGGGTGAAACGGGGAAATTATAACCGAGCCTCTTCATCATCGCCGAGAAGTCTTCCATTTTCTCCAGACTTGGTTTGTCATGGACCCGGTACAGGAGAGGCTGGGCCTTGCGGAAGACCTCCATTGCCACGGCGCGGTTGGCGGCAAGCATGAACTCCTCCACCAAACGGTGAGCCTCGAGACGGACGCGGTTGGACAATTCCAGCACCTCGCCCTTTTCGTTCAGCGTAATCTTCGATTCCGGCAAATCGAAATCGAGAGATCCCTCGGAGAACCTCCGCCGGGTGAGCACGCGCGCCAGTTCCCGCGCCAGGGTGAGATTGTCAGCAACGCGTCTGACCCGATCAGGGATTTCTTTTTCGCCGTCAAAGAAAGCCTGGACCTCCTCGTAGGCAAGGCGGGCACGCGACTTGATAACGCTGTCGGCCACCCGCCACTTCAGCATTTTCCCCCGTGAATCAAAATCCATGAATACCGAATGCGCCAGCCGGCGCCGGTTGGGGCGCAACGAACAGACGTCGTTGGAGAGCGCTTCCGGAAGCATCGGGATAACCGTGCCCGGCAGATATACCGAGTTGCCCCGTTTGAAAGCCTCAAGGTCAAGGGCCGTGTCGGGCTTCACGAAATACGAGACGTCGGCGATATGCACGCCCAGGGTGTATCCGTTGGAAGTACGCGACACCGATACGGCATCATCGAAATCCTTGGCATCGGCCGGGTCTATCGTGTAAATGCAATCGCGAGTAAGATCGAGGCGTGACTGCACCTCCGAGGCCGACGGCATGGCGGCCGCGATACCCGCCTCGGACAGCACCTCGTCCGGAAATTCCTCCGGCAAATCGAAGCTCTTGATTACCGTCAGCATGTCCACGCCGGGATCTCCCGGGAAACCGAGCCGATCCGTGACCTTGCCTTCGGGACTCATAGAGGGATCGTCCCAGACGGTCAGAACGGCGACGACCTTCTCTCCATCCTCGGCATCGAGGCTCTCTCTTCTCGGAATGTACAGATCCCGATGGATGCGCGGATTGTCGGGCACCACCGACGAGAAGTGCCGGCCGTGATGAATGACGCCGACAATATTGCGCTGGCGGCGCTCAACGATTTTGATGACGGCGCCGGTGCGGCGATCACCACGAAAACCACCCAGTCGAACCATCACCCGGTCGCCGTCGAAGGCCGTCAACAACTGGTGCGATGGAATCATCACATCCTCATCGTCACCCTCGACCGCAACAAACCCAAGCCCACCCCGCGTGACCGAGATCGGACCGATGACGATGTTCAGTTCCGCGGCAAGGCCGATTCGGTTGCGTTTGAGCCGGACCAGTTCGCCGACATCGAGCAATTCCTTGATGATCTCGCGAAATCGGCGATAGTCGGCCTGGTCAATACCCAGCGCCCGGGCCAATTCCTTGGTCCTCATCGGGCGGTCTGATTTCTCGCGGATGAAATCAACTATAGCATCTTTTTCCATTATCATAATGTCGATTTTACCGGCATATTCGGCGCATGTCAAGTCAAAACAGGCAGAAACGTGCCAGATTGGCAGACTCGACCTCCAATCCAATCCCATTAAGCCACCTGCGAATATCATTGTGTTGGCTTTCGGCCGCCAGCGGCCTTCTATCAGCAACGAAAAGGCTCCGAATGCGTCAGCGTTCCCGTATCACCTTTGCCTCGGTCAATGTTTAGAATCATCTCTCGATTCACCGGCTTGTACAGTTATGCTTGACATGTTCCCCCCACATACAATTGTTTGGTAGATGAGCGGCAAGAGACTGGTTCAATGGACAGTGACTGCAGTATTCGCTATCATCATTTTCTGTGTTGTAAATTTCCACAAGAATCTCATACAGGCGTACAATCTGAAAACGGTACTCCACGAAAATCTCGACGGCCGCCTGGTGCCACACCGGGTTAATAGTATTGAGAAGTTCAAGAGAATGCAGGACTGTGGCATTAGATCGCTCGAGGTCGACTTGTATTTCGATGCCGACACCAATCGGCGCTGTTTCGCGGTTGGCCATGATATTGATGATGTCAGGAGCGTGAACCTTGACGAGTATTTGGAATCATTGGGACAAATCGAAATCAGGAAAATATGGCTGGATATCAAGAACGTAACCGCCGACCACCTGCAGCCGATGCTGCAAGAACTGGAACGGCTTGACTCTTTGTACGAAATCAGAGATATAGCCATCGTTGAATCATCGTATCCCTCGCGTGACATAACCATCATAAGCGACGCCGGATTCCATTTGTCCTACTACCTCCCGACGGAACGAAATCAGAAGCTGCTGGATACGGAAGATGAAGAGATCCTCGATGCCGAGGCTGCAGCCCTCGCTGAACAACTTGACAATCAACGGGTGTCCGCAATTTCGTTTGACCTGAGTCTGTACCCTTTCGTGAAGGAATACCTCGAGCCGGTTCTCTCTGATACTATAGTCTACCATACCTGGGGCGCGATAAAACTCTGGGAATGGGGAACCATAACCAAATTGAGAAACACCGTCTACTTCAAGGACAGCCGCGTCAAGACTATCCTGTATCGGTACTGGGAATAACAGAACCGGGCTTCATTCCCAATCGATGAGATCTCCGAGCGGGGAACGATATTTACCTGTTGAATACAGGTAGTGGGCTGTCTGAAGGTATGTCTCCAGCCTGTGGTTCCAGTCCGACTTGAGGCTGTCATTGTCGAACTCGGTTTCTGTTTGCATGCGCGAATAGCTGTCCACCTCGTAGAGGACAGACAGGCTGTCCCGTATATCTCGCACTAACACCTTGTTGTCTTCACAGTAATACACGGTGTGGTCGTTACGAACGATCACCCAACCTTCATCTTCAGGCAGTGACAACAGGTCGCGTCCCATGAAGTGATAAACGCCTGGATAACCGATCAGGTGCATCAAGGTCGTGCCGATATCAACCTGACCGCCGACCGTGTTGATCACCATCGGCTCCGCAATAAGCGCGGGGGAGTATATCAGACAGGGAATGTGAAACCGCTTGAATTCACGATCGTCGGCGTCCAGAATCTCACCATGATCGGCCACAATCACAAAGATGGTGCGCTTAAAATAGTCCGCCTGTTTCGCCTTCAGAAGAAACTCCGACAGGGCATAGTCGGAATAGGCGAATGCGGCCGCACGTTTATTATCGGCGTACTCGGGATGCTTGCGACTAAAATGCTCCGGGACTTCGTGGGGAGTGTGATTCGACGACGTCAGAATGAAACTGAAGAAGGGCTTTTCAGGCGGGACACTGGCGAAGTACTCGTCAACCTTCTGAAACAGATCTTCATCGGATACTCCCCATTCGGCCCTGAAGCTCGGATTCACGAACTCCTCTTGATCGATAATGCGGTCTATCCCGCCCTGTTTCATGAAAAATCCCATATGATCGAACCCCTGATCATACCCGTAAATAAAGCTGGTCTCATAGCCGTATTGACGTAAGAGACTTCCCAGGGTATAGAACGACTCAGTGCCTCTGCGACGAGTGAGAAACATGTTTAGCAGCGAGGGGAACGATCCCACCGTACTCACCAGACCGTGGTGGGTACGCGTCCCGTGGCCGTAAATCCGTGTGAAGAACAAACCATCGCGGGCTAAGCTGTCGAAACCGGGCGAATAACCCCGGTTGCCTTCGCTAAGTGAACCGATATAGCTGGCCGAGAAACCCTCCATCAGAATGATTACAATATTTGGCTTAAGGGTCTTCAGCGGTTTGGGATCCTTAATCTTTCGAGTAAAGGGATACACGTCATCAATCGGTCGTTCACTGTCATCAATAATGATGTCCTGCATCTCTTTCAGGGTTGTCTCGATCGGCTGAAAATCGTAGTTAACGCCATCGGCGTCGCGTTCAAGTATCTTCTTCTGATCCCATGCCTTGACTAATGTGTAAACGCCGTTCATGGAAAGCTGATTGAGTGCCTGATCCCTCAGTGAAAAGCGGTTCATGCGCCAGAAGGGTTCGGCTGTCCAGAGAAATGAAAGCCCGAACAAAAGGACCGGCATCAATAATGTGCTGGTCTTGAAGTTCCTGTTGAGGATCGAGAGGCTCAAGTATCTCGACAGAACACGGAAAAGTCCGATGAACAGAACGACGACTATGGCCCAGACTATTAAGACCGGGAACACAGGGTAATCGCTGAAAACGGTTTCCACTATCGGAGCCATCTGGTTCAGGTTGTCCAGAAAGAGAATATTCATCCTCGAATTGAAGAAATCGAAATAGACCACATCGACCAGATTCACGAGAAACAGCACCGCCATGAGGGTAAAAGTCAGAACGGTGAATACGCGGGATGCTATGCGCCGACTAAGTGGTAGCAGCAACAATCCGATCGCGTAGATGAAGAACAGCGATGTGGCTGCCACCGAAGAATCAAATATGAGACCATTAACAAATGCCCGGACCAGGCCGGATAAAGAAGCATGGTTGATAAGTCCATAATTATAACTTAAGAACAAGACTCTCAACACGAAGAACGTTGCGAGAGAACTCACGTAAGCCGGCAGCACGGGCAGGATTTCTAGTCGGGATCTATTCACCATTCGACATAGTCTCGGATTCAATGACGACAGATTGTAAGTTATCCCATGCGACGGGCTGTGGCAACGTATTTCTAGCCACGGACATCGACACCTTGAGCCGTGAAGTGTGTCACCACATGCACGTATGGCAGTTCAGCACCCTGGCGACCATGACCGGTGATTTGTTTTTCGCCGAGTTCGCCGATTCGCCGGCGATAGATCTTCCTCAGGAAACAGAGTGACGCGAAAGAAACTACAAATGAAAGGGGCCCGCCAACCGGCGGGCCCTTTTCGTAGTGAATAGAGAAAGTACGGGATTCATTAATTGCCGTCGTCGTCACCCTGGTCTCGGCCGGCCTTGCGACCGCGGCGTCCCTGCGATTTCTTGGAGCCGTCCTCACGACGGTCCTCGCGCAGTTCTTTAAGCTTGTCCTTCTGTTCGTCGGTCAGAATATCCTGCACCTGATTGCGGTGGCGATACTGAGCTTTCTGCATATCGGCCTTGAGTCGGCTCGCTTCATCGATGGCCGTCATAACGGCGGCCTCACTGGCGTTCTCATCCCGTTTCAGCGAACGAAGTTTAATATTCGCCTTCTGGACGGCCGCCCGGTAATCGACCATGGCCGTCTGATGCTCGAGCGAAAGCTTTTTCAGCTGTTCCTGCTGCTGATCGGTGAGGCCTATTTCGTCGGCCATAGCCAACATGTCGCCACCGCGATGGCCCCTTTGGCCGGGTGCTTTCATGCCCATGCCGCCGGGATGCCCTGGACCGTCGCAGTTCATTCCCTGCTGCCGGAAGCCGCGGCCGTCGCCGGGATCGGCGATCACGGTCGAAGCAGCCAGGAGCAGGAGGGCCATCGTTAGAATCGTGAAGTTCTTCATGGTTTGTCCTTTCTTTTTTTCTATCTGCCGGAATTTTCATCAATCAGTGGTGCTTTTTGGGGAGACGCCCCTTGGGGACCGCTACCCTCGCGAAAAGCACGAACGCGTTCCAGGAGTTGTTTGTCGAAGCGTTCCTGGAATACTATCATTTCTCCGAATTGCTGGGCCGTAAGGATCTCGCGACAACGATTCATGAAGTTCATCATAACCTCGCCATGATCGACCATGGTCTTCTGGATCCTGTCGCTGTAGCCGTAAATGCGGTCTTTGGTCAGCGATTCATCGCCCAAACCCTTCGCAAGGCTGTCCAGGATGACGGTCCGTTCCTCGTCAAGTTTCGCCATATCGGAACGGAATCGGCTGAGTACCGTCAGGAACTCGACCTCCTGATCCTCACCAAGGTCAAGCATTTCTAGGAGTTTAAGCATTCTCAATTGCTCGATATGTTTGCGCATGCGTTTCTCATCCGCCCCATCGAAGCGGTGTGAGCGTCGTCCCCAGTCGGGGCCGCGGTCGATCCGGCGGGAATCGTCGGCGTCAAGTTTCTCCTCGGTCCCCTGTTCGACTTCATCGTCCTGCTGCCGTGCGGCCATACGTTCGGCCGAGGCCGAACCGGCAAACAGCATCAAGCCGACTATCATCACTGTTGAAAGCAACCTTCTCATAACATATCTCCCGGATCAAAACTATCCATCAGGTATTCGAACTCTTCTTCGGTTATATCATTCAGCAGGGCCTCACTGGCGCCGTAATCCTGCTCCGATGAGTACTTGGAAATCAGGGCGCTGACCATATCATCGTCGGGTTCGTCGTAGGCGGCGATATTGACCTCGTCGGCTATTACGGTCTCAACCGACAATGTACTCGGTTCCGTTGCCAGACGTTGAGAACGCTGACCGATCAGTGACATTCCCACTAGAAGGACTACCGCCGCCGCGGTCGGCAACGCGCGACTCCAGCTCAGGGCTGTGAAAAGCCTGGTGATCCGCGGATTGCGGATCTCGTTGTCACCACGCTGCTCGGTCCGTGATATCGCCTGCGCGACCTTCACCACAAAGCGGTCAGCCTCGGCGTCACTCAGAAAGAAATCCGAATCCGGCGGCATTTGCACTGCCAACGCCCGGAGTTTTTCCCACTCGGCACGGCAGTCGTCACATTGCCTGATATGATCGGCCAGTTCCCGCGGCAACTCAGGATCACCGAAGCAATCCAGGAGTCTTTCTTTTACGGCATCGCAGTTCATGACCTCCATCCTTTCCGACGGGCATATTGGCGAAGCTTTCCGACCGCCTGGCGGTAATTGGTCTTGACCGTTCCCAGCGCCCGGTCAGTCGTGCGAGATATCTCTTCAAAAGTCAGGCCCTCGTAGAATTTCAACTCGAAGGCGAGCCGCTGTTGCCGCGGCAGACTCTGCATGAACTCGAGGATCCCCTCCCTCAACTCGCGATCGTGCAAAACGCTCTCGGGTGTTTTCCCCACGCTCGCGGCCGCCGCGCCCGCCTCGGCTTTTTCCTCACCGACCTCGGCACGCGATGACGCCCGGTTGAGATGGTTGAGCGTCTTGTTGGAGGCGATGCGGTAAAGCCAACTGGTGAATTTAGCGTCACCTCGGAAGCTGGCAAGGTTCTGCCAGGCGGAGATGAACGTTTCCTGCGCCAGGTCGCGGGCGGACTCTCGATCACCGGTCATACGATATGTCAGAGCTGTTATTTTATTCATAGTCAGGCGCACTATTTTCGAAAAGGCCTCACGGTCGCCATTGCCGGCCCTTTTCACCAGTTCATTAATTATCTCGTTCTCTGCCGCCGTCATAAGCTTCCAAATTCCGTTATTAAGACATCGCTCACAAGAAAAAGATTAATGGCCTTTCCCGGGCACAAAAAAGCCGACCCGGGCCGGCTTTTATAGCATTATATAACAATAGCTTAGTCCTTACGGCTCTTCTCCAGGACCTTGGAATAGGCCGAAAGATCTTCGAGCACCGCACCGGCGCCGCGAGCCACACAGGTCAGCGGGTCATCGGCGACATTGACCGGCAAATTGGTCTCCTGGCGCAGGCGCTTGTCGAGACCGCGCAGAAGAGCGCCGCCGCCGGTGAGAATAATACCGCGTTCGAGAATATCCGAAGCCAGCTCCGGCGGGGTGCGCTCGAGCGCCTGGCGGACGGCTTCGACGATGATATCGATCGTCTCGGACAGGGCCTCGCGGACCTGAACCGACGAGAGCTTGAGATTCTTGGGCACTCCGGCCACGAGGTCGCGGCCCTTGATATCCATGGAAAGCTCTTTGTCGAGCGTAAAGGCCGAACCGATCTTGATCTTGAGATCCTCGGCGGTAAGCTCGCCTATGAGCAGGTTGTAGTTCTTCTTGAGATACATGATGATGGCGTCATTGAGCTCGTCGCCGGCAACCCTGATGGAGGTATCGTGGACGATGCCGTTGAGGGCTATGACAGCAATCTCGCTGGTGCCGCCGCCGATGTCAATGATCATACTTCCCGAGGGCTGTTCCACCGGCAGGCCGACCCCGATCGCGGCCGCCATCGGTTCCGCCAGCAAATATACTTCGCGGGCTCCCGCATTTTCGGCGGAGTCGCGAACGGCTCGCTTCTCGACCTCGGTGATACCCGAAGGTACGGAGATCACTACCCGGGGCTTCATGAGATACTTGTGTTTAACCACCCGTCGGATAAAATCGGCGATGAGTTTTTCGGAGATTTCAAAATCGGCAATGACGCCGTCCTTGAGCGGCCGGATCGCTGCGATGCCGCCCGGCGTACGACCCATCATCTCCTTGGCGGCGGATCCGATGGCCAGGACCTTCCCGGTTGACTTTTCAATGGCTACAACCGAGGGTTCGTTGAGTACAATGCCCTGGTTGCGGACATAGACTAAGGTATTGGCCGTTCCGAGGTCGATACCAATGTCGTTTGAGAGGACATCAAAAAGCCCCAAGTTAAATCCTTTTAACCTTGAGAGGTTAGTATTCCCTGTTATCGTTCATCATCGGCGGGCACTTGTTCTTCGGTGGCCGCACTACTGATTATTATCGAATCATTCAAGTAATTATTTTACTCTACCTTGCTGTTAAGTGCAATAAAAAAAGCCGGTTAGGGATGTGTTTTTGGAGCGAGCACAGAAAAGCCGGGGCCCGAAAGCCCCGGCTGTCACAGAAATCAATGAAAACTGAAAGTCGGATATCAGTCGTTCTGAGCGTCTATGACGGCGATCGCGGCCATATCGACGATTTCGTTGACACCCAGAGTCCGGTGCAAAACGTGAACCGGCTTGGACAGTCCGACCAGGATCGGCCCCACGGCGTCCAAACCGCCGAGACGCTGAGCCAACTTGTAGGCAATACTGCCCGAGTTCAAATCCGGGAAGATGAACACATTGGCTTCATCCTTCAGAGTCGAGAACGGGTAATAACGCTCCCTCAGATCGGGAAGCAAAGCCGTATCGGCCTGCATCTCACCGTCGATTTCCAGATCGGGAGCCTTCTCATGCACGATCTTCGTGGCCGCCGCCACTTTCTCCGATTCGGGGCTTCGCGCGGAACCGAAATTGGAAAATGAAAGCATGGCAATGCGCGGCTTTATATTGAAAGCCCGGGCCACATTTGCGGCACCGATAGCGATTTCGGCCAACTCTTCGGCATTCGGATTGATGTTCACGGTAGTGTCGCTGAAGAGATAGACGTTGTTCTTGCGGATCATGGCAAAGAGCCCGGAAACACGGGACACGCCCTTGTTGAGACCGATAATCTGCAGGGCGGGTTTTATCGTCGACGGGTAATCGGCGGTAACACCGGACAGCACAGCGTCGCAATCACCCATCTCCAGCATCATAATACCGAAGTGGGTGCGATCACGCAGGGTCCACATGGCCTTGTCCATGGTCATACCCTTGCGAATACGCTTGTTGTAGAACGCCTTGGCATAGGCCTCAATCCTGTCCGACCGGCGATGATCAAGGATCTCGATCCCGGTCAGATCGACTTCATGCTCCTTGGCCAGAGCCTTAATATCCTCGGGTTTGCCGAGCACAACCGGTTTGCCGATACCCTCGTGGGCTACAATATGGGCGGCACGAAGGATGCGGATCGAGTCGCCTTCCGGGAACACGACTCTCTTGGGGTCCCGCTTGGCCTTGCTGCACACTGTGCGCATCAGGTGATTTCCCTGACCGATGCGGCTGGCCAACTCGGCGCGGTATTCCTCGATATCCACCGGGCTCTGGGCAACACCGGTCTCCATAGCGGCTTGGGCCACAGCGCCGGCTTCCCACACGAGAATACGGGGATCAAACGGCTTGGGTATCAGGTACTCACGGCCGAATTTGAAGTGATCGACACCGTAGGCCTTGGCCACTTCCTCGGGCACGTCCTGCTTGGCCAATTCCGCCAGCGCATGGGAGGCCGCAATTTTCATCTCTTCGTTGATGGCCGTCGCGTGAACATCGAGGGCACCACGGAATATGAAAGGGAAACCGAGGACGTTATTGACCTGGTTCGGATAATCGCTCCGCCCCGTTGCCATGATAACATCATTACGGGCATCTTTGGCGTCCACGTAGGATATTTCCGGATCCGGATTGGCCATGGCGAAGATAATCGGATCCTTCGCCATCGATTTGACCATAGCCTTGGTAACGAGGTCCTTGACGGATACACCGACGAACACATCGGCATCTTTCATGGCATCGGCGAGCGTATGGCAATCGGTTTTGCGAACGAATTCCTGTTTGTACTTATTGAAGGTATCCCCGCGGCCTTCGTACATGACCCCCTTGGAATCGACCATGAGCAGATTCTCATGCTTGACGCCCAGGGCGCAGTAGAGCCTGGCGCAGGCGATACCGGCGGCGCCGGCGCCGCTGAAAACAACGCGGATCTTGGCGGCATCCTTTTTCACCACTTCCAGCGCATTGATGAGGGCCGCGGCCGAGATGATGGCCGTTCCATGCTGATCATCATGGAACACGGGAATATTCATCGTCTTCTTGAGGGTTTCCTCGATCAGGAAACACTCCGGAGCCTTGATATCCTCGAGATTGATACCACCGAAAGTGGGTTCGAGCAATTCGCAGCATTTTATTATTTCCTGGGGATCTTCTGTATTCAACTCGATATCAAAAACATCAATATCCGCGAAGCGTTTGAAAAGTACGCCTTTGCCTTCCATAACCGGCTTGCCGGCCATGGCTCCGATATTGCCCAGGCCCAGGACAGCAGTACCGTTGGACACCACCGCCACCAGGTTACCCTTGGCGGTATACTTGTAAACATCAGCGGGATTCTTCTCGATTTCCAGACACGGATCGGCCACACCGGGGGTGTAGGCCAAAGATAGATCGAGTTGCGTGCGACACGGTTTGGTCGAACACACCTCGATTTTGCCCCGCCTACCTTTGCTGTGGTAGTCGAGGGCTTGCTGCTTGGTAATCATGACTCAACTCCTAAATTCGGACCATCAAACGTTGGCCTCATCTTTCAAGGCGGCAAGTAAGCACAGGTAGAATAAAAGTCAAGGAGATTCCATAAAATCGGAGGTATCAGGGGGCCGGATATCGCCTTTTTGGGAGCGGCATCTCCGTTTTCGGTCCGCCAGCTCATTGCAGGGCGATTACAGCACCATAAAAGGGCGATCGGGACGGCAATTTCGACCCGGCGTTTAACGCCAGTTCATGCGAAACCCGCGCTGGCCGCCGCCGGGGGTGGCGCCGGGGGTGGCACCGCGACCGGTTACTTTTAGGTACAGACGGGCCACCACCCAACCGAAGACAAAGCCCCCGACATGAGCCATCCAGGCAACGCCGCCGCCGGTGGCGCTGCCGGTGAACGACATCAACAGCTGATAGGCAAACCAGATTCCCAGGACAACCTTGGCCGGCAGGGTGAGGAACTGGATGAAGATGAAGACCATCAACACTGTTATGCGGGCCCGAGGATGAAACACGATATAGGCGCCCATAACACCGGCAATGGCTCCCGAGGCGCCCACCAGCGGCACCGTCGAATGCGGGCTGAACAGCGTGTACAAGGCTATCGCGGCCAATCCCGAGAGAATGTAGAAAACGATGAATTTGAAGTGTCCGAAAAAGTCCTCGACGTTGTTTCCGTATATCCACAGGAAAAGCATGTTGCCGATAATATGCATCCAGCCGCCGTGCATGAACATCGAGGTGAAAGCCGTCAAATACGGCGAGGCCGGAATAGCCGCCGTCAATTCCGAAGAGGTTGTCAACTCGTAGGGAATATATCCGAACTGAACCGTGAACATCTGGAAGCCCTCAAAACCGAGAGCCTTCGAGTAGAGGAAAACCAGCACATTGAGAACCATGAGCCCCACCGTAAGGTATGGCTTACGAAAAGTGGGGGCATCATCCCTGATGGGTATAAACATACCGGTCCTCGTACATGATTATTTGCGGCCCTTCTTACTTTTGGTGCCAACAAAGAAGTTAAGATACTGCTCGGTCACATTACCCGCGCGGTCGGTAATCATAATACCCAGGTGGTGTTTGCCCGCTTTTAGCGACGTCAACGGCTGTGCCCGGCAGAAGCCTCTTTCCGGGTCGTACTCGGGTATCAACCACTGCCCGTCAAGCTTGACCACGATATCCCGATCGTCGCCAATGCCCGACAGCGTATCCACGATAAAGAAGGTTACCGGCAGATTGAAATCATGGTAGGTGCGGCCGTCGTGAATGTTCAGCGACTTTATTTCCGGGGCGTCACCATCGAACACGGCGGCAAAGGACCCTCCGCCCTGAGAACCGGTTCTCAGGATATTGCCCTGCACGGTGTCATTGATCCACACCCATTCGTTTTCATCCTGATCGAGCCAGCACAGGCCGCAGGGTATCACACTGACATTGACACTCGGCACGTTGAGCGACATCTCGAAGGGTGAGCGACACACGAAGGCGGGTGGCAGAATATCATAACCGAACGAGTTAATTTTCAACGCCGTCCGCATCGGGATCGAGTGCGACCTGAGTTCCAGGAAACGCGGCTGATAGAAATTGCCGCGATCGACATGAAGCGTCATAAATTCGTCAACAGCAACTTCCTGGCCGTCGCGGTGTCCCACCAGGGCGATATCGACGGTGTCGACCGACACGGAGGCCTTCCGCGTAAGATCCCGGTTCTGGGCCGCGGCAATGCGCGTAATGCGTTCGTATTTCTCCTGCGGCGGAATGAAACAAATGTAGCGCTTTATATCGAAAAATCTCGGGTATTCTACCCCCAGCAAAACGTCGCCGTCATATAGCTCAAGACGTGTTTCGGAGGCCCGGCGGTTACGGGACTCGACCGTCAAAAGCAAACCGTCCTCAACTACCTCATGCATGATATCCAGCCGATCGGGGAGTTGCTTTTCGATACCGTTGAAAACGTTGTCCCGGATCATGCCATTCCCTTCCGTGAAGACGAACAGCCTGAGCACAACCCTGTCCACACCACTGCCCACCACCCGGCATTTTAGCCGGTCACCGGCGAGCGGCAGAACACGCAGGTTTTCCGGCCGGCCCCACCTTTCGTTCTTATTGCGCAGGATCGACACGGAATCGATCCCGAGCGATTTGTATGATGCGTGCGGTGTGAAATAGAATTCGGTGATGTCATCCGGCAATTCGGCTATCGAATCGAGAGCGTAGACATCACCCGCCGGTCCCCACAGAAAGGGAAAAGACAACTGTGAGGAATTGCCGAAGCAGTCCTCCGCCTCGATGCGAACCCGGTGCCTTCCGACCGATTCGCTCCCCGACAGGCCGATCAGCCCGAGATCGGCGCCGCCGCTTCCGGGCCAGTCATTGCCCGGCTGTTTGAAAAGTCGCCGCGTGCGTTTGCGATCGGCAATGGCTTCCACGTAATCGTATTCAAGTCGCACGGAGCCGGTGGTCTCGAAATCGAGCGTATCCATGCGCACTTCGTAGCGCAGGTCATCGTCGACAAACAGGCGCAGTCGGTATACCGCCTGTTTCATTCCCCCCGTCCGCATCTGGTCATAGACATCGACAATGATGCCGAAGGGTCGGTTAAAATAGAAAAGCGTATCCAGGCCATACTGCCCTGCGGATGCGGTCGCGACCGTCTCACGGAACATCTTTCGGCGGCCTGTGTCAAAAAGAGAGCTGTCATCGACCATCTGAAAACCGACCCGCGTGAAGACCGGAGCTACCCGGTCGGCGAGGCTGAAACCGTGGGAAAGCGGGTTGAGCGGCACATTGTCACCGCTTCTCAACTCGAAATGCAGATGCGGAGCGCCGATGCCGGTTTGCCCGCTGTAAGCGATTAGCTCTCCCTTGGCAACCCGGATTGAGTCCCTGGGCAATCTGATATCCAGGTAATAGCGGCGCGCGGCACTCTGGGTATTCCTGACCATCTGACCGATATTGCCCGAGAACTTGGACAGGTGACCGTAAACATACAGCCGGCCGTCGTCACCCATTATATAGAGGCCTTTGCCATAACCGGTATAGGACATATAAAGACGCCAGACATAGCCGGCAACCGGCGATTCCACGGGTTCACCGATTCTACCGCCGGTGCGCAAATCGATACCGGCATGAAAATGGCCGTCCCGGAAATCTCCGAATCCGCTGGAAAGGTCGATTTCGCGATTGACGGGCCAGTCGGCCGCCCGGGAGGAGGGACCGCTAAGTATCGGGCCGGTAAGGGCTAACAAGAGAAGGAATTTGACCGATAAGTTATTCATTGATGTCTCTCAAAATTTGAGCCGTAAGTTATCAACAGATGTTACCAAAAAACAGTGGTTTTTGCAAAATATATACATTGATACTCTTGAAAATTCGGCATCCGTGGTTATATTCTTAGCTTGTCTGCGAACGAGCAGGCAACCTGAATCGTAAGAGTAATAGTTTTAGTTCATTATATGCAGGAGTAAAAGCGAATGTTCGAAGCCTTGCGCAAAATGATCATCCCCATCATTATCATCGTGCTGCTGTTTTTCACGGCCATGATTTTTCTCCAGTGGGGCATGGGTATGTCCAGCCGCAGCGATTACGCCGACTCAAACCTAGCCGCGGTAATTAACGGCGAAGAGGTGGAGTGGGCCGAATATAGCCAGATTTACAGCAATCTTGTGCAGCAGGAATCACAGGACCTCGATGAGGAGCTTCCGGACGATAAGGTCAAGGAACTGCAAAAGCAGGCCTGGAGTCAGCTTCTGAACGAAAAGTTGCTGATGCAGCAGGTCGTCAAACACGGAATCACGGTCAGCGAACGTGAGATCTACGAGTACCTCAGGATATCCCCGCCGATCATGGTCCAGCAACATCCGTCGTTCCAGACAAACGGCCAATTCGATTATCAGAAGTACATGCAGGCCATGGCCGACCCGAAGCTTTCCGGTTTTTGGGCCCAGTTGGAGCCTATCGTGCGGACCGACTTGCTGAAACTGAAAATGCAGCAACAGGTAATAGATGTCGCCTCAGTGTCCGAGGAGGAAGTCCGCGAGTTCTTCCTGACCAGCAGAGAGAAAGTTAAGGTCGGGATGATCAATGTCGCCTACAATCGCTGGCCGAAACTGGATAAACCCACCGAGGAGGTCATGAAAGCCTTCTTCGAAGAACACCGCGAGGACTATAAAATCGACGAGCGCGCCCAGCTATCCATCGCCATGATCGAGAAGAAACCGGCACCCTATGACTGGGAAGTCAGTTTCGCGCGCGCCAAGGCCATTTACGATTCCGTCGCGGCCGGCGGCGATTTCGCCGATTTCGCAAGGCGGTATTCCGAAGACGAGGGCTCGGCGATAAAAGGCGGCGATCTCGACTGGTTCCGGCAGGGGCGCATGGTCGACGAATTCGACCGCCTCGCCTTCAGCATGAAGGAAGGCGATTTGAGCGAACCATTCCGAACCAAGTTCGGCTGGCACATAATAAAGCATCACGGCTATCGGGACACGGAGACGGAAATCAGGCCCGGCGAGAAGAAGACTTTCAAAGAGGCCCACGCCTCCCATATCCTGATCAAAGCCGCACCATCCCAGGAAACCCTGTCCGCGGCCTACACTCGTCTCGAGGAATTCCACGAGGCAGCCAAGAAAAACGGCTTCTTCAAAGCCGCCGAGGACCTGCAGATGCAAGTCAAGGAAACCACCCCGTTCTTCCGCGGCCGTAATATCCAGTACCTCGGCAATGACGATGCGGCCAACGCTTTCGCCTTCGAGAACAAGGTCGATGAGATCTCGGATATAATGGAAAACACCGCGTCATTCTTCGTCCTCCGGGTCTCTAAGAACTATCCCGCCGGTCTGGCTACTTTCGAAGAGTCGGCCGGTTTGGTGGAGCGAGATTGCATGACGGACAAGATGGCTACTCGCTGCCATGACACGGCCATGGCCATCTGGAATGATATTCAGCAGGGGATCGATCCGAAGAAAGCCGCCGAAAATCATGGCGACGAGTACACCGTAACCGAGCCCTTTGATCGCGGCGCATACGTGCCCGAACTAGGTCGCGACCCCAGGGCTATCGGCGCCGCTTTTTCCCTCACCAAGCCGGGTGAGATGACCGCACCGGTCGACTTCAAACAGGGATGCGCCATATTCAAATTGATCGAGCGCACCAGCCCGGACGTTACCGAATTCACGACCCAGCGCGATTCCTTGAAAACCGAGGTGTTGCAGGCGAAACAGCGGGACCTGCTCGGTCGCTGGTTCCAGACGCTGGTCGAAGACTCGGAGATCATCAACAACGTCGAGCGCCTCAACCGGCGTTCGGATTATTATTGATCGATTAACAAAATATATAGATTCGTCAGGAACTCCCCGATCACGGGGAGTTCTTTTTTGTGGTGCCGATCAGAAGCGGGACCAGCGCCGCCAGGGCCCAGACACATTCAAGGACAACGAAAGGCCAGGAACCTGAGGAGAAGGCGTACCAACCCGCCATCGATGCCCCGATGAAGTTCATGATCAGGTAAATTCTGCCCCTCTGGGATATCTTTCGCGCCAGGTTCAGGCCAAAGGCCAGCAACAGGAGCAGGACTCCGACGGTCCCGACGAGTGTGGGAGAAATCGTCATGCCCGGGTTTTATGATGCGGCGGACCCGTTCGGGCCCTCGTCGATCAATTCCCTGACGAACTGAGGAAGGGCAAAGGCCGCCCGGTGCGTCTCATCGTTATAATACCGCGTCTTCAGAGACAGCCTGGCGTAGCGCTCGGTCTGGAAATCCTCGACGGCGCGATACTCCTTGCTGCAAAATCCGAATGACCAGAAACCCGACGGGTAAATGGGCATGAAACAGGTGTACATGCCGACGACGGGAAACAGCTCCATCAGGTTGGCGAACAAACGACTGACCGTATTCTGGTTGTAAAACGGCGACTCGGTCTGGGCCACAAGGATGCCGTCGTCATTGAGCCGGTCAAAGACCCTGGCATGAAAAGATTTCTGGAACAGATCCGCCGCCGGGCCGATCGGGTCGGAAAGGTCAAGAATGACTATGTCGAATTTCTCGTTTGTTTCTTCAATATACTTCTTACCGTCGCAGAAAATCACATCCGCCCGGGGATCTTCAAGGCCGGCGCACAAGTACGGAAAGTGCCTCTGGGACGTTTCCACAACCATGCGATCGATTTCGCACATCGTGCACTTCTCGACTTCGGGGTGTTTCAGGACCTCGGTCAAGGCCCCGCAATCGCCACCGCCGATGATAAGCACCCGCTTTGGGGCCGGGTGAGAGAAAAGCGGCACATGGGTGATCATCTCATTGTAGGCATTGTGGTCCGCGTCGCAGACCATCAGGGAACCATAGAGGACCAGCATCTTGCCGAAGTCCTTCGTCTCCAGGACGTCGATACGCTGGAACTCCGACGTTATTGACTCGGCAATGCGGTCCACCTTGACTGTCAGCCCTGAATGACCATCATGGAGTTCGGAATACCAGACATTCCATAGATCTCCCATGCCTTCTTCACTAATATATGTATCAGACATAACGTCGCTTTCGCTCATCTTGTTGTTACCCCACAATCCTGCAATCCGGCCGCCTCAAGGCATTGAAGTTTGACCCCGAAACGGCACAATAGGCGCCGGTGGCCATGAACAATATACGATCCCCTACCTCGTGCTCAGGGATCATCAAACCGTCATACATCACGTCGAAGGAATCACATGTCGGCCCTGCCAGCACCGAGAGTTTCTCGGTCCCCTCTCGCGAAGTCAGCACCGGGTACTGGCAATGGTCGAAAACCATTCCGGAAAAAGTCGAGTACAATCCGTCATCGAGATAATACCACACCTTACCATCGCGAACGGCCTTTCCCACCACGCTCGTAACCAACGTCACGCTGGTGGCCGCAATGAAACGGCCCGGCTCGCTCGCCACCCGGATACCGGGGCGGATATGAGTGTCCAGGGCCCTGGCAATGGGCCGGCAGAAATCTTCGATTGAAGGCACCGGCTGTACGTACTCGACCGGGAAACCGCCGCCGATATCGAGCAGGCGCGTGTTGAATCCGGCCGTGTCGAGGCGGTTAATCAGTCGGCGGGCACATTTGATCGCCTTCACGTAGTTCTGCGAATACAGACACTGCGAACCGATATGGAAACACAGGCCGTAAAACTCGTGACCGGATTCCTCAATCAATTCCGCCAGCGGCAGGACTTCCCTCTCGGTACAACCGAACTTGTACTGCAAATCCACGACAGCTTTGGTGTTGGTATTAATGCGAAACCTTATCAGAATCTTTAGTTTTGCGGGACGGTAGGCTGCCAGCTTCCGAGCTTCCTCGATATTATCGACGACGAAGGTTTCCACCCCTGCGGCTACAGCCCGCTCGAATTCATGGGGCGACTTGATCGGATGCGAGTGTATCAGGCTGGCCGGATTGACCCCGGTTTTGGCGACGGCCTCGATCTCGCCGACCGAGCAAACGTCGAAGTTGCCTCCCTGCCCGAAGACCTCCTTGAGAATCTCGGGATGATTATTCGGCTTGACGGCATAGTGAATCTCGGCCCGCGGAAGCGCCTTCTTGAGAACCCGATAGTTGCGACTGATATCGGCAGTCGAGAGAAGCATCGTCGGGGACGGCACCCCGGTCCCGTAGAGGTATTCACGGAGCAGTTCGACGTTGCAGGTCAAGCCTGCGGCCTGTTCCCGAAGTGCCGCCAGAGTGAGACAGTGTGTCATTCGTGGGGCTCCTGTCAACCGGCGGTGACGGCACGGTCAGATCGTGACATGGGTTTATGGTCTATTACCTCGTCGGCGGATGATGAGGGAATGCCGCGCTGCAGTTCCTTGACAGAAACTTCGTTAGCCTGAAGCTTCTCGGCGAGATACTGGTGCGCCTTGTACGGATCGACAGTATCGCCGCAAGTGAAGAAATCGACGGCGGCATAGCCATACTCCGGCCAGGTATGAATCGAAATGTGCGATTCCGCGATTACTACCACCCCGGATACCCCCTGGGGATTGTAGCAATGAAAAACCGACTGTACGATAGTCGCACCAGAGCGCCGAACCGCCTCATTAAGATACCTTTCGACTCGCTCGGCATCGTTAAGAAACCCGGAGTTGCATTCGGAAAGTTCCACAACCAGGTGGCGTCCAAGGATTTTCACCTCTCGTATCTCCTTGTCGTATTACAAATCATCATTTACATCTGTGGCGGTGACGTGACCCAGAGCATGGTGGCCACGCGGGCGCCCTCGTTCGAAAACTGGTGCGACCGGTCGGACTCGAAGTAAAAACAGTGCTTGCTCGGAACGCGGATCTTCTCCCGTCCCAGGGTAAGTGTCACCGTCCCCCGCAACACGAATCCAAAATGCTCGGCCGGATGGGGGTTTTTCTTCTCCAGGCTCTCCCCCGGCGCCAGTGCCACCATGATCGGATCCATCTCCTTGTTCGTCGAACCCGGAACCAGCAACTCGAAAACCGAGGCTCCGGTCCCATCAACACTAATGCGCTCCGACGGCGCAAAGACCACTTTAGTATCTGTCGAGTCGGAAAAGAACTCCGGTAGGGACACGCCCAGCGCCTCAAGGATATCGGCCAGTGAATCGATTTGTATCGACGTCTGGTTATTCTCCAGCTGCGAAATGAACCCCTTGCTCAGCTGGGCCCGGTTGGCCAGCTCTTCCTGGGTCAGGTCCGAAGCCAGGCGCAGGGTCTTGATTTTCTCTCCGATGCGAAGATCCAAAATTTCAATCCCGATCAATGGTGTTTAGTAAACACGAACAAATAGTTTAATAAAAGGTGCCCCAAAATATAGTCTGGGATCGATCTGTCAAGCGAATTGTCGCCCCCGGGGGAACAAATTATCACTTTTTTTGGAGCGGGTAAATCGGTGGTTCGAAACCGCTCCGGGAAACCGTGGCGAGCCGCGAGCCGGGCGTGTTTTTCCCCCTTGCCAAGTCCGTGAGGGCACACTAATTTAGGGCACTTGAGTGAAATAAACGGATAAGGAGCCTCGAAATCGAACACTTCAATATCGTCATTATAGGCGGCGGCCCCGGCGGGTATACAGCCGGCATCCGGGCTGCCATGAAGGGCGCCAGCGTGGCTGTGGTCGAGGCCGACAAACTCGGCGGCGTGTGCCTCAACCGGGGCTGCATCCCCTCCAAAGCCCTCATTGCCTCGGCAGTCCAGTATAAAAAGATGCAGGAGGCTTCAGCCTTCGGTATCAATCTCACCACACCGCCGCTGTACGACTGGCTCGCCATGAGAGCACGTAAAGACAAGATCGTCGGAACCCTCGTGGGAGGCATTGGCCAGCTATTCAAATCCCACGGCGTCAAGCACTTTGACGGATGGGGCAAGATCACCGCCACGGACCAGGTGACCGTCACCGATGCCGACGGAAACGAGACGAGGATCAAGGCCGACAATATAATCATCGCCACCGGCTCGAGGTCAATGAACCTCCCGGCCTTCCCCATCGACGGTCGCCGGATACTCACCTCCGATCATCTCCTGGAAATGGATCAACTGCCAAAATCGATGCTGATTATCGGCGCCGGCGTCATCGGCTGTGAATGGGCTTTCATGCTCTCAATGCTCGATGTCGAGATACAAATGGTCGAAATGCTCGACCACGCCCTGCCTATGGAAGATCCTGACAGCTCCAAACTCATCGAACGTGAGCTCAAAAAGTCCAGGGTCAAATTGTTCGTCAAAACCCGGGTGGATGCCATCGGTCCCGGTCCGGAGGGCATTACCGCCACGCTGTCAACGGGCAAGAGCATCGAGGCCAACCAGGTGCTTGTCTCGGTGGGGCGGGCATTCAATACCGAGGATCTGGGCCTGGATGAGATCGGCGTGGAGCTGAACAAAAACCGCTCCATCAAAACCGGCCCTGATATGCGCACCAGTGTCCCCAACATCTTTGCCATTGGCGATGTCCGGGGCGAGATCCTGCTGGCCTACACCGCCGTCCACGACGGCAGTATCGCCGTTGATAACGCCCTCGGCGAAAAAGCGGAAAAGAACTATCTCGGCGTGCCGTCGGTCATATTTACTCACCCCGAGGTTGCCTCGGTCGGTATGAAGGAAAAGGAAGCCGCCGAGAATCACGATATCGCGGTGGGACGATTCCCGCTCCGGGCCCTCGGCAAAGCCCATGCGGAAAACGAGATTGCCGGCGAGGTCAAGGTTATTGGGGATAAAAAGACGGACAAACTGCTGGGCGTTCACATTGTCGGCGTCCATGCCACCGAGATTATCCACACCGCCGCCCTTGCCATAAACCAGGGCCTGACAGTAAGACAGCTGGGAGGGCTAACATTCGGCCATCCGGTTATCTCGGAGTCACTTATGGAAGCCGCGCACGATTTGCACCTCGAATCGGTCCACCTGGCGAAGAAGAAGCGATAGGCGCACTTTATACGCCGGCAAAAACGGACGTCAAACCCTGCGCATTGGCCGACCGCCCTCTCGGCGGCCGGCCAATCTATTGTTGGACAAGCTATTAACATTCAAGATCCGGGCCCAACAGGGCCGAAAACGGTCGCACAAACTGCGTCCCGGCACATTCGGAAGACCTGCACGCTGCCCCACCCCAAACTGTAACAGGCTGACAAACAAAGACTTAAAAAGCCATTTCGACAGCCGCTCAGTTTTGGCACGGATGTTGTTACTATTATAGTTCGAAGTTAGTTACTCTTGATAGTATGGCGGTGAAGGGTACCTAATCAAGGTGGGGATGTAAGGAGTTCCTTTGTGAGGGAGGAACTCCTTTCCTTTTGCCTGCAATCGTCTTTACCGGCAGACTAAGCCTTGTTCCCGACGAGGCTCTGCGAGGTTCTCATGAAATCCCGAAACAGCTGTCGTATCTCGGTATTTTGAAATGGCTTCCTGATATAGCCGGCCACCGGTGAAGGTTTATCGTTATCACCCGCACCATTGGATTTGCTCCCAATGAGGAAGACCGGAAGGCGCTCAAAACGGTCGCCTATGGCCTCGGCCAGTTCAAGCCCTTTCATATCGGGGAGGGTGCTTTCGGACAGCACCAGTTTGGCCTCGTACTCATCAAGGAAAGCCAGTCCCTCCTGGGCCGAGGAGGCCGTGAAGGGCTTGAAACCCTCTGCCTGAAGCAAACCGGCCAAGTAGTCCTGGACGAGCTTCTCGGGTGACACGATGAGGGCTTTGACCCCGCCCTCGGTGAGATTCCGCCTTATTTTTTCCACCAGGGTTTCTTCGACAACGGGCTTGACGAGGATATCCCTGGCTCCCGATTTTATGGATCGCATAACGGTATCCCTGTCGCCGTTCGTCGTCAGCAAGATTACCGGGATATCGCGAAGCTTCTTACGGTGGGAAAGATACCGCATCATTTCAAAGGTATCATCTCCACCCATGTCGGCATCGGCTACGATAATATCCACCGTCTGACCAGATTCCAGACTGCGGAGGGCCCCCTTGATGGAATTGGCTCCGATTGTCTGGTACTCTCTTCCGGTGAGTATGCTTTGAATCCGGCGAAGTCCGGCCGGCTGGTCCTGTATAACCAAAACCCTTGGCATATTTTCCCTGTCGTCTCTCTCGGAAGGTTCTCGCTTTAGTCTATATACTGAATCGTCCGGTAACGGCGAATATTTTACCCAAAAGTGACGGCTGATCATTTTTGGTTCAAAATACCCCGCAGGCAGGCTTGTTCGCCTGTTTTGGGAACCGTTTTTGACGGTGGAAACCGAAACGAAACGGAGGCAACCGAAAAACCTCTGTTGAATATGGCTTCCCACCTGCGTATATTTCTTGTTATGGATGAAGAGAAGACAACCCCGGCCGTGAAGGATCGAAAGCTTGGGGACGAGTGGCTGGATTGGGACGGCCGTCAGACGCCGGAGTCGTTTGATTCGAAGG
>CAZVUZ010000030.1:0-9831 GCA_964630485.1 uncultured Ignavibacteriales bacterium
ATGTCACCCTTCGGCTTGCCCGCCTCAGCCGTGGGTGGCGGTTCGCTTTGACGGCGGGGGGGCGTTATGATGCCGATTTCTCGTTTATGCCGGCC
The DNA here is from genome assembly GCA_964630485.1 of uncultured Ignavibacteriales bacterium. Lineage (GTDB taxonomy): Bacteria > Zixibacteria > MSB-5A5 > GN15 > FEB-12 > JAJRTA01. Next base: position 96 of record CAZVUZ010000030.1, read on the forward strand.
GGCGCCGCCGTAATCATGCGCGAGACGCCCGGCAGTCTGTTCATGCTCTCGGCGGGATACGCGGAACGCGAACCGACTTTACATGAACGCTTTTTGCCATATCACCGGACCGCCCTCTATCAGACTGTGAGTGACGACTATGTCGACCAGGGCAATACCGAACTGGAAACCGAAAAACAGATGACGGCGCAGTTGATATACGAGTTGGGCACTCCGGATCGAAACCTGCGCCTGGCTGTTACCGGGGGCTCTATCAAAGATGGTATTGACTGGCGCTTCAATCTTGAACAGGATATCGTCGGTGTCGATACGCTCGAACTGAATGTCTACTCGCCGGCCAACGGCGACATCGATTTCTACGACATCTCGGGACAATTCCGCTACAGGTTACGTGACCTGGCCTATCTCGTCGGCGGAGGAGCCTGGCACAGTGTGGACTACGATACTATCTCCGATCCGGTCTACACACCCGAGTACCAGTTTTTTTCGGGATTGGAACTGCATTACTTCTGGCGGCAGAAGCAGGTTGATCTGTATGCCTATGGTGAATTGAATTACATGGGGTCATACACCGGGTACAAACAGCTCAACCTGGGTGATAAGGTCGTCGCCAATGCCAAACTGACACTGGGCATGCATCACTTCAAGTTCCACTTCGCTTTCCAGAACGTGCTGGCGACAACCTATTTCGAGCGTGAATACCTGTTAAAGCCCGGGCGCACCTACTATTACGGAATCGCCTGGCGCTTCGACGATTGACGAGCCCTGCTTGACTTAGGGCTCCCCGCAGTTTTAATTGTTCCTTATGATACCACTGAAGCTTTCACGGGAAGAGGCCTACCGTCTTGTTGTCGACAAGATCGGCGTCAACAATCTCCTCAAGCACATTCTGGCCGTCGAGGCGGGGATGCGAAAGATGGCTGAGCAGCTTGGCGAGGATCCCGAGTACTGGGGATTGGTCGGACTGCTGCATGATCTGGACTACAACGAGACCAGGGACGATGAACCCCGGCACAGTTTTGTGACCCGGGAATGGCTCAAAGAATACGAATTGCCCGAGGATATGCTCTATGCCATCAATGCCCATCCCGGCCATGTGCCGTGCAAGAGCCGTATGGACTGGGCCCTTTACGCCGTCGATCCGACCACGGGATTCATCGTCGCTTGTGCGCTGATGCATCCCGATAAGAAGCTGGCCTCCATCGACCAGGAATTCATGTTGCGACGGTTCAACGAGAAACGCTTTGCCGCCGGGGCCTCGCGGGAAAATATGGCCGCCTGCTCAAACCTCGGAATGGAACTGGGTGATTTCCTGGTTCTCGTACACGGCGCTATGCTCACCATTACCGAGCAGCTCGGGCTGTAGCTCTATGGCTTCCGGGAAGTCACTGTGGCGTAAGGACGTTATCGGCTGGTCACTTTATGACTTCGCCAACACTATTTACTCCATGAACATCATCTCGCTCTATCTGAAACGGCATATCGTTGAAGACCTTGGCTACGAGAACTATCACTTCGACATCCCGTATTCCATCTCGATGTTGATCGCGGCGGCCCTGCTACCCGCTCTCGGGGCCATGTCCGACCATCGGACGAAGAAGAAGATTTTCCTTTTTCTCTTCACGACAACCTGCTGCCTGTCGGTGGGAATAATGGCCTTCGTGCCGCCTGGCGCAGTGTTGATCCTGATGCTGTTGCTCATCATCTCCAATTTCTCCTACGAGGCCGGGCAGCCGTTTTACAATGCCCTGCTTTATTCCGTCTCCGAGGGGAAAGAAGCCCGCTATGTTTCGGGAATCGGGGTCGGCCTGGGATATGTCGGATCGGTCCTGGGTATGATTCTCGTTATGCCCTTCGTTACGGGCGGCATATTCGGCGTAAATCTCTCGTTGTTCGAGGCCGGGGGAAAAGAGGCTTCGTTTCTTCCGACGGCCCTGCTGTTTATGCTCTTTGCCCTGCCGCTGTTCTGGTGGGTGAGGGAAAAACCGGTAAAGAGGGAGTCAACCGCCGGCTGGGTCACTTCCTACCGGGAGGTCTGGGACGGCCTGAAGGATACTAAAAAATACCCGGGGGTCCGCAGATTCCTGATCGCGGACTATTTCTTCGAGGACGCCGTGGCCACCGTGATCGTCAACATCGGTCTGTACTGCTCGATCGTAATTGGCCTGGCCGAGGAACAGATAACGGCTTTTCTCGTGATCTCGACCGTCGCGGCCGTGGCGGGATCTTTCCTGATCGGAAAATTGTCACAGTTCATTTCGCTGAAACGTATGCTCAACTATATCGTTCTGGGCTGGATCTTATGTCTGGTGCTTTTTGTTTTTGTCGAAAGCATGGCCGTAATCTGGGTCCTCGGATCGATCATCGGCATTTTGCTGGGAGGGCTCTGGACCGTATCCCGGCCGCTTCTGGCCGAGTTGGTGCCGCAGGAGGAGTTGGGAAGGTTCTTTGGGCTCTTTTCGCTCTCAGGCCGGGCGGCGGCGGTATTGGGGCCTCTGGTCTGGTCGACAATTCTGTTCGTATTCTCAGCCGACCGTTATATGGGACGAATCCTGGGGCAGTGGCTGGGCGTATATGATATGGAAGCAACCCGCCTGCCTTACCGGCTGGCCGTGATCTTACTGGTGGTGATGATGGTGATTGGCCTGTACATCTTTAGAAAAGTCCCCGAAACCCAGGGGGGGAATCGTGGCTAAGAAAAGCGGCGGCTTCTACCAGTACAAAGGCGCTATTCACATTCACACTACGGAGTCGGACGGCACCAAAACCCTCGAGGAAGTTGTCGCCATCGGGCGCGAAGTCGACCTGGACTTCATGATGTTCTCTGATCATATGACTCTGATCGATCGCGAGAGGGGCAAGGAAGGCTTCTACGGCGACACCCTGGTGGTGGTTGGCTACGAGCATAACGATGTCGAGGACATCCACCACTACCTGCTTTTCGATTCGCCGCGAGTTTATCCCTCGAAAATGTCGGCCGCCGAATATGTGGCCGCCGGTGCCGCCGACAATGCCCTCGGTATTCTCGCCCATCCCGATGAAATCCGCGATGCCCTCAAGGAGTATCCCGCCTACCCCTGGAAAGACTGGTCCGCCAAAGGCTATGTCGGCCTCGAGCTGTGGAACCAGATGTCGGAATGGACCGAGAGGCTGACCCGCTTCAACAAGCTGTTCATGGTCTTTTCGCCCCGCAAGGCGATCGTGTCGCCCACCATACGGATTCTCAAGAAGTGGGACGAGCTGAATACGAACCACAAGGTTGTCGGCATCGCGGGCGCCGATGCCCATGCGTTCCCGGTGAAGGCCGGCCCGTGGACGGTCGAGGTCTTTCCCTACAAAGTGCATTTCCGCACGCTTCGCTGTTACATCCTCCTGGACGAACCTATGAGCAAACAGGTCGAGACGGCGCGTCGGCAGCTCTATGGCGCCATCCGCGGCTGCCGGCTTTTCTTTGCCAATGTCCGGTGGGGCGACGCCGAGGAGTTCGAATTTGTTGCCTCAAACGGCAACGAGACGGTCTCCTGTGGTGGAACTCTGGATATGGGGGAGAGCGTCACGCTGTCTGTCAAACTGCCCTCAAGGGCCGATTTGCGCCTGATTCACAACGGCAAACCGGTGGTTCGGGTCGAAACCGATAATCTCGATTACCATGTCGTGGCGCCGGGGATCTATCGGGTGGAGGCGTGGAAGAAGAAACGCGGCTGGATTTTCTCCAATCACATCAGGGTCGGGGTGTAAAATGGTTTCCGACCGACTGATCACCGCAAAGGCCGTGCAGATGCCGTATTCGTCCAATGGGTCGGTACGCATCAAAGGGGAGAAACTGATCGGCAAGTTTGTCATTATTCGCTATGAGCGCGAACTGTTCTTCGTCTTCGGCGAGGTCGCTATATACCCGTATCATGCAAATCTGGTGGTGAGTTTCTGCGACCAGTATGAGATTGCCTCCGGCTGGGAGCATCAGCCCGATCTCGTTGAAGTGTATGATCCGGGCTGGAAAGTGCTCGGCGGCGGCTGGCTGGATTTGGACCAAAAGGCGCAAACGGCGCGGGTTTACGGCGCTTCATCCGCCTACGGTCCCTACGACAGGCCTTCGCTTGCGACCGTTGTAGAGGATACAGACCTCTTCAGGCAATACCCTCTCAAGATTGGTTAGCAGCCATCGTTTGTGATAAAAGTAGCAATATTGCCTGATCCGGTGCCCTTCACATCGTGGCACAATCCCCTACAACTCAAAGAGATGTGGGCATTGGCGCGAGTCTGGCAACGTTTCGTAATGCACGCAATCGGCAATTATTTACTCCGAAAAATCTTGACAAGTGTACGTACAATGGCTAAAGTTGGTGAATTGTCTATTAGAAAATCGGAGTAGCCAGCAGCGATATGTTTGATACCTTCTATCCGATTCTGTTTCTGGTCGTGGTGGGCCTTGTTTTGGCGGGCGCTTTTTTGTTTATGTCCACCTTCATTGGCAAGCGCACCCGGCAGGGCAAGAAAGGGGATCCCTATGAATGCGGACTTCCGCCGGAAGGTACTACTACCCGGGATCCGGTACCGGTCAAATTCTACATGGTCGCCATCCTCTTTATCCTCTTCGATATTGAAGTCATCTTCCTGTATCCGTGGGCGGTACTGGGACGCAAGCTCGGTGTCTTCGGTTTTGTCGAGATGCTGGTTTTTGTCGTGATTCTGCTGGTGGGCTACTTCTACATACTCGGACGTGGAGCGCTGAAATGGGATTAGAAGAAAAAATCCCTGATTCAATACTATTGACCACGATGGACAAGATGGTCAACTGGGCCCGCCGCCGGTCGATGTGGCCGCTTGGGTTCGGTCTGGCCTGTTGTGCTATTGAGATGATGTCCACCTTCCAGCCCCACTTTGACATGGCTCGTTACGGCATGGAGGTTATGCGTCCGTCACCGCGGCAGGCGGACCTCATGATCGTTGCCGGACGCGTGTCCATGAAAATGGCGCCGGTGGTGCGGACGCTTTACGAACAAATGCCCAACCCCAAGTGGGTGTTGGCCATGGGGGCCTGCGCCTCCTGCGGCGGCGTCTTCAACAACTACGCCATATTGCAGGGCGTTGATCGAATTATCCCGGTCGACATTTATGTCCCCGGATGTCCGCCCCGCCCCGAACAGCTCATGGATGGCGTGTTGAAACTACACGAAAAAGTCAATCGGGAATCGCTCAAAGACAAGAGGGAAGACTGGGGCCGCGAACTCGGCTAAGGGCCGGGTAATTGCCGGCTGGTCTTGTGTATGGAAGATAAGCTAAGAAATTTCTTCAATGAACGGTTCGCTGACGCTGTTGTCAGGGAAGATTCGTTTCGCGGACAGCAAACGTTCTATATAAAGCCCGATTCTCTCATTGATATCTGCCGGGCTTTTCTCGAAGACAACGACCTCGACATGAGATTCCTTTCGGATGTCACGGTCGTCGATTGGCTCGATCATGAAATGGGGCGTGACGGGCGCTTTGAGGTCGTATACAACATTTATTCGCTGTCCCATCACTATCGGGTCCTGCTCAAAGTGCACCTTCCCGCGGACGACCCGACTATTGCTACGCTATGCGACTTGTGGCCGGGGGCCAATTGGATGGAGCGCGAAGCCTGGGACCTCTTCGGCATTAACTTCGAGGGCCACCCCGATTTGACCAAGGTCCTAACGGCTGATGAACTTGAGGGCCACCCCCTGCGCAAGGATTTCCCGTTGACATACGAAGTGCCGCAATTCAGCTGGAACAAGGACGACCCGCCCGAGGTGATAAAGTAATGGCAGAAGGCAAAACCCTCACCTTGAACATGGGGCCGCAGCACCCGGCTACGCACGGTGTGCTTCGCGTCCAGCTCGAGCTTGACGGTGAACAGGTCGTCGCCGCCAAGCCCATCGTTGGTTACCTGCATACCGGTATCGAGAAGACGATGGAGTCCATGCTGTATTACAAGGCGCTGCCCTGCACCGATCGCATGGACTACCTGGCGCCGATGTCGAACAACCTCGGCTATTGCCTGGCAGTCGAGAAACTCATGGATATCGAGGTCCCGGAGAAGGTTAAGTGGGCGCGTGTCTGCCTGGCCGAACTCACCCGCATAAATTCGCACCTGGTCTGGTTGGGAACACATGCCTACGATCTCGGCGCGATGTCGATGATTCTCTACACCTTCCGCGAGCGCGAGGCTATTGTCGATATCTACGAAGCCTGCGGCGGCCAGAGGATGATGACCAGCTACATCCGCATCGGCGGCCTGGCGCACGAACTACCCGTTGATTTCGACAAAAAAGTCCGGGCCACCGTCAAGCAGATCCGCGAGCGCATGAAAGATTACGAAACGCTGCTGACGGAAAACCAGATTTTCATCAACAGGACCAAAAACGTAGCCGTCATTTCCGCCGAGGACGCCATTGCGCTGTCCCTTTCGGGTCCGATGCTTCGCGGCAGCGGCGTCAAGTACGACGTTCGCAAGGCCAACCCCTACAGCGGATACGAGAATTTCGATTTCGATATTGCTTATGGCAAGAACGGTGACGCGTACGACCGCTACCTGCTCCGCATGGAAGAGATGCGGCAGTCCCTGCGCATTATCGAGCAGGCCCTCGACGGCATGCCGGAAGGACCCTATCGGGCCCATGTTCCCGGGGTCGTCCTGCCGCCGAAAGAGGATGTCCTCTACAAGATGGAATCACTGATTTTCCATTTCAAGATTATCACGGAGGGTTTTGAGGCCCCCGTCGGATCGGTATATCAGGCGATTGAAGCTCCCAAGGGCGAACTGGGCTTTTACATTACCGGTGACGGCACCAATCTGCCGCGACGCGTGCGCGTGAGGCCGCCGTCATTCATTAACCTGCAGGCCCTGCCGAAAATGGTGGTTGGTCGGCTGCTGGCCGACGTCATTTGCGCCATCGGGACCATTGACATTGTGCTCGGAGAGGTAGATCGATGATTCTGACAGATGAGTCAGTACAGCGCATCAGGGACAAGGTGGCTCTCTACCCCCGACCGAAGTCGGCTATTTTGCCGGCCCTGACGGTCGCCTACCGGCAGGTGGGCCATCTCAATGAAGATATATATCGTGAGATTGCTGATATAATAGGCATTCCCAGCGTCGAGATCGCCGAGGCGGCTACCTTCTACACGATGTTTCCCAAGAAGCCGGTCGGCAAGTATCTCATTCAGGTCTGCCACAACATCTCCTGCGCTCTCCTCGGGGCCGATTCGCTCATCGCCTATCTTGAGGAGAAGTTGGGAATCAAGAAGGGCGAAACCACTGCTGATGGCCTGTTTACGTTGATTTCCGTGGAATGCCTCGGCTCCTGCGCCACAGCGCCCATGATGCAGATCAATCATGATTTTTACGAGAATCTTACTCGCGAAAAAGTTGACCAGATACTTGAGGAATTGAAAGCCAAAGCGTGATGTTTTATTCACCGGTAAGGACCAACGCTGCCGAAGTCGCCGCCAGCGAGAAGCTGCACCTGTTCAGGTATGTTGAAAACCCGGAGCAGGTGAAGGTCGACACCTACGAGGCACACGGCGGCTACAATGCCTGGAAAAAGGTCCTTGCCGATATGTCGCCCGACCAGGTGATTGACGAGGTGAAAAAATCTGGCATCCGCGGTCGCGGCGGCGCCGGTTTCCCCACCGGTGTCAAGTGGAGCTTCATCCCCAAGGACTCGCCCAAGCCGAGATACCTGTGTTGCAACGCCGATGAGTCCGAGCCGGGCACCTGCAAGGATCGGGTACTGATGGAGCGCGATCCGCACGGCGTTATCGAGGGCATGGCCATCGCCTCGTATGCGATCGGCTGTCACACCATGTTCATTTACATTCGCGGTGAATTTGGCCAGTGCATCGAGGTGATGGAGAAGGCCCGCGAAGAAGCTTATGCCAAAGGGCATCTGGGAAAGAACGTTCACGGGAGCGGCTACGACCTGGACATGGTTGTTCACTCCGGCGGCGGCGCCTATATCTGCGGTGAAGAAACCGCCCTTTTGAATTCTCTTGAAGGTGAACGCGGCATGTCGCGCATACGCCCGCCGTTCCCGGCCATCGCAGGTCTCTATGCCTGCCCGACTATCGTCAACAATGTCGAAAGCCTGGCCACCGTCCCGCATGTTATCAACCGCGGGGCCGATTGGTACAAGACCCTGGGCACGGAAAAATCACCCGGCTCGAAAATTTTCTCGCTCAGCGGCCATGTCAAACACCCCGGCAACTATGAAGTCGAACTGGGCTTCTCGCTCAAAAAACTGATATTTGACGACGCCTACGGCGGCGGCATGCTCGGCGACAAAAAACTCAAGGGTGTCATCCCCGGGGGATCATCCACGCCGTTTTTGACGCCCGATATGATTGATGTCAACCTCGACTACGAATCCCTGGCGGCGGCCGGTTCCATGCTCGGCAGCGGCGCCGTGATCGTATTCAACGAAGATACCTGCATCGTGTGGGCGATCCACCGCCTGATACATTTCTATCGTCACGAATCCTGCGGCAAGTGCACGCCGTGCCGTGAGGGCACCGGCTGGCTTGAGCACGTCATCGGCCGCATCGAAAAGGGTGAAGGAAAACCGGGCGATATCGAGAAGATTGAAAACGTTTGCGAGAATATTCTGGGGCGCACGATCTGCCCGCTCGGCGATGCCGCCGTGATGCCGATTCAGTCGGCCATCAAGAACTGGCGCGACGAGTGGCAGTATCATATTGACCATCACCAGTGCCTGGTGAAGTCGGAGTTCCCCTTTAATTAAGACGAAATATGGCTGAAGATACCAAAAAGAACGCCCCCGCCGAAACCATCCCGATGGTAACCCTGACCATTGACGGCAGGGAGACCACCGTTCCCAAAGGGACGACTGTTCTCGGAGCGGCGACCGCCATGGGGATTCACATCCCGACTTTTTGCTGGCATCCCAAACTGAAGCCGGTCGGGGCCTGTCGCATGTGCTATGTGGAAATCGAGAAGTTTCCCAAGCTGCAGGTGTCCTGTGCGACCGAGGTCATGGAAGGTATGATCGTCCATACCGACTCCGACCAGGTCAAGCAGGGGAGACGGGCGGTTCTGGAATTCATCCTGCTCAACCATCCACTCGATTGCCCGACCTGTGATAAGGGTGGGGAGTGCGATCTCCAGAACCTGACCTTCGCCCACGGTGTCGATGACAGCCGCTTCGAATTCCAGAAATACCGTTTCGTCGACGAGGGCATGACGACGACCTTCGACGATAAGCGCATCGGTCCGGAAATCATCCTCAACCGTAATCGCTGTATCCTCTGTTACAAATGTGTCCGCGCCAATAAGGAGGCCTTCGGCGAATACGACCTCGGTGTCTACGAGCGTGGCAATATCGGCGAAATCAATGCCGCCCCCGGCCAGGAAGTCGACAATCCGTTTTCCGGCAACCTCGTGGAGATCTGCCCGGTGGGCGCTCTCACTAACACCGACTGGCGTTATAAGATTCGCGTCTGGTTGACCAAAACCACGCCGTCCGTCTGTCCCTATACCAGTTCCGGCAGCAATATTCTCATTTATAAAGAAGATCACAAGAATCACATCTACCGCGTGACCTCGCGCCCCAATGATGACATTGATGACGGCTGGCTGGCCGATGTCACCCGTTACGGCTACCAGATTGCCAACTCGGACGAACGGCTGCAGACGCCGCTGATCAAGAAAGACGGCAAACAGGTACCGGCCACCTGGGATGAGGCCCTCGATTCCATT
>CAZVUZ010000030.1:9847-25125 GCA_964630485.1 uncultured Ignavibacteriales bacterium
GAAGAAGGGGAAGGTCTGTATCGGTGGGCTGGCCTCGCCGCAACTTGACAATGCCTCCCTCTGGGCTTTCTCCAAATTCTTCCGGACCGTTCTCAGCTCTAACAATGTTGATTTCCGCTCGGATTACCCGATGCTTCCGACGGAGTCGGATTCGGTCTTCAGCCGTTTTTGCGAACAGCCCTTCAAAATTTCCGACATCGACGACTCCGATGTGATCGTGGTTTTCGGTTCCGATCTTATCCGGGAGCACCCCAACGAATATCTCCGTATCCGGAAGGCCAGGAATTTCGGCTCGCCGCGGGTTTACACGATCAATCCGTTTGCCGTGAAGGCCGCCGATGTCGCGGACCTGGAACTTGTTTATAAGGCCGGGTGTGACGAAGCCGTGGTGGACGGTCTCTGCCTGGCGGCGGTTGAAGAGGGGCTTGTCGATCAAGCGGCCGCGACATCGCTACGGGAGTCGGCGGCCCTTGCAACTTCTGCCGAAGCCGCCGAAAAAGTGGGTGTCGATATTGAGCAGTTGAAGATAGTTGCCCGTGCTCTCGCCGAGGGACGCAAGATAACATTCATTATAGGCGAACTGGTTGCCCGCTGCAGCCGGCGGGAAGCAGTCGCCTCGGCCCTGGCCAATCTAAATCTGCTTTTGGGAATTTCCGGGAAGGGCCAGATAGCCGTCCTTGCCCAGTATACCAACTCCAAGGGGGCCGCAAAACTGGGCCTCGTGCCCGCCCCCCCCGAGCCGGTCAAATCGGAATTGACGGCCATTTGCGGGAAACTTCCGGAGATTCCGGGGCATACCACCGATGCCATGCTGGCCCAGATGAAGAAGGAAGAAATCAACGGATTCTTCGTGCTTGGCGCCGATCCCGCGTTGCTCTATCCCGACCGGCAATTCGTCCGCGAAGGCCTTGAAAAGACCGATTTCCTCGTGGCCTGCGATCTCTTTGAAACCGCGACCACGCAACTGGCCGATGTGGTCCTGCCTCTTTCGAGTTGGGCAGAATATGCCGGCGATTACGTAAACCTTGAGGGACGTGTGCAGCGAGCCGAAGCGGCCATTAAGCCGGTCGGACAGTCACGGCCCGGGTATGAAATAGTCAATCTGGTCGCGCAGAAATTTGATCAGCCCTTGTTCGAAAATGTAAATGACCTGCAGGGCGAAATAGATCGTCTCCTGGCCGTCGAAAACAACGCCGGCCTGCCCGGCGCGTTTGTCAAGGTCAAGAGCGTTGCCGAAGAAACGGCCGAAGAGTATCCCTGGCCGCTCTACATTTGTGACGACCCGCACCATCGCGGACACCTTACCGAAAAGGCGCCCTCGCTGGTCAGTTTTTGCGGTGAAGCGTACCTGGAAATGTCGCCCGAAATGGCTCGCAGGTTCAGTATCGAAGCCGGTAACTCGGTTCGGGTGGAGTCGCCGGTCGGCAAGGTTATTGTGCCGGCCAGAATCTCGGAGCACCTGGAAAATGATGTGTTGCTGTTACCCCGGAACTTCTCTTCGGCGGCGATAACATCATTGCTCATGCGTAAAGTCTGTATCAATCGGGTGAAAATCAGCAAGGTGGATGAGTAGCGTAATGCTGGAAATTGTCATAGAAGGCTCCGTCAAGGTTATCGTTGTCATCATCGCCGTGTTGACCGGCGTAGCCTATTCGACCTACATGGAACGGAAGGTCCTGGCCTTTATGCAGCATCGCATCGGGCCGAGCTATGCGGGGCCCTACGGCTTGCTCCAGCCGATTGCTGACGCCATCAAACTGATCTTCAAAGAGAGTATCGTTCCCGACAATGTCGAGCGATTGACCTATACCCTGGCGCCGGTGATTTCGTTTTTGCCGGCCCTCCTGGTCTTTGCGGTGGTGCCGTTTGCCGCCGATGCCACCATGTTCGGCCATGATATCAAAATGGTCATTTCGGATTTGAATATCGGTGTCCTCTGGATTTTCGCCGTGACCTCGGTCGGCGTTTACGGCATCGTCCTCGGCGGCTGGTCCTCGGGCTCCAAGTATTCGCTTATTGGCGGCCTTCGGTCCTCGGCCCAGATGATATCCTACGAGGTTGGCTACGGCCTTTCCATTATCGGCGTCGTGCTGGTGGCCAACACGCTATCCCTGCGGGAACTGGTGGAACAGCAGGCCACGATCGGTGACTGGTTTATATGGCGCCAGCCGTTGGGCTTCCTGTTGTATCTCACCTGTGCCATTGCCGAGACCAACCGCGCCCCATTCGACATGCCCGAGGCAGAGTCGGAATTGGTCGCGGGTTATCATACTGAATATTCCTCGATGGGCTTTGCCCTGTTTTTCCTTGGTGAATACGCCGCCATGCTGGGCGTCTCAGCGGTCGGCGCTACTCTTTTTCTGGGTGGCTGGCAGGGTCCGTATCTGCCGTCGGTGGTCTGGTTCATTCTCAAGGTGGTTGCATTCATGTTCTTCTACATCTGGCTGCGGGCGACCTTCCCGCGCTTCCGTTATGACCAGTTGATGGCGTTCGGCTGGAAAGTACTTTTCCCGCTGGCTCTGCTCAACACGATGATTACCGCAGCCCTGGTGATGTTGTGAGTTTGATTGTTAGGTGACTTATGAAAGAGATATTAAAAGCGCTGAGTAATGTTTTCCTGAAGATGCCGCAGGGGTTCATAGTAACCTTCAAGCATCTCTTCAAGAAACCGGTTACCCTTGACTATCCGCGAAAGAAAAAACCCATGGCCCCGCGGTATCGCGGCCGCCATTACCTGGAACGCTACGACGACGGTACCGAGCGCTGTGTATGCTGCGGTCTCTGCGCCGCGTCATGTCCTGCGGATGCCATATATATGGAGCCCGAGGAAACCGAGAACGGCGAGCGCCGGGCGAAGGTCTACGAAATAAATTTACTGCGTTGTATTTTCTGCGGTTTTTGCGAGGAAGCCTGCCCCGAGGAAGCGATTTTCCTCGGCCAGGAATACGAATTCTCCGACTATGACCGCAATTCGTTTATCTGGACGAAAGAGCAGATGCTGGTCCCGCACCCGCGGAAAGACAGCCCTTTCAAGCGCATTTACCGTCGGGTTCGCAAAGTCTATGGAGTGACGGATAAACCGAAATGACTTTAGATACTGTCATATTCGCGATTTCTGCCGTGGTTGCCGTCTTCGGCGCGGTCATGATGATCGGCCAGCGCAGCCCGGTGGCCTCGGTGCTGTACTTTATCCTGTCCCTGATCGCCCAGGCTGTGCTTTATGTACAGCTCGGAGCCATCTTCATGGGAGCGGTGCTGATCAGAGTCTACGCCGGCGCCATTCTGGTGCTGTTCCTGTTTGTGATCATGTTGCTCAACCTGAGAGGGCAGGAAGATCTCGGTCAGGGCTCCACGGCCCTGAGCCGCGTCACGAAGTATGTTATTTCGATCCTGTTCGTGGTGGAGCTTGCGGCCGTAGTAAAGAGTGCCGTGTTTCCCGATGCCGGCCCGGCCGGAATAGTGGAAATGACCCACGGAACCTTCGGATCAGTGGAAGAGGTGGGCGCCCTGTTGTTCGGCAAATACCTTTATCCTTTTGAATTGACTTCGATCCTGCTACTGGCGGCCATCGTGGGCGCCGTTGTCATGGCGCGGCGCGAGAAGGCCTCCGAGGTGGCGGCTCCGGCGCCGGACAACTCCGGCGGCGACGTGAAACAACAAGCCGGAGGGGACGAGGTCTAACCATGGTTACAATACCGGCCTATCTGATAGTGGCAGTAGTCCTTTTCGGCATCGGGGCGGTGGGTGTCCTGACCTGCCGCAACATAATTGTCCTTTTCATGTCGGTGGAGCTAATGCTCAATGCCGCCAACCTGGCCCTGATAGCGTTCTCGCGAGCGCTTAATATCATGGATGGACACGTTCTGGTGTTTTTGGCCCTGACCGTCGCCGCCGCCGAAGTGGCTGTTGGTCTGGCCATGGTGATTACGATTTACCGAAACCGGGAAACGATCAATATCGACCGGTTCAATATACTCAAATGGTAAGGTGAGAAGAGCAGTATGTCCGATTACTTGTTTCTGATCCCGGTCTTCCCGCTGATTGGTTTTCTGATCAACGGGCTCTTGCTGGGCAAGCTGCCGCGGCCGGTGGTCTCTTTCATCGCCTGTGCCTCGGTCGGCCTGTCGTTTATACTGTCGGTATTGCTCTTCTTCGAACTCAAAGCTCTGCCCGAGAGCGCCCGGGTTATCGAACAGGTGCTTTTCCCGTGGATTACGGCGGGCTCGCTCCACGTCAACATCGGTTTCATGCTCGATCCGCTTTCGGCGGTGATGATACTCGTCGTCAGCGGCGTGGGTTTCCTGATTCACGTATACTCTATCGGGTACACCGCTCACGAACCGAGTTTCGGCCGCTTCTTCACCTACATGAACCTGTTCACGTTCTCGATGCTGACCCTGGTACTGGCGGACAGCTTCCTGTTCATGTTCGTGGGCTGGGAAGGTGTGGGGCTGTGTTCGTACCTGTTGATCGGTTTCTGGTTCGAGACGCAGTCGGCCTCTGACGCCGGCAAAAAAGCTTTCATCGTCAACCGGATTGGCGACTTCGGTTTCCTCGTCGGCATGTTTATCATCTTCTGGCAGGTCGGTTCGCTCGATTTCCAGCAGGTCATGGCGGCCGCGCCGACGGTATTTGTAGCCGGGGGGGCCCTGATTACGGCGGCCTGCATTCTGCTCTTCGTGGGTGCGACCGGTAAATCGGCGCAGATACCTCTCTTCGTATGGCTTCCCGATGCCATGGAAGGCCCGACGCCGGTTTCGGCCCTGATCCATGCAGCGACGATGGTTACCGCGGGCGTATACATGATTGCCCGCTCGAACGTTCTCTATATGATGGCTCCGGACGCCCTTATGGTGGTTGCCGTGATTGGCGCCGCAACGGCTCTTTTCGCCGCTACCATCGGCCTGGCGCAGAACGATATCAAACGTGTCCTGGCCTATTCCACCGTCAGCCAGTTGGGTTATATGTTCCTTGCCTGCGGGGTGGCGTCATTCACCGCCGGTATTTTCCACCTGATGACCCACGCCTTTTTCAAGGCCCTGTTGTTCCTGGCCGCCGGTTCGGTGATCCATGCCATGTCGAACGAGCAGGATATGCGCAACATGGGCGGTCTGAAAAAATACATTCCGGTTACTTACTGGACCATGCTCATGGCGACTTTCGCCATCTCCGGCATACCGGGTTTCTCGGGTTTCTTTTCCAAGGATGAGATCCTCTGGAAGTCGTTCTCGTCAATGCACGGCCACCCGATATTCTGGGTCATCGGTTTTGTGACGGCCGGTCTTACGGCGTTCTATATGTTCAGGTTGATTTACCTCACTTTCCACGGCAAAGAACGGATGGATGCCGACACCCGCAGTCACCTGCACGAGTCGCCGAAATCCATGACGGTGCCGTTGATCGTGCTGGCGATACTCTCGGTGGTCGGTGGCTGGGTCGGGATGCCGCACCTTTTCGGCGTCACCAACTACTTCGAACACTGGCTCGCGCCGGTTATGGCGGGTGGCAAAGAGGCCGCATCGCATGCCCTGGCCTCGGGGCCGGGCGACACCGGCATGGAATGGGGACTCATGGCGGCCTCGGTGGTTCTCGTCCTGATTGCCATTTTCCTGGCTCGCAAAATTTACAACCAGACACCGGCCCTGTCCACGCGCCTCCGCGAGAGCATGTCGGGCGCCCACAAAGTTCTGCTTAATAAGTATTATGTTGATGAAATCTACGGCGCGATTGTTATCAGGCCGCTGGTCAACTTCTCGCTGTTCTTATGGAAGATCGTCGACGTTATCTTTATCGACGGCTTCATAAACGGTATGGCCACCATTTACGGTGATATTTCAAGAACCCTGCGTGCCGGTCAGACGGGACGCGTACGTAGTTATGCCACCATATTCGTAGCCGGGGCGGTGGTCCTGGTGGCGTACCTGTTATACGGATAGGTCATGGAGAATCAGATACTGACATTGGTGACATTCTTCCCGCTCTTGGGTGTGTTCTTATTAATGCTCCTTCCCAAGGAGAGGCACGACAGCATAAAGTCGATTAGCCTGATCGTGGCGTTTGTTACCATGCTCCTCTCTTTCCTGCTGTACAGCCTTTTTGACCCCATGGCCAACGGGATGCAGTTTGAAGTCAACATTCCCTGGGTGAGTTCTCTCGGGATCCATTACCACATGGGCATCGACGGCATATCGCTGTTGCTCCTCGTCATGACGACGGTCCTTTCCGTGCTGGCGATCCTGTCCTCGTGGCGGAATATCACCACCGGCGTGAAGGGTTACTTCATAAGTATGCTGCTCCTGGAGACGGGTATGCTCGGCGTTTTCTGCGCCCTGGACCTGTTCATGTTCTACGTGTTCTGGGAAGTGATGCTCGTCCCGATGTACTTCCTCATCGGTGTCTGGGGCGGGCCGCGCCGCATTTACGCCGCCATCAAATTCGTTTTGTTCACCATGTTCGGCTCGCTGTTGATGCTGGTCGCCATCCTGTATATTTTCTTCGAATACCAGCGCTACTCCGGCGAGTACTCGTTTGATATGCTGAAGCTGTTGGAAGTGCCCTTCAGCTTCCAGGAACAGATGTGGCTCTTTGCCGCTTTTGCCCTGGCATTTGCCATCAAGGTGCCTTTATTTCCGTTCCATACCTGGCTCCCGGATGCCCATGTGCAGGCGCCAACGGCCGGATCGGTGATCCTTGCCGGTGTCCTGCTGAAAATGGGGACCTACGGTTTCATAAGAATTTGTCTGCCGATGTTCCCTGACGGAACCATGGCATTTTTGCCCTACATCTGCGTGTTGGCCCTCATCGCCATCATCTATGGCGCCCTGGTGGCTATGGTCCAGAAGGATGTGAAGTCGCTCGTGGCGTTCTCTTCGGTGTCGCACATGGGCTTCATTATGCTCGGCATGTTCGCGCTGAACGTGCAGGGGCTGGAAGGTTCCGTGCTGCAGATGATCAACCATGGCGTCTCCACGGGAGCGTTGTTCCTTATCGTGGGAATGATTTACGAACGGCGGCATACGAGACTGATTTCCGACTTCGGCGGCATTGCCAGGGTCATGCCTTTCTTTTCGGCCGTGTTTATGATTGTGACGCTGTCATCGATCGGGTTGCCTTTGACCAACGGCTTTGTCGGTGAATTCCTGATCCTGATCGGCGTCTTCAAGCTCAACACCGTGTATGGCATCATCGCCTGCTCGGGGGTAGTTTTCTCCGCCTGCTATATGCTCTGGATGTACCAGCGCGTGATTTTCGGCAAAGTTACCAAGCCGGAGAACAAAGAACTCAAAGACTGCTCGTGGCGTGAACGGATAATCCTGATACCGCTGGTTCTGCTCATATTCTGGATCGGGATTTACCCCAAGCCGTTCCTGGATCGAATCGAGCCGGCCGTCAAGCAGGTCCTGATACAGGTCAGTCGGGCCCGGTCGGCAGATCTGAACGACAGTTTTCAGATTGAGCAGAGGACTGCGATGACCGACATTCAGGTTTCGTCGGAGGTGGAGGAAGAGCCAGACGAGGAACGGCCGTAATGGATGTGACGATTTATACCAAGGTGGGATGTCCCTATTGTGCCGCCGCGAAGAAGCACTATGATGACCGCGGCATTAATTATGAAGAGATAGACGTTAACAATACGCCCGGAGCCAAAGACAAAGTCCTGGAGTTGACCAGTGGCCGGCGTATCGTGCCGGTAATTGTCGACAAGGGTGAGTTGACAGTCGGTTTCGACGGAGGCTGAGGCTTCTAAATAGCAGGCGACGGTCGTCGCCCGCAAACAGGTGAACATGATAGACTTTACTTCGGCATCGATAAACTTTGAATTGATCTACCCCGAGATCAGTCTGATCGCGGCGGCTTTCGTGATCCTGCTGGGTTCGTCCAGCCGGACCCTGTCCCGGGCGGCATGGTTGGTTGCCCTGGTCGGTATCGCCGTTTCGGCCCTGTTTGCCGTTGGCCAATGGGGCAATCAGCAGTCGGGTTTCTTCGGCATGATAACCTGTGACAATTTCGGGACCGCTTTCAAATTCATCTTCCTCATTACGGCCGCCCTGACGCTGTTCATGGCCATGCGCTACATGACCGTCAAGAATATCGATAAGCCGGAGTTCTACGCGCTGTTGCTCATATCGACCATGGGCATGATGGTAATGGCCAATACCACCGATCTGGTGGTGATGTTCCTCGGGCTGGAGATTATGTCGCTGCCCCTCTACGTGATGGCCGGTTTTGCCCGGCGTTCGCTGGAGTCGAACGAGGCCGGCATCAAGTATTTCCTTATGGGAGCCTTTGCCAGCGGTTTCCTCCTGCTGGGTATTGCTTTCATTTTCGGGGCGGCCGGAACTACCGATTTGCGGCGCATCGTTACGGATTTCAGTTTTATCGTCTCCAACTACGAACTTTACCTTTACACCGGAGTGGCCCTGGTCCTGATAGGATTCGGGTTCAAGGTCGCTGCGGTGCCTTTCCATACCTGGGTGCCTGATGTTTACCAGGGGGCGCCGACGCCGGTCACGGCCTTTTTCTCGGTCGGTCCGAAAGCGGCCGGCTTTGCCGTCATGCTGAGGATTTTCCTCTACGGCTTTGAAGACATGCTTATCCTCTCCCAGACTTTCTGGATCCTGGCCGTCCTCACCATGACGGTCGGCAATATCCTGGCGTTGTTGCAGGACAATGTCAAGAGGATGCTGGCTTATTCCTCGATTGCCCATGCCGGCTATATCCTGGTGGCGCTCGCCGTCGGCGGGGGAGAGGTCGTTTCGGCGGCCATCTTTTACCTGGTCGGCTATGCCATGTTCAACCTGGGCGGTTTCGCCGTTATCACGCTATTGGAAACTCGCTCGGGCTGTAAGTCTGATATCAAAGAACTGGCCGGCCTTTCCGGGGCGCATCCATACCTCTGTGCCGTCCTGGCGCTGTTCATGTTCTCACTCTCGGGATTTCCGCCCACCGTGGGTTTCTTTGGGAAGTTTTACCTGTTTTCAGCGGCTGTGAAAGCCGGCTTTATCTGGCTGGCGGTGATCGGCGTGATGAATTCCTTCGTGTCCGTCTATTACTACCTACGGGTGGTAAAGGCCAGTTACTTCGAATCGGCCGAGACACCTTTCCTGCCGGTGTCGTATTCTGCATCGATCATGGTGGTTTTGGTGATTACGGCGCTGGGCACGTTGGGCCTGGGGTTCTTCCCGGAACGCCTGTTACAGCTCTCGCAGGCGGCCCTGTTCGCATTCCTGTAGACCGTTCGGAATTACCTGATATTTATCAAAAGCACTGAAGCTTACCCGGGTGGGTAAGCTTCTTTATTCGTTGGGCAATGATGTCCGTCTGGCGCTAAAGGTATTGCAGGTACCAGCAGGGCTGCGGGCCGTTCTCGAACATATACGTGATCAGGTAAATCAGGTCGGATATATCAATCACATCACCCAGGCAGTCGATATTGCCCGATTCGAGGGGGATGGGCTCGGGGCCGTCGTTGAACATATAGTCAACCAGGTGGACGAGGTCGGCGATATCCAGTTCATCCTCGCCGTTGACATTCCCCGCCATCACCCATATGCGATCGGTAAAATAGACACGCACGGCTTCGCCGCCGGCTACGATATTCTCCGGAATGTCTCCCGAATTGACGTAACTCATAGCCCGGCATTCAAGCTCCGAGATACCGAGCAGGGCCGATAGTTCGAGGTCGCTGACGCCGATGTCCAGATACTGGAAAACAATACTGCCATCGAGCGTGAGGATGAGTTCGAAGTCGAGCGACGCATCGGTCTGGTTATTGAAGTTGGCCGGATGATGCCATTGAATGACGGCCGTGTCGTACGACGGATCGTTATAGAAATATATCCCCGACTCCGGCGCCAGCAGGGTATCGAAGATCAGGTCCGACCAGAAGGGTGCCAGAAAGGTCTCAAAGGGCGCACCCGGCAGTTCCAGGCCCGAGTAGTAGCCGTTGACATTGACGGCGGTATCGGTAAACGAGATGGCGCCGTTGACGCCCATGTACATGCGATTGAAGGTCGTGTCATAATATGGAAACTTGAAGCCAATATTCTTTGGCCCGGTGGTGCCGTCATCCAGAGGATTGCCCCCGTTGTGGTAGAAGGAGCCAAAGGAAACCTTGCTCCCGAGGGTCCTGGCGTCGATCCAGTTGAAGTCGGGTCCCTCGGCATTCTTTGAAGAGACCGCCGCGTAGGTCAGGTCATTGCAGGGGATAGCCATATAGACCGGCACCAGGGCCAGCGAATCCGTGGCATCGCCGGCGGGTCCCCAGTAAATCGTGAGCAGTCCGTCGTACTTCTCAACCCTGTCTTCAACGGCACTGCCGTCCAGGTCGACGGCGATCAGGATCGAGTCCGCCGGGGCTATCGTTCCCGACAGCGGCGAGACGGCCAGCCAGTCGCCGGCGTCTTTGGTCAGTGTATCGGAGTCGTCGATCGTGAAATCAATGCCCATAGTTGCCGACCGGTTGTACAGCCACAGATCGACGTTCGCCGTGGTACCCTCGTCCACGGTGGTGTCCACGGCTATGGGGGAGGCGTAGAGCGATGGCGGGGGATTGAGAGCCGCTATTGCCGTCTGCAGATCCGGACGCGGGCCGATGTGCTGGAACGTATCACCAAGCTGTGGGGTGCCGGTAGTAACCAATGCGTCCCGAATGTTGTCCGAGGTCAGGAACGTGCCGTAATTGGCCTTGTAGTAACCCTGGAGACAGGCTCCGGCGCCGGTTACGATTGGCGAAGCCGAAGAAGTCCCGCTGAAGCTGTTAGTATAATACTGGTCCTCGTCGCCGTCGCCGTCAAAAAGCGTCCCGTAGCCGCAAGTGTAAACACCCGACCCGTAACCCTGCAAATTTACCCGGGCGCCATAATTGGAGAAACCGTGCTTTTCGAGATTGTCCGAAGAGGATGCCGGGTAACCGGCGCCTATGATGATAGCGTGCGAGTTGCGGTAAGTAGTATCGAACAACTGACCGTAAATAGCCGGATCGTCGAAATTCTCGGCGCCGTTGCCGGCCGCCTCCATCACCGTGATGCCCTTGGCCCAGGCATACAGGATGGCGTCATAATTGGCCTGCCAATATTCCATGCAGACGTAACCGAGTTGATCAGGGCGCGACAGGAAATTGTAATGCGGGCCCGGGGCGTGAAGTTCGATGAGAATCATATCTCCGGGCTCGAGAGCGGCCACCGCCGTATAAAGGGCCTGCGTTGTTGACATGGTCGCTGCCGATACCATGCCGACATCGGCTCCCGGGCATATCCCGGTGACACCGTAGCCGTTGTCGCCGGCTACCATCTCGCCCAGTACGGCGGTGCCGTGAGCCGAGGAGACTCCGGCGCTGGGGATGGGGCCGATGATGGCGCCAAAGGCCTTGTCGAGATCTTCATGCGTGGTGCGCCAATTGTTTTCGATATCTACGATCTTGACCCCGGTACCGTCGCCTCCGGGGAGGGTGTTGGCATAATCGGCGTCAACACCGGCCGGGGCGGCTTCGCGGTAATCCTGACTGGCCTGGTAGTCCGGCGTCGGCGGACTGATATCTCCGGCCTCCTCGGGACGCGGTTGGACATAGGCTATCTCTACCGACTGAAGACGGTTCAGTCGATTCACGAGATCCTCGGCCTCCAACGCCGAACTGACCTCGACCGTGAAATAGCTGTTCAGGTCGGCCAGCTCGCGGCGTGATTTGTACTGAAGAACCTCGCGATCACTTTCCAGGGTCGTCTCCGAAAAACGGTGGAAGAGGCGCTCGAGGCGACCGTCCATGTACGGCTCAAGAACCCGTTCGACCTCGGAAAGAGCTACCCCCGATTTCGAGTGCAAACGACGATTGACCAGACGTGGGGCGGCATCGTTCACAAGCTTCACGACCACGAACTCTATTTCGACTCCGGGTGACACCTGCGTCAGGGAAGGTTTCATTGCCGGTTGGCGGGGCATGAGCAGACTCTCAACAGGGGCAGTGTCGGTTGCGGGGGCGGTGCCTGCCGACGCGGATATATGCATGGTAATAATAAGTGAGGTAATGGCTAAGGCGAGGTGCTTAAAGTATTGCGCGAACATTAAATTGGCTCCAGTCTAATCCGTTTGGCGCGATAGCAACCGGCTGGTCGGTAATTCTGAATTCGAACCGGCGTGTTCCATACTCAATATACGTAGAAGACGCCCAACGTCAATAACCCGTTTAATATAACAGATTATCGGCGGCGTTGCCGAAAAGCTAAGGAGTTTAGACGCCGTGCTCAGGCTTTGGTCTTGGTAATCATCTTGAGACGGTCTTTACCGTTGATCCCGGGCGGTTTGACCGGGTATTTGGCCGAGAAACAACTCGAGCAGAAGTCAGTGTCCGGAAGCGAAGACATCGACAACATACCTTCCAGCGAGAGATATCTCAGCGAGTCCGCCTTCAAATAGCGCTCTATCTCGGCGATACTGCGGCGCGAGGCGATCAGTTCGCGGCGCGTGGGCATGTCGATGCCGTAGAAGCATGGAGAGATGATCGGGGGGGAGGAGACCCGGAAGTGAACCTCTTTGGCTCCGGCCTCCCGGATCAGTTTTACCATTTTCATCGAGGTGGTGCCGCGCACGATGGAGTCATCGACAACGACCACCCGTTTGCCTTGCAGGACACCCTTGACCGGGTTGAACTTGACCTTGACATCAAGATCGCGGATGCTCTGCTGGGGGTCGATGAAGGTGCGGCCGACATAGTGGTTTCGGATCAGGCCGATTTCGAAAGGTATGCCCGACTCCTCGGCGAACCCCAGCGTGGCGGTATTCGCCGAGTCGGGAATACCTATGACAATGTCGGCCTCGACGGGGTGTTCGCGCGCCAACTGGCGCCCCAGGCGGCGGCGGATCTTGTCGACGTTCTCGCCGAAGACCTTTGAGTCTGGCCGGGCAAAATAGATGTACTCGAAGATGCAGAACGCATGCTTGGTTCTCTTGAGCGGAAAATAGGATTGCAGGCCCCTGTCGCTTATCTCGAGAACTTCACCGGGCTCGATGTCGCGGACGTACTTGGCGCCGATGATGTCGAAGGCGCAGGTTTCCGAGGCCACGATCCAGGATTTGCGCAGTTTACCCAGGGCCAGGGGACGAAAACCGTAGGAATCGCGCGCCGCAATGAGCGAATCCTCGGTCAGGAACAGAAGCGAAAACGCTCCCTTGATCGACGAAAGAGCATCACAGATACGGTTTATCCGGCCCTTTTTGCGCGACCGCGCGGCCAGGTGCAGAATGACTTCGGTATCGGAAGTGGTTTGGAAAATCGAGCCCTTGTCATCAAGTCGCTGGCGCAACTCCACTGAATTGGTCAGGTTGCCGTTGTGAGCGATGGCAAGGTTGCTGTGGCGATTCGTGATCAGAAACGGCTGGATGTTTATCAGCGATGACGCCCCGGTGGTGCTGTAGCGGGTATGTCCCACCGAGATATTGCCCTTGAGTCTCTTGAGCGTGCTCTTGTCGGCAAAGAGCTCGGAGACCTCACCCATGCCCTTGTGCATATGGATTTGGCCCTTATCCGAAGTCACGATTCCGGCCGATTCCTGTCCACGGTGCTGCAGGGCGTAAAGACCCAGATAGGTGAAATCGGCGGCCTTTGAGTTTCCGAAAACCCCGAAGACACCACAATTATCGTGTATCATACTGTCCAGCATAAACCCGGTACCTCCGACTCCTGGAAAAACTTCTATTATACGTGTCCGGACCGCCGAAGTCAACGGCTTTGCGCTCCCATTGCGGACACTTTTGTGAATTGAAATGCACGGTTGGCGTAATCTTTATTGCGACTGCGCATTCCATGCACAGAAAAAACTGGTTAAAGGGGCCAAAAACCCTTATTTTACGGGCTATTACGGTCCTACAGACGATTGTGTTTAGTCTTCAATAAGGGCATCGCTTTTGCTCATACGGTCTTGAGACTGCCTATGAACAAACAGACTGACAGATTTGACATTATCAGGCAACTGACCCTGGCCGGCAGCCGGGGTGAGGATATGGTTGCCACGTCCCGCCGGGCGCTACAGCAGGCGGCCCGAATGGTCGGGTTGTCGGCGGCTTCATTGTATGTCTGGGATGACGACCCGGCGGAGGCCGTAACCGTTGTCTGGGCCGAAAGCGAGGCCGACCGTGAAAAACTGCGTTCGCTCGAGGAAGACCTTTTCTCTCAGCTCCGCAAAAATCGTCAGCTTACATCGGCCTATATGTCCTTCGGCGGCGCTACCCCCTGCCATTCCTTCACTTTGCCCCTGCAACACGGCGACGAGACCCTTGGTGCCGTCATCGGCCTGCAGGAGGGGGAGCGGACGATTGTCGCCGAGGATGCTTTCCTCGAAGTCCTCTCGGCATCCTTGACCCTCAACCGCGTGGCTTCGGGCGCCTCCCGACTGGCCGGTATCAGGCTGGCCGCGGTGACGACCAACCACCATGTTAATAACAGCTTGCAGATTATTCTCAACGCTGCCCAGCTCATGTTCCGCGACGAGTCCGAAAAAACCCGCGATCAGCAGAAGAAGGTCGATGCCATCGCCACCTCCGTGGATCTCATCCGCGAGGTTACCAAACGGCTTTCCGAAATCACCGAGCCCCGGGTTATTGTCTATGGTGAGGGCGTTAAAATGCTCGACATCTTCGATGAAGGCGAGTCGGAAGATGATGAGGGCGAAAAGCCCTCGACCGACGACAGCGCCGATTAGTCTCTTTTCCTCCGTCTTCCAGAGCCTCTTTCCCAACCAACTTGGCGTTTCCAGTCTTATTTTACTATTGACAGGTTTACGGTTGCTCGGTAGGTTCCATTTGGGAGCCACATTCGAGAAACCGCAAAGGTATCGCGAAGACGAAGCAACTATCTCTAAACGACCGGGTCAGGTTTCTCGTTATTGAGTCAGGATTCAGGCAGTGGACCGGGCGGGGGGCCAGGCTGCCGAAATCGTAGCACACATCCGGGGATGGAGGCCTTTTATGAATTTCAAGATTATTCTCGCGATCTTTACGGCGGCTATGTTGGCTGTCAGTTTTGGCTGTTCCGACAGCGGCGTAGACTCGAAGGACAACGACGACCCGGTTCGGTCACCGGCCAACCTGACCGCGAATGAGTTGAGTCTTTGCTCGAGCGCAAACAAATTCGGCCTGAAGCTGTTCAGGGAGGTGTTGGAAGCGGAGGATCCGGGAAAGAACCTGTTCGTTTCGCCCCTGTCGGTATCTGTGGCCCTGGCCATGACCTACAACGGCGCCGACGGCGACACCCGCGCCGCTATGCATGCGACCCTCGAATTCGAGGA
>CAZVUZ010000031.1:0-25046 GCA_964630485.1 uncultured Ignavibacteriales bacterium
CGCCACCGCCGCCGCCATCGCCCACGCGGGCGCGAAAACGGTGCTGGTCGATGTCGATCCGGTCAGCCGTAATCTCGATCCAAAACTTCTCTCCATGGCGATCTCGGGCAAAACCCGCGTGATCGTCCCCGTACACCTTACCGGCCGCCCGGCCGATATGGATCCCATCCTCGGAATCGCCGACAAACACGGTCTGCCGGTGCTCGAAGATTCCGCCCAGGCCCACGGCGCGCGCTATAAGGGCCGTCGCACGGGGTCCCTCGGTACCATGGCGGCTTTCTCGTTCTACCCTGGCAAGAACCTCGGCGCCTACGGTGAGGGAGGAGCGGTGACCACCGATGATCCCGATCTCGACCACAAAGTGAGGATGCTTCGCGACCACGGCTCCGACAAAAAGTACTATCATGACATGCTCGGCTACAATGCGCGCATGGAAGGTATACAAGGAGCGGTTTTGGGCGTGAAGCTCAAACACCTCGATGCGTGGAATGTCGAGCGCAACCGCGTCGCCCGCAAATATGACGAACTGCTCGAAGGCCTGCCGCTGACACGGCCGAACAGCGATCCCAATTACGAACAGGTCTACCACCTGTACATGATCGAGACCGAACGCCGCGACGAATTGCAGAAATACCTCGGCGAGCACAAGATCCCGACGATTATTCACTACCCGGTGCCGATTCATTTCCAGAAGGCATTCGACCATCTGGGTTATAAGGCCGGGGATTTCCCGATCACCGAAAAACTGGTTGGCGAGATACTATCTTTGCCGATTTACCCGGAAATGACCGACGATATGGTCGGCCATGTTGCGGAAAGGATAAAGTCCTTCTTTGGCTGAGGCTAAGAAAACAGCTAAGGCTGTATCACGGGATACCGCGATAGTCCTGGCCCTGTTGGGCTTTCTGTTTCTGGTGCGGGTGATGTTTCTGGGGGCGGACCCGCCGTTGCACCTTTCGGGGTCCTCAGATGTCTACACCGACCCGCCGCAGTATACGCTCTGGGCGAAGCAACTCGTCCAGCAGGGAGATCTCAATCCCCTCGGCGACACGCGCCTGCCCTTCTTCCTGAAATCAACCGTAACCGTGCTGGCGGTGGCGGTGTTCAAGGTCCTTGGGGTCGGCTTCTGGCAGTCGAATTTGGTTGGGTTACTTTTTTCGTTCGGGGGACTGCTGTTCTTTTTCCTGTTCGTGCGGCGAAGGGCCGGCAGTCTGGCGGGGATTTTCTTTCTCGGTCTCATAGCCTTCAATTACAACCAGATTTTCTACGGCCGCCTGCCGTTTCTGGAACACGCCATGTTCTTCTTCGCCGCCCTGGCGCTGTTTCTTCTCACATATTTCAAGAAGCGGCCCGCCTATCTTCTCGCAGGCATGTCGCTGGCGGTGGCGATATTCTTCGGCAAGGTTATCGGGGTCGTGTTCCTCTTTCCCTTCGCCTGCCTGCTGATTTATCGCTTCGTTTACGAGGACGAGCGGGCACGGCGGGAGAAAATCCTTGATGTCGCGGCCTTCGTGATTGGTTTTGCCGCCGTTACGGTCTTCTGGCTGTTTTTCAGCTATCTACCCATGCAAAAGCAGGTGGCGGGGTATCTCGGGGAACAGGCGGTGGATCTCTATGGTGCGCCCGAGGGTCTGGAGTCTTTCGACGATTTCCTCTGGAAGATGGTGTCCTTCGGGGTGGTGTCGAATCTTTTCCCGCGCATGATCGTGGTGGCTTTGCTGGGGGTGGTGTTCATCTGCATGGCTGCCTTCCACGTTTCCAGCGGCAAATCCTGGCGCGAGGGATTCGGCGAGTTGAACAGCGGTCATGTTTTTATGGCGGCGATGATAATCGCTTTTTACGGTTCGCTGATGATCTGGAATTACCGACCCCTGCGCTATGAACTGGTATTGATATATCCCTTCTGCGCGGCGGCGGCGGTGGTGCTCTCCATGCTTTGGCGGGAGTCGCGAAAACCCGATCGTCGCCGAGTGCCGTGGCTTTTTTATGTGCTGTTGATTCCGATTACGATGGTTGTCGTGACGCAGATCTACAACGGTCTGATGGACAGGTTCGGGGGAGACTTCGCCTTTGATGACAACAAATACCTGCTGGGAGTCATCGCGGCCATTGTGGCCGCCTGGATCGGGGCGGCGACGGCGATTTATCTGAAAGGGAAGATCCCTGCCAACCGGTTTTTCCGCCAGATAATAGTCGTTTTGGCGGTGGGGGGAGTGATCGGTTGGGGGGCCTCGGACTATTTCAACTGGATGAAGCGTCGTTCCTACACCGCTCAGGATAATTCCGCCGATCTGAGCATGATACTGTCCCCCGGGGCCGTTCTTTCCGGGCCCTATGCCGCTCACCTGACGCTGGGTGGAAATCTGGGTACGCTAATTCACATGTTCGGGGTATCCGAGGTCGACACGACGCTTTTTGCCCGTTTCCCGGTGACGCATTTGCTTTTGGATCAGGCCAACGAGACCCGCGCCCGTGACGATCACCCGCGTTTGATGGGCGGCGCGGCGCATATTTGCACCTACCATGTCGGGGCCAAGAAAATCCGCCTCTTCCGGGTGGCACCTTATACGAGAAACGCCCGGGCTTTTGCCTATGAAAGATCCCATTTCGAGACGGCCGTGGATTTGTATCGAGCCGATTCGGTCGAGGCCGCCAATCGCTACGCGGTGGAGTTTATGCGCCTGCATCCGAATAATATAAGTGGGAACCTGATGGTGGCGGAATTCGCCCGAAAGTCGAAACAATTTGACCACGCGGAAATGATGTTCAAAAAAGCGGTTGAGTTTTCTCCGACAAACTACAATCTTAATGCCACCCTGGGTCAATTCTGTATCGATCGTTTTGATCAAACCGGGGATTCCCGGTGTAGAAAAGTCGGGTTGGAATATCTCGAGGAAGCGCACCGCCTGGCACCGACGGCCCGGAAGGTGAACGAGACGCTCAATAAATTGAAGGGTATCAAAGACGGTGACGGCTGAGACCGAAAAGAACATGGTAACGACAATCGTACCGGCGAAGAATGAAGAAGGCAATATCGAGGAATTTTGTCGCCTGTTCGATGAGATGCGCCGGACGGCTCCTTTTGAGATTGAGCTTTTTTATGTCGATGACGGTTCCACCGACGGCACCCTCGATAAAATCAAAGAGGCCGCCCGGAAATACGATTTCGTTCGCTACGCTGCGCATCCGATGAACCGGGGTTTGACGGCCGCCCTGCAAACCGGTTTCGCCGCTGCCCGCGGGGATGTTTTCGTCTTTTATCCTGCCGACCTGCAATTTTTGCCCGAGGATATCCCGGCCCTGGTGGCGC
Organism: uncultured Ignavibacteriales bacterium; assembly: GCA_964630485.1. GTDB lineage: Bacteria > Zixibacteria > MSB-5A5 > GN15 > FEB-12 > JAJRTA01. The sequence goes on from CAZVUZ010000031.1 coordinate 3,311, forward strand.
CCATTTTCGAGGGAGCCGACCTGGTGGCCGGATGGAAACAGGGGCGTTACAAGAAAAGATTCGGTTCGAATATTTACAACTGGGCCTCGCGGAGGATATTCGGTCTCAGAGTTCACGACCTGAACTCATGCAAGGCGTTTCGCAGGGAAGTGGTTGAACACATATTCCTGCGCCGCGACTGGCATCGCTACCTGGTAATACTGGCGGCGGATGAGGGCTACCGGGTAGATGAGGTTAAGATCCCGCTCTACGACCGCGCCTGGGGCGCATCGAAGTTTTCATCGATATGGCGCATTCCCATTGGCGTCCTCGATTTACTGGCGGTCAAATTCCAGCTCACGTTTTTGCGCAAGCCGCTGTTGTTTTTCGGATCCATTGGATCGATTCTGGTCGGTTTGGGTGGTCTGGTAGGTCTCTGGGCGCTCTATCTGCGATATTTCGTCGGCGAGGGCCAGCGGCCGCTGTTGTATCTGGTGATGCTCCTGGTCGGGCTCGGATCGGCGCTGTTCCTGATGGGGTTCATGTCCGAAGGCCAGACGGCGGTCAAAGAGGAAATCGGTGACCTTCGCCGGAAATTGCTGGCTCTTTCCAAAGATAAACAGGGCGAACGCCGGGACGATCAGCCCGATTAGCTGTCCCCGAGCGCTCGCCGTTGACAACCTTGCCGATGGGATAGACCATTGACCCCAATGACCACCAGGAAATTCTTCTCCATCCTTATCAAAGTCCTCCTGACGGTTGTCATAATCTATTTTCTCTTTCGCCAGGTGGCCCATCACTGGCAGGATATCAAGGACTACGACTGGAACCTTAATTGGGGTTATCTTGTCGCCTCCGTTTTCGTCGGGCTGTTTGCCTTCGTCATCATGGCCTCCAACTGGCAGAGGATTATTGCCGGTTTCGGGTTCAACATCTCCCTGGCCAAGTGCTTCCGCATTTTTTACCTGTCCGATATGGGGCGCTATATACCGGGAAAAATCTGGCCCCTGATGGGCATTCTGTATTTGACCAAGAAGGAAGGCGTCCCGCCCGAGCAGGCCACGGCGTCGTTCGTGTTGGTCCAGATGTTCGCCATCCCGGCCTCGATGCTGGTTTTCGTGCTGGCGGTGCAATTCGAGCCGATGATCGTCGTCGAGCAGGTGGCGATGCTGGGCAGTTACTCAACGTATATGATTACCGGGGCGATGTTGCTGGTGTGTTTAATCCTGGTGATCCTGCCGCAGAGGGTGCTGGCGCTCGGTAACTGGTTGTTGCGCAAGTTCTCCCGGCCGGAGGTTAAGTTCGTACTGGACAAAAAGGTTGCCCTGCGAATATTCGCGGGTTATTTTGTCGGCTGGCTCTGTTACGGCGGAGCTTATTACCTGTTTTTGCGATCGGTAACGAGCCGGGCGGATTTTACCCTGATAGCGGCGGCCGGTATTTTCAATGCCGCCTATCAGATTGGATACCTGATGCTCTTCGCGCCGGGTGGTTTCGGCCCCCGGGAACTGGCCATGGAATTCATGTTGACGCCCTTTCTCGGCCCCATCGCGGCGGCCGTGGCGATCCTGGCCCGTCTCTGGGCGGTAGTTATTGAGGTGACGGCGGCCATTATAGCGCTGGTAATTAAGAAGTGAAGGATAGACTTTCCCTTGGCTAAAAAACCCTCGAGTTCCGGCAAAACAAGAAAGCCTGAGCCAAAGAAGGCGAGGCGCCGGCCGGCCATCGACTATGAAAAGTCGCCCTGGTTCACGCCGATTTCATTCGCGATAATCTTCCTGGCCCTGTTGGTCCTGTTTGGGAGCTTCATCTTTTCCGACAAAATGCTCTCCGGATCCGATACCATCATCGCCGGCGTGTTTTTCCGCGCTTTTCTCGTGGACAGCGTCCATGAGAGCGGCTCGGTGCCCCAGTGGAACCCCTACATTTTCGGCGGCATGCCCTATGTCGAGGCGTTTCACGGCGACATTTTCTACCCCCTGTCGTTCCTGAAGTACTTCGGCTCGCTATTCCGCATGCTGGGGCTGATACTGTTCTTCCACATATTCCTGGCCGGGATATTTGCCTACCTGGCCGCGCGGCAATTCCGATTGTCGAAAATCGCGGCGCTGATGTCCGGGGTAAGTTATATGTTTGCGGCCTACCTGATCTCGCTGGTGGCCCCCGGGCATGACGGTAAAATTTTCGTTACGACTCTTTTCCCACTGGTCATACTTTTCCTTGAGGGAGGGTTCTCGAGCCAGGGGTTCCGTTCCTTCTTCAAATTCTCCATGCTTGGCCTGGTGCTGGGGGTGATTATTCTCTCGCCCCACCCGCAGATGTCATACTACACCCTTTGGGCGACGGCCTTCTATGCCGTGTTCAAGATGATTGTTCTCTGGCGGGAGAGGAACTCTGTTGCGGCGGTGATCCGTCCGGCGGTGCTGACCGCCTATGCCGTGGTAATAGGTCTGTTGATCTCGGCCATTCAGTTTTATCCCGGTTATCTTTACACCACCGAGTATTCGCCGCGCGCCGATTCGAAATCCGGCTGGGACTGGGCCACCTCGTGGTCTCTTCACGAGGAAGAGACATTTTCGATGCTGATACCCGAGTTCGCCGGGGTGAACAATCGTAAAGCCGGGACCTATTACTGGGGCAAGAATTACTTCAAGGACAACTCCGAGTCGGTCGGGGTAGTGGCGCTGTTCGTGGCCGCGATAGGATTTTTCTTTTACCGGCGGAAGGAGTCGTACTTCTTCGGCGGATTGGCGTTGTTTGCCCTGATCTATGCCCTGGGGGCGACGACCCCCATATTCAAGTTGTTCTTTTTGATGGTGCCCAAGGTGAAATCGCTCCGGGCGCCCTCGATGATAATGTTCATGTTCTCCTTCTCGGTGGCGATGCTGGCCGGGATGGGGGTGCAGTATATGCGCGACCGGGTAGCCGCCGGAGCCTCGAAAGTCTCAAAGAACTTCGACTATCTCGTGCTCGGGGTGCCGGCGCTGATGCTCCTGATTGCCTTCCTTTTCAGCGCCAACGGCAAGGGCATGCTTTCACTGTGGAGTTCGCTGTTCTATTCGAGTGCCGCCACCGAATTCGTCCAGCAGGGCGTTACCAAGCTGGATCTGGCCAATCTGAATTTGCCGCACATCCAGTCGGGGGCATGGTTTGCTTTCCTCTTTACGGCCCTGGCTTCGCTGCTTATCTGGCTGTACCGGAGCGGCAAGGCCGGCACGACTATTTTGCTCGGACTGGTCCTGATACCGGTTATCAACGGGGTCCGTTTTAACGACCGCTTTGTCGAGACGGTCGATCCCGACCGCTACTGGTCTTCCAACCCGGTTGCGGAGTTTCTCCAGGAGCAGCCAGGCGAATTCAGGGTGTGGAACGTGCGGGTTTTGCCCGAGGATCTCCTGCCGTATTTCGGGGTCGAGGTCGTTACGGGTTATCACGGCAACCAGCTTCGCTGGTATGACGAGCTCCTGGGCGGGCCGGGAGCGAAGAATTCCTCCAATCCTCATTTTCTCAATCTGGTCGGTGCCCGGTACGTACTGGTTTCGTCACAACAGAACCTGCCGCCGGATTATTTCGGTGAGAAACCGCTGGCCGTTGCGGCCAATTTCGGCAGTGCCCGGATCATGAGGAACGACAATGCCCTGCCGCGGGCGTTTTTGCCCGAAAACTATGCGGTGATCGAGGATCCCAGCGCCATCTACGAGAAAATCCTCACCGGCGCTGACGATCCACGGCAGACAGTCTATCTTGAACAGGAACCGCCAATAACGGTGGGGGCAATCGACTCGCTCAATTCGGATTCCGCGTGGATTGTCGATCACGCTATTGACTCCGTGATTGTTGATGCCGATTGCTCGGTCGCCCGGGTGCTGGTGCTGACCGACAACTACTATGAGGCCTGGCAGGTATCCATCGACGGCGACCCGGCCGAGTTGATGCGCGCCTATGGCACGTTCCGCGCCGTGACGGTGCCGCCGGGAAAACACCGGGTGCTTTTCAAATACGAATCGAGTAAATATGCCACCGGCAAGCTGGCGACCCTGCTCACATCGCTGTACCTTCTGGCGGTGGTCGGGGTCTTTATTGCTCGCCGCAAGTTCGGTAAGAAAGATAAGAAAGAAACAGCTTCATGAGTCCCAGCCAGCGCGCCCTGATCATCTTTCCGACCTACAACGAGAAGGAAAATATCGATAAGATCGTTCACGCCGTTCTGCCCCTCGATCCCAGGGTGAACGTTCTCATCGTCGACGATAACTCCCCCGACGGCACGGGCGATATTGCCGATCGCCTGGTGGCGGCAGAGTCGCAGGTGAATGTTCTCCATCGTGAGAAGAAAGAGGGCCTGGGGCGGGCGTATATCGCCGGTTTCAAATGGGCCCTCGAGCACGACTACGATTACATCTTCGAGATGGACGCCGATTTCTCTCACGGGCCCGAGTACATCAAGGATTTCCTGCGGGAGATACAGGACAACGATCTGGTTATCGGTTCGCGCTACATCTCGGGGGTCAATGTCATCAACTGGCCCATGTCGCGGTTGCTGTTGTCGTATTTCGCGAATATGTACACCAGGTGGATTACCGGCCTGCCCATCAAGGACGCCACCGGGGGCTACAAGTGTTTTCGGAGGTCGGTACTTGAAGCCATGGATCTCGACGCCATTCATGCTTCCGGTTATTCGTTTCAGATAGAGATGAATATGCGGGCCTGGAAAAAGGGCTTCAGGCTCAAGGAGATCCCCATCATCTTCGTCGATCGCACAGCCGGGGTTTCCAAGATGTCGAAGAAGATCATGCGCGAAGCCATGTGGATGGTCTGGTGGCTGCGCCTCAAGTCAATGTTCGGGAAACTGAGTTGAACCGAGTGATTCGCTTTGGCCAATAACAGGGTTTCCATTGTAATCGTCACCCACAATTCACTGCCGTCCCTGGAATTCTGCCTGAGGGCTCTAAAGGCGGGGTTGGGCGGTATCGATCACGAGCTTATTTTCGTCGACAACAATTCCCGTGATGATTCCATTGATGTCGCGGCGCGATATTTCCCCGAGGCGCGAAGTATCCTCAATCGCCGCAACGCCGGTTTTGCCGCGGCCTGCAACGCCGGGAGCAAAATCGCTACGGGGCGTTTCCTGCTCTTTCTCAACCCGGATGTGGTTGTCGAGCCAGAGGCTGTCGGCAATTTGGTGACGGTCCTGAGTGCGGTGCGCAAGGTCGGTGTGGTCGGCGCGCGCATGGTGTCGCCAGACGGCGGTTTCCAGCCCTCCTGTCGCCGTCTTCCGACGATTTACAATTTGCTGTTTTCGCGGGGCTCGATACTGTCGCGGCTGTTCGGCCGGGCGAGTGTCTATACCCTCGGAGATTTTGCCGAGACAACGGAGGTGCCTGCAATAGCGGGGTCGATGATGATGATTCGCCGCGGGTTGTTCACCATGGTCGGCGGTTTCGATGAGCGTTTCTTCATGTACATGGAGGATACCGACCTGTGCGCTCGCCTGAGGTCGGCGGGTTGCCACAATTTGTATGTGCCCTCGGCCAGGGCCATGCATGATTGGGGGCGGGGGAGCAATGAGGGGCGGCTCAAACGAAACTGGTATCACCATTGCTCGGTTTGGAAATATTTCCTAAAACACCTGCCCAACGGTTTTTCGCTGTTGATCCTGCCGGTCATGCTGTCTCTGAACTTTCTGGTGTCGTCCCTGATACCGAACCTCCAGGGCAATAAACCGGTCGGCGGCCCGGAACGCACGGGGGAGGAGTAACCCTTGGCTGTCCTGCCGATCATTGCTGTGGCCGCAATCGCCTTGATCCTGAGCCTGGTTCTCGTCCCGCTGGTGATCAGACTTTCTCATCGGTTCGGTTTTCTGGATCCGCCCGGCAAACACAAGCGCCACCGGAAACCCACTCCGTTCCTTGGCGGCATCGCCCTTTTCCTGGTGGTCTGGATTACGGTTTTCGCCGTGGCGTTTTTCTATGGCGGTGAATATGAACCGCCTTTGCAGCAGTTACTGCTGATTTTCCTGGGTGCGGTGATTATCGTCGCAACCGGTTTTTATGATGATTTGCGGCCGCTGTCGGCCTGGGTAAAACTGGCGGCACAGATTCTCGCCGGGCTGACGCTCTACTTCGCCGGGCTGAATCCGGTGCTTCTGACAACACCCTACGGCAGTGTCTTTATCGGTCCCATCTCGCCCTTTATAACAGTTATCTGGGTCGTGGTCCTGACCAACGCCATCAATTTAATCGATGGCCTCGACGGCCTGGCCGGCGGCGTGTCGCTGATTGCCGCCTTGACCATGACGGTGATCGCCTTCCTCTTCGACGTCGGTTGGATCATGCTTTTTGCGGCGGCGATGATCGGTTTCCTGCCGGTATTCCTCCGCTACAATAGTTACCCCGCCAGGCTTTTCCTCGGTGATTCAGGGTCGATGCAAATCGGCTACTACTTCGCTGTGTTTTCCCTGGCCGTGCCGCTGAAGTCGTATACGGCCTCGGCCCTGTTTCTGCCACTGGTGGCCCTGGGGGTGCCGGTATTGGAGACCCTGACTTCCTTTGCCCGGCGCCTCGTTTCGGGACGTAATGTTATGAAGGCCGATCGTCGGCACCTTTTTCACTATCTGGCCCTGGTTGGTTTTTCCAGGCGTAAAGTGGTGTTGACATTCTATGTTCTGGGCGCGGTTTTCGGAGGTTTTGCTCTGGCCATGTTTTTTTGGAACCGGCTGGTGGTGCTGGGGGTTTTGGTGGTTTTTATGGTTGTAATTTTCGGATTGTTCTTTATCTTAGTCACCGGCTTATCCGTCCGCAAAAGGGCGGCGTCCTCAGGTGTGCCCAAAAACGGCAGCGCCGGTGGAAAATAGAAAAGGGTAGTATGGCGGACCGACCATATCTTGAATTCGAGCGTCCCCTGGTTGAGTTGGAGAAGAAAATCTCCGACATGAAGGACTTTTCCGTTGGGGAGAATATCGAACTCGACGGCGAAATCGTCGCGATGGAGAAGAAACTCCAGAAGCTGCGGGACGATATTTACGGTCGTCTTACGCGCTGGCAACGGGTGCAGCTCTCCCGCCACCCCAAGCGTCCCTATACCCTTGACTACATCGCTCACATGACGACTGATTTCGTGGAATTGCACGGTGATCGGTACTTTGGCGATGACCGCGCCATGGTTGGCGGATTCGCCAGTCTCGATGGTCGTCCAGTAATGGTTGTCGGGCAGCAAAAAGGCCGCGATACCAAAATGAAGCTTGAACGCAACTTCGGAATGGCGCATCCTGAAGGGTATCGCAAGGCCCTGCGTCTTTTTTATCTCGCCAATAAATTCAAGGTCCCGATTGTTGTGCTCATCGACACGCCCGGCGCGTTTCCGGGTATCGGTGCCGAGGAGCGCGGCCAGGCTGAGGCCATCGCCCGCAATATCCGCGAGATGTCGCGGCTGGAAGTGCCCATCGTGATCGTGATCATCGGTGAGGGAGCCTCGGGTGGGGCGCTGGGTGTTGGCGTCGGCGACCGGGTTATGATGCTCGAATATTCCTGGTACTCCGTGATATCCCCCGAGGGGTGCGCGGCCATTTTGTGGCGCGATGCTGCCAAGGGGCCGGAGGCGGCCGAGGCCCTGAAGGTTACTTCGGCTGATTTGATCGAACTGGAAGTGGTCGATAAGGTAATCCCCGAACCCGAGGGGGGCGCGCATACCGATCCGGCCGCGGCCATGGAAACCGTCAAGAAGGAGGTCATCGCCGCATTGGACGAGTTAAGGGCCATGTCGGTGGATGACTTGTTGGCCGCAAGGCTTGCTAAATATCGTAAGATGGGTGTCTACAAGGAAGGCTGATAGGTGTAGGTATGGCTTTACCGGAGAGACTTTTGGAAAAACTGGTTTGCCCCAAGTGCAAGGGCAAGCTCGATTACAAGGAAGACGATAACCGTTTGATCTGCGGGGTCTGCCAACTGGCCTTCCGGATCACGGATGATATACCGGTTCTCCTGCTTGATGAAGCGGAGAAGATTTGAACGAAGGCATGAATTATGAAGCTCTCTAAATTTTGTGACGAAACCCTGGTTGAGTTCGAGCTGAAAGCCGGCGACAAGGATGGCGTCATCGACGAACTCGTGGAAATAGTCGCTCGCTCGCCCATGGTCAAAGATCATGAGAAACTCCTGGCCGATATCAAGGACCGGGAGGAACTTGTCACGACCGGTGTCGGTTACGGGGTGGCTTTTCCGCATGCGAAAACGCGCTCGGTTAAGGGGATTGTGATCGCTTTCGGACACAGCGCCGAAGGTGTTGACTTCGATGCCATGGATCACCAGCCGGTACATCTTTTTTTCCTGATTGCGGCGCCCGAGGATGCAATCGGCGCTCACCTGAATGTGATGGCCCGACTGTCGTACCTGATGAAATCCGAGGAAAACCGCCAGAAGCTGGCCTCCGCTTCTTCTCCGGGAGATGTCCTGGAGTTGATGGATGCCGTAGAATAACGAAATAACAAGGGCAAGGATGCCGACGGGGTATGAGCTGGATCTCCAATCTGTCCTATAGAAGCTCGCGCAATGTTCATTTTGCCACTATTTTAATCCTGGTCGGTCTGCTTCTTTTGGGCCCGCCGTCGATCAGTCACTTTGTAGGCCAGGTGATTCTTGACGGGCCGTATTCCCCCTTCTTCAAGATCGAGAGCAGTGTTGTCGAACTGGCGGCGGTCAAGACCGTCAGCGACAGCCTTCGGACAGCGCTGGTGCAGTCCGAGTTGCGTCTCTCAATATCCGAGGAGGCGGCCAAGGAAAACGAGCGCCTGCGAAGTGTGCTCGGTTTCGACCCTCCCGTTGGCTATCGCCTGGTACCGGCCAAAGTCGTATCTATCTTCGGAGAAAGACTGCCGCTGACCGTCACGATCAATCGCGGCAGCACCGATTCGGTCGAGGTGAATATGCCGGTGATCAATCAGGTCGGGTTGGTCGGAAGGGTTCAGGATGTCATGCCGGATTATGCCACGGTGCAATTGTTGACCCATCCGCTGAACCGGGCCGCGGCCCGGGTGGCCTCCTCGCGCGAAATGGGTATCGTGCGTTATATGCCCTACCAGGGTATGGTGCTGGCTGATTTTCCGAACCAGGGAGCGGTGGAAATAGGCGATACAGTACTCTCGTCGGGTCTGGGGGGAGTGTATCCGCCCGGCCTGAACATCGGCACCGTTACCGGGGTCACGAGGCCCGAGAACCGTCCCAACAGCACCGTCAGTCTGCAGCCGTCAGTTAATTTCAGGACGATTGAAGAGCTATTCATTTTAATGACCGAGGAGCGCTGATGCGAATCGTACCCTACGTCCTGTACGTTTTGCTCATCGCCTTTCACGAGGTGATTTTCAAGGATGTTACGTCGGTCCACGCGGCGACGATCAATTTGCCGGCTCTCCTGGTGGTTCTGGTGGCGGTATATAAGTCGGAACTGGCGGCGGTCTGGTTTGGTTTTGTCGCCGGCCTGATCATGTCGGTCGCGATGACCGGCCAGATGGGCTGGTTCGCCCTGTTGATGGCCGGCCTGGGGTTGGCAACCTGGCATGTCAGCCGGCGCCTCAATCTCGAATCGCTGTACTCAAAAATGCTCTTGATTCTGGGCGGAATCCTGATGCACAATATCTTCCTGTTACTCATCACCGGGGTGGATGATTTCTTCTACCGACTTTTCGCCGTTGCCCTGACGGGTGCGATTTATACAACGGTTGTGGCCTGGGTGTTCTTTTTGTTCAAGGAGGGTCACATTACGTATTCGAAAATCAGGTCGCTGTTTTAGCACGGAAGAATGCAAAGACACACCATTACAGCGGAGACTCGTGAGAAGCTCGGTTTGCTGGCCGTGATGCTGGTTATGTTGTTCCTTTTCGGCGGATTGCTGAAGTTGCAGATACTCGAGCACGAGGTCCTGGCCGAGCGCTCGGAAAACAACCGCATCAGGGTACAGCCGCTTGTCCCTCGACGTGGTGTGGTGTACGATCGCGAGGGCCGCATTATCGTCGACAATCGGCCGTCGTTTACGGTGTCCATTGTAGCTGCCGAATCCGTCAAAGGGGTGAGTATCCCCAGCCTTGCCGATGCCCTCGGCCTGGATACGCTCCAGGTACGCAAGCGACTGCAGAAGAACATGGTCAGCCGCTGGCAGCCCGCCCCGATCAAGCGCGATATTCCCTTCGAAGTGGTGGCCGTGATTGAGGAGCAGGGTAGTCGTTTCCCCGGCGTCAGCATCCACATGGAGGAGGTGCGGCGTTATCGGCCGGGACTTGGCTCAGAATGCTTCACCGGTTATGTCGGCGAGGTATCCCAGGACGAGATGAAATCCCAGGGAATGTCGGATTACCGGCTCGGCAGTATGATCGGTAAGAAGGGTATCGAGAAGTACCGCGATGATATTTTGCGCGGGCGCGAGGGAACCGCCTATATCGAGGTCACCGCCTCGGGCCAGAGCCTTGGTCCCTACCGTGAAAAAGAGGCCACCCCGGCAGTGGCCGGAGCCGACCTTGTCCTGGCAATCGACAATGATTTACAGCGTACCTGCGTCTCGACCCTGGATACTTTTTGTTGTGGAGCTATCGTCGCCATGGATCCCCGAAACGGAGAGATTCTGGCCATGGCATCCTACCCGGGCTATGACGCCAACATTTTTTCGACGGTCATTCCCGAGAGTCTGTGGCAGGCCATCACCACCGATTCCACCCACCCCCTGCTCAACCGGCCCCTAGCCGGTCTCTATCCTCCGGGTTCGACGACCAAACTGGCGACGGTGGGCGCCGCCCTGCAGGAGGGCCTGGTCGGTGAGAACACGACCCTCAAACCCTGTGTAGGCGGTTATCAGTTCGGAAACAGGTTTTTCCGATGCTGGCTCCCGAGCGGTCACGGCGCACTCAACGCCGTGCACGCGATTGAGCAGTCGTGCGATGTCTATTTGTACCAGTTGGGTGTCAAGCTCGGTGTCGAGGACCTCAGTCGCTATCTCGGCCAGTGTGGGTTCGGCAGGCAGACCGGCGTCGATTTGCCCTCAGAGATGCCCGGCCTGAATCCGAACCATGCCTATTATGACGAGCGGTTCGGTAAGGGGAAGTGGTCCCGGGGCGTGGTTCTGAATCTCTCCATCGGCCAGGGCGAAATCCTGTCCACGCCGTTGCAACTGGCGCAATTCTACTGCGGGCTGGCCAACAACGGCACCGTCTACCGGCCCCACCTGGTCAGGGCCATTTCTCAGCCGGGCGGTGTTCGCACCGACATCGTGCCGGAAGTGGCTTTCAAATTGCCGTTTTCCGAGAAGATCCTGGCCCTGCTCAACGATGGTTTGCGTTTGGTGGTAGAAGGGGAACACGGCACGGCCCGCAGGCTGAGAAACCGTCTCTATTCGGTCGGCGGGAAAACCGGTACGGCCGAGAATCCCCACGGAGAGAACCACTCCTGGTTCGTCGGCGTGGCGCCCCTGGAGAATCCGGAGATTGTCGTTTGCGCCATACTCGAGAATGCCGGTCATGGTTCCGACGTTGCGGCGCCGACAGTGGGGAAGGTGATCGAGACCTTTATGCGAAAGAAACTCGACCTGCGGCTGGAAGTCGCCGGAGATACCACGGGAGGGGAGGCCAATGCTCAAGTACAGTGAACTTGACTGGAAAGTCATCGTGGCCGCTCTGCTCCTGTCGATAATCGGGGTGCTTTTGATTCTGTCGGCTCAGCACTATGCCGATTCGGACTACAAGCAGACCTATTTCCTGAGGCAATTGTTGTGGCTTGCCCTGGCTCTCATCGCGTTTGCGGTGGTTATTCACCTGCCCCTGCGTCTCTACGATTTCAGTGCCTATATGGTCTACGGCGGCACTATTTTGCTCCTGGTCCTGGTGCTGTTTGTCGGGTCGTCGCGGATGGGAGCCACGCGCTGGTTCTCCTTCGGTCCGGTTAATCTGGCTCCGTCCGATATTGCCAAACTCACGCTGTTGCTGGCTCTGGCCCGATTCTTTGCCTATTCCAAACGATCACCGGCATCAAAGCGAAGATTGGCGATGTCGGCCATAATGACCCTTATTCCCGTTGCCTTGATCCTCAAACAGCCCGATCTGGGTACATCGTTGGTATTCTGGGTGATTCTCTTCGGGCTGTGGTTCTGGTCGGGGTTGTCGCCGGCCTATCTGGTGCTCATTCTCTCGCCGCTGGTTTCGCTCGTGGCGGCATCGCACTGGCTGGCCTGGGCGCTCTACTTTCTGGTATTGCTGGTGTTCTTGTTTATGCTCAAGCCGGGCCTGTATTTTGGTATTGTGACGGTGGTGGCCAATCTCGGGTTCGGGATCATAACACCGTTCATATGGGGACGACTGGCCGATTATCAGAAACTTCGCATTCTGACATTCCTTGACCCCGGACGCGACCCGCGCGGAGCGGGGTATCAGATAATTCAATCAAAGATAGCCATCGGTTCGGGCGGTATTTTCGGTAAAGGGTTCCTGGGAGGATCCCAGACCCGGCTCGAGTTTTTGCCCGAGCGACATACCGACTTTGTGTTCTCCGTCCTTGGGGAGGAATTCGGCCTCTGGGGATCGGTGCTGGTCCTGATCCTGTTCGGTGTCATTTTCTACCGAGCAATTCGTATTGCCGCGCGCTGTCGGTCGAAATTTGCCTCCAACCTCGCTTTCGGGGCGGCTGTTATTATTCTCTTTCAGTTTTTCATCAATATCGGGATGACCCTCGGTTTCATGCCGGTAACCGGCCTGGCCCTGCCGTTCCTGAGTTACGGTGGCACTTCGCTGGTGCTTTCGTGGACGCTGGTCGGTTTGATCGTCTCCGCCGATTACCACTGGCAGGAATACTAGGTTATCATGGTGGGGACGGCACAGAGCGACCGGGCGGCTCTCGGGGCGCTTGCCTTCGGCGCCGTCTGCATAAGTTTCGCGGCGATTTTTGTCAAGATGATCGGTTCCGATGTCATGGGCCCGACGGCAATCGGATTCTGGCGAGTTTTTCTCGGGGCGGTCATACTCTTTTCATGGTCTTTGATTGCCCGCAAAAGCCTGCGCATGCCGCGAATTGTCCTGGGCTGGTCGATCGTGGCGGGTTTCGTGTTCTTCCTCGACCTCTTTTTCTGGCACCGGTCGATATTCTATTCTGGAGCCGGTATGGCGACGATACTGGCTAACACCCAGGTCTTTGTCACCGCCTTCTGGAGTTTCATAGTTTTCAAAGAGACCCTCCGCGGTAAGTTCTTCGTGGCCGCCGCCAGCGCCGTGCTGGGCGTCTGCCTGCTCATCGGCCTCGGCAGTGATGTCGGGTTCGGAGAGCAGTATGTGGCGGGAATCGTCTTCGGCCTGCTCACGGCCGTTGCCTACAGTTCGTACCTGATAATTATGAAAGTGATTGGCCACCGCCGTGACCATCCGGATTTTCGCGTGGTCATGGCCTGGACTTCGCTGTTTACGGCCTTTTTCCTCGGTGTTTCCTGCGCCATTGAGTCCGACCGCTTCCTGCCGCCGGATCTCTACACTCTGGGGGTGCTGGTCGCCCTGGCATTCGTTGCCCAGTCCCTGGGTTGGTGGGTGATAAGCGTCACTCTACCGAAGCTCGATGCCTCTCGAAGCGGACTGGCGTTATTGTTGCAGCCGCTTCTGGCCACGGTCTGGGGGGTGATGTTTTTCTCCGAGTATTTGACGGTGACGCAGGTTCTCGGCGCGGCAATCACGCTGGCGGCTATCTACGTGGGCTCGGTCCGAACTTCCGCCCATTGACTCTTCGGGGCCGGTAATTCCGCACAAAAGAAAAGGCGACCCGCGAGGGGTCGCCCAGGACTACTCAAAATGAGCAGAGAGGTACTTTATGGTACGAGTACTTTCTCCAAACGTTCCGCAATATAGTCGGTGTCGTCTTCGGTCATGACCAGCGGCGGGGAGATGCGGATGGTATGGCCGTGGCTGTCGTTGGCCAGCATGCCCAAACCCAGCAGCTTCCGGCAATAATCCATGGCGTTGCCGTCTTTGACTTCAATGCCGATAAAGAGACCTTTACCGCGCACTTCCTTGACGTGAGATGAGCGGGCGGCAATATCATCGATCTTCTTTTTCAGTATGACACCCATCTTGGCGGAGCGGGCAGGCAGGTCCTCGCCCGTAATGACGTCGAGGGCGGCATTGCCGGCGACGCAGGCCAGCGGGTAGCCGCCGAAGGTGGAGCCGTCGGATCCGGGACGGAAGGCCAGATCCATCATGGCAGCGTTGGTAACAAAGGCCGACAGCGGCACCAGGCCACCGCCCAGAGCTTTGCCGAGGACGACGCCGTCCGGAACGACATTTTCATGCTCAAAGCAGAACATTTTGCCGGTGCGGCCGAGACCGACCTGGATCTCATCAAAGACCAGGAAAAGGTCGTTTTTGTCGGAGATTTCGCGGAGTCCTTTAAGGAAGCCTTCCGGGGGAGCGTACATGCCGCCCTCGCCCTGCATCGGTTCCACGAGGATGCCGGCCGTGTTCTTGTTGATGGCCTTCTCGACGGCATTGAGATCGCCGTAGTCGACGGTGACATAGCCGGGGGTGAGAGGGCCGAAACCTTCTTTGTACTTCGGGGTGTCGGCGAAGGAAATGACGGCGATCATGCGGCCGTGGAAGTTGTTGCGGAAGACGATAACTTCCTGCTTGCCGTCCTCGATGCCCTTTTGTTTCCAGCCGTAATAGCGCATCATCTTGATGGCTGTTTCAACCGATTCCACACCGCCGTTTTTCAAAAGGCTCTTGTTGCCATTGGCCCCGAAACGCGTCCCGAGTTGCGGCACGGTTTCGCCGAGTTTCTTCAGGAACATTCCGAAGGAGTCGGTGGAAATGACATTGGAGATAACGGAAGCGTAGCCCTGCTGAAGCGCATCAATCAGGGCGCCGGCGATTTTCGGGTGACAATGACCCGGGTTGGCGGCGCTGTAGGCGGCCAGGCAGTCAAAGTACTTTTTACCCTCGACATCATGAAGCCAGCACCCCTCGGCTTTGCGCACCACCAGTTTCAGACGGTCATAATGATCGGCTCCGAATTTCTTCTCGAAGCCAAGAATTTCGTTGTCGGACAACTGGGAGAATCCCAGCGCAGTGCTGTCCATAGTTTTCGTGTCGGCCATAATGTCACCTCATATAAACAAACATTGCTACCATTCAGGTAATTCAAAAAGCTACAGAAGATAACACTTTAAACTTAAATTTCAAGGCTAGTGATGCCTAATTCGAGCGTTTTTTTTGTCTATACCGGTCGGGTCTCAGGTTCGGAAAAGCCGCTGGTACCGGCGATATTTCAGGGCCGGCGCCCAATTAGCAATCGGCACCCGGATTGATCCAGAATCCCCTTGCTTTTTGGCGGCAACCTGTTATCATCGAACGCATATCGCGATATGGAGGAGAAGAATGCCAAAGGTACTAGACAACATCCAGATCGGGCCGCTGAACTGGAAGATGCGAGTTGAGGTTCCCCGCCTGGTCACCAAGGCCCGCGCGGGACAATTCGTTATTATCCGGGTTGATGATAATGGGGAACGCGTCCCCATGTCGATAGCCGGCCTGGATAAGGAAAAGGGTCTGCTGACCGTCATTTACCAAGTGGTTGGCAAGACTTCGGCCCAGATGACAACGATTCCCGCCGGTGGTGAACTGAAGGACTGCGTGGGCCCGCTTGGGGTTCCGTCACATGTCGACAACTGGGGTACAGCCTGTGTCGTCGGCGGCGGTATCGGCATCGCACCGATCTATCCCATCGCCCAGGCCTACAAGGAGGCCGGCAACAAGGTGATCACCATCCTCGGCGCCCGTTCCAAAGACATCCTCTTTTACGAGGAGGAACACCGCGCTGTGGCTGATGACCTTCACGTGTGTACCGATGATGGTTCCTACGGACATCACGGTTTCGTTTCGGACGTACTCAAGAAACTGCTTGATGACGGCGTCAAGATTGGGATGATCATGGCCATCGGCCCGGTGCCGATGATGAAAGTCGTCGCCAATCTGACCAAGGACTATAATGTTCCCACCTGGGTTTCACTCAACCCGCTGATGATCGATGGCACCGGCATGTGCGGTGGCTGTAGAGTTTCAATCGGCGGTGAGACGAAGTTTGCCTGCGTGGACGGTCCTGATTTTGACGGCCACCTGGTGGATTTCGACCTTCTTACCAAGCGGCTGGGGGCCTATAAGGATCAGGAACGGGCGGCCATGAAAAAATTCGTAGCCAAGCCGGGCTGTAAGCTGGCCGATGCCGTGGCGGATTTCAAATATCCAGATGAGGTCTGAGGGCCTCCGCCGGGTCGTCGATTGACGTTGTCATACACTTACGAAACGGAATGATACATGCCTGAGAAGCTGGAAAAGAAAGAAAGAATGAAGATCCCCCGGGCGGAGATGCCCACGCAGGATCCTCAGGAACGACGCCATAATTTCCGCGAGGTGCCCTTTGGCCTGACCGAAGAACAGGCCCTGATCGAGGCCTCTCGCTGTCTCGAGTGCAAGAAAAGACCCTGCGTGGCCGGCTGTCCCGTCGAGGTCGACATCCCGGGGTTCATCGATCTTATACTTCAAAAAGACTACGCCGCCGCAGCGCGGAAAATCAAAGAGACCAATTCCCTGCCGGCCGTCTGCGGTCGAGTTTGTCCGCAGGAAGAGCAGTGCGAACAGGTCTGCGTGCTGACCAAGAAGTACAAGCCGGTGGCGATCGGGCACCTCGAGCGCTTCGTGGCCGACTACGAGCGCGAGCATAAGCTGACCCAGTTGCCCGAGATCGCGCCGCCCACGGGTCGCAAGGTGGCCATCGTCGGCAGCGGCCCAGCCGGTCTCACCGTTGCCGGGGATCTTATCAAACTCGGCCACAGCGTGACCATTTTCGAGGCTCTGCACAAGCCCGGAGGGGTGCTGGTCTACGGTATTCCCGAGTTCCGCCTGCCCAAGGCCA
Source organism: uncultured Ignavibacteriales bacterium (assembly GCA_964630485.1). Taxonomy (GTDB): domain Bacteria; phylum Zixibacteria; class MSB-5A5; order GN15; family FEB-12; genus JAJRTA01. The sequence continues at coordinate 20,206 of CAZVUZ010000031.1, forward strand.
TCGTTCAGGCCGAATGTGACTTCATGGGTGAGATGGGCGTCAACTTCGAAAACTCAACCGTCATCGGCAAAATCGAGACGGTCGACGAGCTGTTCGAGCTGGGTTACGATGCCGTCTTCATCGGCACCGGCGCCGGCCTGCCCAATTTCATGGGCATTCCCGGTGAGAACCTGATCGGCATTTATTCCGCCAACGAATACCTGACGCGGTCGAACCTGATGCGCGCCTATGATTTTGAGCACAACGACACGCCCATCATCCACGGCAAAAACGTCGCCGTTCTCGGCGGCGGCAACACCGCCATGGACAGTGTCCGTACCGCCCTCAGGCTCGGCGCCGACAACGGCTACATCGTTTACCGCCGAAGCGATGCCGAGATGCCGGCCAGGATCGAAGAGATCCACCACGCCAAAGAAGAGGGCGTACAGTTCCATTTGCTGACCACCCCCATCGAGTTCATTGATGACGGTACGGGCAAGGTCAAGGCGATGGAGTGCCTCAAAATGGAACTGGGCGAACCGGATGCCTCCGGACGCCGTCGGCCGGTTCCGATCGAAGGCTCGAACTTCATCATGGAGGTGGATCTGGTCGTGGTTGCTATCGGCAACTCTTCCAACCCGCTGGTGCAGAAAACGACCCCGGGGCTCGAAACCAATCGGTGGGGTAATATCACCGTTGACGAGTCCACCATGCTGACGTCGCGCAAGGGCGTCTATGCCGGCGGCGATATCGTCACCGGTGGCGCCACGGTCATTCTGGCCGCGGGAGCCGGCAAGATTGCCGCTCGCGCCATGCACAAGTACCTTATGGAAGAGATCAAGAAATAGGCTGAGCTCCATACGTTGATCACAGGGCGGACTTCGGTCCGCCCTTTTTTGTTGGAGACGAAACCTCTGTTGGAACCTTGACAGGACCGCCGATCCCGGCCGTTCTTAGCGGAGTATGAACGCCGTGACGATAACCTCGGATGACATAAAGCGCCTGGCCCGTGAGGCCGGTTTCGACCTCTGCGGGATAACCGCGCCGTCGACGCTTCCTTCCGTGCGCCGACGATACGAAGATTGGCTGGCCAACGGTTACCATGCCGACATGGGCTGGATGGCGGCCTCGCGACGGGCGGCGGCGGCCTCGCGCGAGCGGCGCTGTGATCCCACGGCCCTGATGAAAGATTTGCGCTCGATAATCATGCTCGGCGTAAACTACTATCAGGAGAACAGCGAAGACGTTCCCGAGGGCCACGGTCGCGTGTCTCGCTATGCCCGCGGCCGAGACTATCACAAGGTGATCGGGCGCATGACGAAAGATTTCCTGAGGCGGATCGTCAACGAGGTTAACCGTGAGGTCGTCCGCAAGGAACAACCGGACTTCAAATGGTGGGTGGACTACGGCCCCATGCTCGAGCGTGCCTGGGCCGAAAAAGCGGGACTGGGGTACATCGGTAAGAACTCTATGCTTATCAATCGGCAATTCGGGTCGTGGATTTTTCTTTCGGAAGTACTGACATCGCTGGAACTGAAGCCGGATGCCATGTGGGCCGGGGAACACGGCCGCTGCAAAAGCTGTCGGCGGTGTATCGATGCCTGCCCGACCGGGGCCATTGTCGACGAGGGCGTGATCGATTCGCGCCGCTGTCTGTCGTACTTGACAATCGAGCATCGCTCGGAGATCCCGCAGGGGCAGGCGGAGAAAGTCACCGATCAGATTTTCGGCTGTGACATCTGCCAGGAAGTATGCCCCCACAACCAGGCGCGCTCGGTACCGACGAAGCATGAGGAATTGACGGCAGAACGCGGCGTGGGGGAGTTTTTGAATGCGAAGGATGTGCTTGCCCTGCAATCGCGTGAGGAATTTTTGGAACTCACCGCCGGCACGGCCCTGACCCGGCCCAAACTCGAAGGCCTTCAGCGCAACGCCAAAATTATCCTGAAGGGCGGGAAGAAACAAGACAGTTGAAAATGCCTCAGGCATCTTGCCAAGGGGCGGGGGATTTGCGACATTATGCCCATGATCAAACTAGCTCCTTCCGTACTGGGAGCCGATTTTTCCCGGTTGGGTGAAGAGATCGCCTCGGCCGGAGAGGTCGGCGCCGATATGCTGCACCTGGATATCATGGACGGCCACTTCGTGCCGAATATCTCCTTCGGTCCGGGTATTGTCAAAACCATTAATGGCCTGACGGATATGTATCTTGATGTCCACCTGATGCTGTCCGAGCCGGAGAAGTATTTCGAGGCCTTTGTGAAGGCCGGCGGCGATGCCGTCACCTTCCACATCGAGGTCCACCCCGATCCGGTGCCGTACGCAAAGCAGATCCGGGACCTGGGCGCTCAGCCGGGGCTTTCGATCAATCCCGACCACACCGCCGAGATAGTGCTTCCGTATCTCGAGCATTTCGACTATTTGCTGGTCATGTCGGTATTCCCGGGATTCGGCGGTCAGAGTTTCATCGAATCCAGCCTGGACACGATTGCGGCGGCCCGACGCGAAATCGACCAACGTGGTCTGAAGACACAGATTATGGTCGATGGCGGGGTTGACGGCGACAATGCCGAACGGGTGGCCGGGGCCGGGGCCGATATCCTCGTTATGGGGACGGCTTTCTTCAGAGCCGACGACCGCCGGGCGCTGGTGCAGAAGGTCCATTCGCTTTAGCCGACGGCCTCAAGAGCACACGTCATTTTGCCCTTGTTCTGCCCACAACATTGTCGTAAGCTTCTTTCGGTCTGATGCCTTTGCACAGGCGTAAACCACTCGAAACTACGGGGTACTATTAAGGTTATGCTTGCCGGATATATAACAGCCTCAACGGTCGACCTGGCCCGGGTCAGGGAAAAGGGAGGCGAAGTCTATCTTTACGACCACCAGACATTCAAGAACTCCAACTTCTCCGATTTTGAGTCCATTCTTAATCGGTACTATCGCAAATATGTCAAAGACAAAATAGGCATTGCCTGCCTGGGCGCGGCGGGGCCCGTAATCGAAAACGAGGTTTCCACCACCAATCTCCCGTGGCACCTCAAAGGGGAAGAGCTCCATAAGATTTTCTCCATCGAACGAGTGATGTTGGTCAATGACCTCATGGCCACCGGGTACGGTTTGTTTGCGCTTAAGTCGGACCGCTTTTTCACTATCAATGAAGGCATTAGCGGCCGTCCGGCCAATATGGGTATTTTGGCGGCGGGAACGGGTCTCGGCGAGGCTATCCTGACGTGGGACGGTGAGAAGTACACGCCCTATGCCTACGAGGGCGGCCATACCGGCTTCGCTCCCTGCTCCGAGCAGGAGGCGGAACTGTGGGAGTATCTCTATGCCCAGTTCGAGTGCGTCGAGGTGGAGGACGTCCTCAGTCTGGAGGGGATCGAACGCCTTTACCGGTTCCTGGTCGAACGCGAACGGGCGGTGGTGGCCGACTGGCTGAAAAAATCAAAGGACAAGGCGGGAGCCATCATCGAGCAGGCCCTGGCCGGAAAAGACGATATTGCCGTCATGGCCCTGGATCTTTACATCGAGATCCTGGCTGCGGAGGTCGGCAACCTGGCGTTGAAGGGGATGACTCTCGGCGGGATTTTCCTGGGCGGGCAGATCGCGCCGCAGATTATCACCGCTCTTGAAAAGGGTAAATTCATGCGCCGTTTCACCGGCCGCCGGAAAATGGCGTCACTGCTGGCGCAGATGCCGGTGAGTGTCATTCTCGACAGCAAAACAGCCCTCCTGGGGGCGGCCTCGATGGCTCTCAGTCACTAAGATCCATGAAGGACTACGCCCTTTTTATTTCCGGGACCTATCCAGAAAGACATCTGGAGTTTTACCGTGGTCTTTGCGGGAGGCGAACGCTGATCGCCGTTGACGGTGGCTACGGTTTTTTCCGAAAAACAGGATTGATACCGGATGTCCTCATCGGCGATTTCGACTCCATCGGACGCCTCCCGAAGAATCTGCCCGAGACGACCGAGGTCGTAACGTTCCCGGTGCGCAAGGACAAAACCGATACCCACCTCGCCCTGGACTATTGTCTTGAGCGCGGGGCGCGGAAGATTGATATCGTCATGCCGGGCGTGGGGGAGATCGATCATTTTATCGGCACCCTGATGCTCAGCGCGCTGGTTATGAAGACGCGGCAGTCGAAGCCGCGGCCGCAACTTCGTTTTGTCAATCATGCTTATGAGATTATACCGGTTCTGGACAGCCGCCATACATTCCGGGATTGCGAAGGGGACACGGTTTCGGTGGCGCCCTTTGGCGGAAGTATCCGGCTGACCTGTACCGGCACCGACTACCCGGTGAAGGGGGCGAGTATCGCCTTTGGTGACAGTCGTGGCTTGCGTAACAGGATCACTGCCGCGAGGGCCGTCTTTACGGTTGAGGGCAAAGCCCTGCTGATTCACAGGTGAACCTGTTTTACTTGTCATCAAGGGAATCGTGTTGGTGACGGCTCACAGCCGGATTGACGGCAAACCGGGGTGAAAAAACGTGTGAATTTCGGGAAACAGTTCTCTTGACAAAGCTCCGCGAACGTATATATTCGGCGGGTGGCTTTTGACCGACGCTGTAGTCGGGCGTTAAGCTGCCGACATTGTTTTTATACTGGGCGATCGTCCAATGGTAGGACATACGGCTCTGGACCGTAGTATCGGGGTTCGAATCCCTGTCGCCCAGCTTTTTTGTGCCCGGGATTCCCTTAAACGATCGCGTTGAGAGGTAGCCACCAGTATCAAGAGTCCTGGTGAGAGACCTCACACATATTGCCCCCTTAACAACTATCTCCGACATTCGGCTCCCCCGTCATACCTGCGCAACGAATGTTTACCATAAATTCAGAAAAAAAGTTGACAAGCCAATAC
>CAZVUZ010000032.1:0-21202 GCA_964630485.1 uncultured Ignavibacteriales bacterium
CCAGCCGGTGGGGTTCGATGTCAAAAACAGCCCCTTCGGCAACCTGGCGCCGACCGGATCGGTTTACAGCGCCGGCTATGACGGTTTCACTCTCGGCGATTTTTGCGACGGATGGATTTACCAGAAGCCGTTTTCCGAATACGAGACTTCGAAGTTTATTGACGAGTTCTTTACCGAAGAAAACCTGCCGCAGGCCCGCGAGCAGGCGAGCAATCCCTGGTTCCGCAATGCGACCCTGGAGGATTTTATCCGCGTCGGCAGGGACGGTCTTGAAAAACAGCAGAAGATGCTCAATGATCTGTAGTATTCGCCGTACCAATTGATTGAAACCACGTGATCGGATGAAGATACTCAGAATGATAGTGATACTCCTCATAACCGTTGTCGTCGGTATTACCGCCTTCGGTTTCTATCTGTATTTCAGCCAGGACAGGATGATTTTTTATCCCACTCGTGATATTGAGATCACGCCGGATGAGGCCGGTATTGAGTACGAGGATATTTTTATCGAGGTGGCTCCGGGCGTGCGCATTAATGCCTGGTACTTTCCACGGCGGTCGGACGGGGGAGGAGAGTCGCCGCCCGATTATCGCCGGACAGTGCTGTTCTGTCACGGGAATGGCGGCAACATATCACATCGGTTGGAGACGGTTGAGGTTTTGCTGGACCTCGGTGTAGATGTCCTGCTGTTCGACTACCGGGGCTATGGCCGCTCCGACGGTTCGCCGAGTGAGGCCAATCTCTACGTCGATGCCATTGCCTGCCTCGATTGGCTGAGCACGGTGAAAAACGTTCCTTCCGAGAGTGTCGTCGTTTTCGGGCGATCGCTCGGCGGGGCGGTTGCCATCGATCTGGCGCGTCGCCGGAGCTGTGCCGGTCTTATTGTCGAGTCGTCGTTCACATCTGCGGCCGATATGGGGCGGCTCATGTTTCCTTATTTCCCGGTCGGCGTCTTGCTGAAACACGGTTTCGATTCCGTGGAAAAGATCGATCGAGTCAACTGCCCGGTGCTGGTGATGCATTCGCCCGACGATGAAATGATTCCGTTCAGAATGGGGCAAACCCTGTTTGAGCGGGCAAAAGAGCCGAAAGAATTCGTGTCTATCACCGGGCCGCACAATGAACGGGAATTCCTTTCCGACCAACTTTACCTCGCCGCTCTGCGTAGACTTGTTTATGCCGGAGCGGGCCCCGAACCCGCGAAGGAATGACCGAGCGCTTAGCGGAACCGGATAAATCGATTGACAACCCGGCGGTCCGGTGATATTTTTTCGTCTCGTTAGCATAACTAAAGACAGGTGTGAGCAGGATGTTAGATGCCAAAGCGATGCAGGAGTACACAAGGCCGATAGAAGTCGATCTTGAGGAATTCGAGCGCATGCTCTCGGACTACCTCCGGGGAGACTCGCCGCTGATTTCGTCCATCGCCCGCCATCTGCTCAGATCCCGAGGCAAGCGCATCAGGCCGGCCTTCCTCTTTTTGTCGAGCCGCGCCGCCGGCAGTTTTACCGATCACACCGTCGGTACCTCTCTGGCCATCGAACTCATTCACACTGCAACGTTGCTTCATGACGATGTTGTCGATGAATCCGATCTCAGGCGGGGACAGGAAACGGTCAACGCCCAGTGGACCAATCTTATCTCCGTGCTGATGGGTGACTACCTTTTTGCCAAGGCTTTCCGCATTCTCGTGGAGGCGGACTCCATCGACCTCATGCGCGCCGTGGCGCATGCCACCGAGCGGGTGAGCGTGGGGGAACTCCGCCAGATCGAGGAAACCGGCAACTTCACGCTCAGTGAAGAGGAATACCTGTCAATTATAGCCGACAAGACAGCTTCTTTATTTGCGGTGTCCTGCGAGGCCGGTCCCATTCTCAGTCGCCGCGAGGCACGCGAACGGGCCCGTTTCGCCAGCTTCGGGGAGAAAATCGGCACCGCTTTCCAGATTGCTGACGACCTTCTCGATTTCGTCGGCGATGCCGAGGTGACCGGCAAGGAGCCGGGCAACGATGTCCTGACGGGCAAAATCACTTTGCCTTTAATATATTCTCTCAAGCGAGTCGGCAAGGCCGCCCGGCGCGAGATCGTCGATCACCTTCGTGCCAATGATGACGGCGGCAATTTCGAACGTGTTTTTGATTTCATTAACGAGACGGGCGGTATCGATTACGCCTACAAGCGCGCCGATCAACTCAGTCGCCAGGGACTCGACGCTATCTCCGGTATGGAGGACTCGGACTTTTTCGCCAGCCTGGTGAATATGGTCGAGTTTACCATCAAACGGGCTTCGTAGCGGTTTTGTCTGGTCTTTGCCCCGGCTCTCCATTACATTCTTCTTCAAACCTGTTCGCGTTGTGTGGGTATAATTAGACGATGTTTGGTCTCAACGACTTGTCCATAGATTTCCTGACTGCCTACCCCTGGCTGGTATGGCCGGCGCTCACGGTATTGATTGCCATGGGGGTATGGTCGTATTACCGGACCAACCCACCCCTGCCGCGCTGGCTGAGGATAGTTCTCGGATGCCTGCGAGTGGTGGCGTTGCTGGCCGTTTTCGCGATGCTTCTCGAACCGGTCGTACGCTTCAGCCGCTCGCACGAGCGACCGCGCCGCGTTGCCCTGGTCCTGGATCGTTCGGCCAGTATGGACCGTGTCGAAAACGGTCTGTCACGGCGCGCCCGGCTGGATTCTTTGCTTTCCTCGACCGCTTTCGAACACCTGGCCGATCGAGTCGATATCAAGACCCATTACTTCGGAGGGAATCTTACCCGCGAAGAGGCGGCGGTTGATCGTGAGAAAACCTCTCTGGGGGAAAGCGTCTATGAATTGTCCCGACAGGAGATGGTCGATCCCTCGGATTACTGGTTGCTCATGACCGATGGCCGCTCGAATGCGGGACGCAAACCGCAGGGTGTAGCCGGATCCGTTCGGACCCCGGTGGTGGCGATCGATTTGTCCGCGGCCACGGGGAATTTTGATGTCGGTCTGGCAGATGTCGAGTTCAACCCGGTCGTTTTCGCCGGACAACCGACCGATGTCCAAGTGAAATTGCGTTGGCAGGACGGCGGCGAAAAGACGGTGCAGGTGGGACTGTTCGACGGCGATGCCGTCCTGGCGCAGCGGAGTTTGCCCCTGACGGCCGACGACGGCCTGGGGGACGTCGAGTTGAGCTATGTGCCGGCCCAACCGGGGCAGCGTCTCTTAAAGGTCAGGGTAAGCCCGCTTGAGGGAGAGGAGAGTACCGATAACAATGAGCAGTCGCTGGCCGTGAAAATTCTAAAAAGCCGCCTGCTGGTTCTGCTCGTCTCCGATAGCCCCGACTATGAAGTGGCCTTTCTAAAAAGATTCCTGGACCGCTCGGATAAATATGAAGTCGACTTCGTGGCGACCGGGAGCAAGTCCGGGAATCTGGCCGGCCGGTTTCCTACGGCCCAAAGTGACTTGAATCGTTACGATCTGATCGTCCTGCACGATCCCGAGCCGGGGTACTTGAGCAATCGTCGCGATGTTATCAGCTCGTATCTGGCCGACCGTGGCGGTGCCCTATGGGTCCTGATGGGCAACGATTTCGCCCGGTCGACGCCGGTGGCGTGGTTCAATGACCTCTTGCCATTCCATCTTAGTGCCCGCGGGAGTGTCGTCTACGGTGAATTTCATGCTGAACCGGTCGAGGGCAACCTGTTTCATCCGGTGGTCCGGCTTGCCGACGACCAGAGTTCCATTCGGAACGTCTGGGCCAATTTGCCACCCTTCAAGTCGCTGGTTGTCTGTGACGAGACTGATCCGGCCGCTGTTGTTCTGGCCCATGCCCCGCGTAATATGGGGGGCGGCGAGCGACCGCCGGTCCTGGGTTTCAGGCGCAACGGTCCCGGGAAGGTTATGGCTTCGGCCGTTATGCCTTTCTGGACCTGGGGCTTTGCCAATCTGGGGTTCGGTGAGGATGCGGCCGGTTACGATCGCTTTCTTGAGGGTGCGGTGTCGTGGCTGACCGTCCGGGACGATTTCGATCCCATCCGCATTTCCCCCGAGAAGGAGGTTTTCACCCGCGGTGAGACGATTCGTTTTGAGGGTTATGCTTTTGACCAGGGTTTCCGCCCGCTCCCCGGTGTTCGCGGTGTTGTAAAGCTAACCCCCGCCGCCGGAGGCAATCCGCTGGAAATAGACCTGGAAGATAAGGCCGGTGGACGCTTTGTCGCCGAGTTCTATAATATGCCCCCCGATCGCTATCGCTATGAGGCCTCTTTTAACAAAGAAGGCCGGTTGCTAAAGGATTTCCAGGGCAATATCCTGATCGAGGCCTTTTCTCTGGAGGAATTCGATCAGAGTGGAGATCCGGACGCTCTGAGAGCGGTGGCCGGGAAATCGGGCGGCGGATACTTCGTTTCGGCCGCTTTCGATCGCGCCGTCGAGTCACTCGAACTCTCCCCGGTAGCCGTGACCACCCACCATGACCTCGCCCTGTTCGGACGGTTCTGGCTGCTCCTGATCTTCATCTCGGCCATTTCTCTTGAGTGGTTATTGCGAAAAATGAATCAGCTGATCTGATACCCTTGTTTCCGGGCAACCGTCACAGCTTCAGGTTAAGTTCCTCGGACAGCCGCGCTTTCTCGGAACCAAGCTTCCCCGTGCATTCCTGTATACGTTCGGCGCAGGCCAGAATCTGGTCCAGGTAATCCAAACGCTTTTCTTCCGACAAATCGGGATCATCACGGAGAAATTCGGCGTAGGCGATTATCCCCGTGAGAGGATTGTTGATGTCATGATTTAGATCAAGGCAACGCTCGATAAACGGCAATAGCTTCTCGTACGCCTCCATCCCGGCATCCCGGACGCTCCCGGACGATTTACGATCCCGAAGACAGTCGTCCATGTGTCATGCCCCTTTTTGCAAAAAAATCGACCTCCCCGAATTCGCCAAGTCATCTGATCAGTTAGTGACTCAGTTTTGTGATATACGTATTAGTTTGCCGCAGCGCAAGAGATTGTTCTTTGAAGCCTGCTCGGTCCGGCGTATATTTGGCGCTCAGAAAACGTATAGGAGAATCGGACGATGAAGATTGCTGTGATTGGTGCCGGACTGATGGGAAGGGCCGCGGTGTTTGATCTGGCCCAGCTGGACTCGGTTGAGAGTATCGGCGTTTTTGATATTGATGAAGGTTTGGCCCGCACGGTGGGTGAGAAATACGGCTACGGCAAAGCGGTTGTGAAAAAGCTCGATGCCGGCGATGAAGATGCCGCCGCCGAGGCCCTGGCCGATTACGATGCCGCAGTGTCGTGTGTTACCTACCGCTACAATCCCGGCCTGACCCGGGCGGCAATCAAGGCCCACTGTCACCTCGTCGATCTCGGAGGCAACAATGAGGTCGTCAACAGCCAGTTGGAAATGGACAAGGAAGCCGCCGAAGCCGGGGTGGTGATAATACCCGATTGTGGTCTTGCTCCGGGAATGGTCTCGGTGTTGGCCGCTGACGGCATCGCCCGTTTTGACCATGTCAGTTCGCTGAAGATCAGGGTCGGGGGATTGCCGCAGTCACCGCGCCCGCCGCTCAATTACATGATGGTCTTCTCCTCCGAGGGGCTGATAAACGAATACTGGGAGCCCTGCGTAATTCTCGACAACGCCAAAAAAACAACCGTCAACCCGATGACCGGCCTCGAATTGCTGGAATTCGACGGCATCGGCAAGCTGGAGGCCTTCTACACCTCCGGTGGAACCTCGACCCTCCCCGACACTTACGAGGGCAAAGTTGACTTCCTCGACTACAAAACCATCCGTTACCCGGGTCATTGCCAATTATTCCGGCCCATGCTCGAAATCGGCCTGGCCTCGCGGCAGAAGCTCGATGTGGACGGTGTCCAGGTGGCACCCCGCTCGGTGCTGAAGGCCGTGCTCGACAAGAACCTCAGCCATGGCGACCTTGACATGGTGTTGGTCCGTCTCGTCCTCGAGGGGGAGAAGGACGGCCAGGCGAAAACGATGGTCTATGAGATTATCGACCGCCAGGAATCGCGCGAGGGATTGACGGCCATGATGCGCACCACGGCCATCCCGGCGGCCATCATCGCCTGGATGGCAGCGTCCGGCGAAATCGAGGTCAGGGGCGCCAAACCGCAGGAAATCGCTGTCAAACCGTCACTTTTCATCCCCCAGCTAAAGAAGCGCAATATCAACCTGGTTATCAGGGATTAGATTTAAGTTTCCGCAGAGAATTCCAGAACGCCCGGCCGTGAAAACCGCCGGGACGTTTTGGTTGAGGGATAAACCGGGGAGTGTCGCCGCCGATCTACCACAAATCAGCCGGGAAGGATACCTCCAGGCGCACCGGCCGATCGGGATTAACCGATACCCGGTAGGTCACCGTGTCGGAATCGGGGACGTAAATCACCAGCAGCGTGTGATTGCCGACCGCTATTCCACTGAAGGCGAAATTCCCCAAAGCATCGGGATTGGTCGCATCGGTGGTAATAGCGCCGCCGCCGTCGGGGTGGAGCAGTTGAATTACGAGAGAATCACGGTAAATCACTCCCGGTAGGTCGAGGTCGGCATCGGCGATGTACCCGCGCACGGTATTCGAAAGAAGTCCCGCGCTGGAATTGGCAAAAACCTTGTCGATGTTGGACCCTGATCCGGTCGATCTGATGAGAGTGTCAGTGTAGACATAATCAGCCCCCCAGGCATCCTTACCAAAGACGCTCGGCCCCATGCCGGGAGTGATGTACGGACCCTGCCAGGAGCCCAACCCGCCCGGATTCTGCACCAGGGCGTTGAGATTGGGCGGCAAAGCTCCCACGTCACCGACATAACCGTAATCGCTCCGCGCCCCCTTCGTGTAAAGCGAAGGATCCCCGGCGATGGCCAGCGCCAGGGCGTCCAGATCGTCTTTGGTCTGCTCGACGCGGGCCTTCTCGATCGAGGACGACATGTTGCGCATCGCCACGGTGGCCAGAATGCCCATGATGATGATAACGATGACCGTCTCAATCAGGGTAAAGCCGCCAGCGTTGTTGCGCTTCATTTTCATGAACAGCTCCCCATGGTGACGGCGATAGTCGAGCCCGTACCGAAATCGACCGTGAATTCGGTATTGGTCATGTTCACCCAGCTACCGCTGCCGGTCGGGTTGGAGCGAAACTGATCGACTACGATAGCAACTGTCTCGCCCGGAGCGATTGTCACCGGAGAGCTGAAGCCCGCCGCATCGCCGGAGCCGTTCCTGGGGCTCGTCTGGTTGAACACCTGACTGCCGCCAACCGTGACCTTGTGATAGTATGCCGTCGGAGTGGACCACGTTAGAGTCAGAGAGGATATAATAATATCCGAAGCACCGGTGTTTATCACGCTGAATTGTATGACCTCACAATGAGCCCCTCCCACGGATTCCGAACCGCTCACCAGTTCCAGCGTTCCGGCGCCGTCCGAAGAGCCGAATGATCCCGGTAGATAATATTCGGTATACGTTTCTGAGTTGGGCAGGACCGTTGCCCCGCGCCGGAGGGTGTCGTCGGTGACGTCATACACGATGTCCAGGTCGTGGTTGCCGATTGGAACCGGATTGAATGCGAAATTGCCGCCGTTGTCGGGAGTGGTGGTCATTACGTTGATGCCGCCCGAACCGTCGGGTACGGTCAGACGAATGCTTATCGAGTCGCGGAAGTTGGGACCGGGAACGGTGCCGTCTTTGCCCAATACGGCGCCGCGCACGGTGTTGGACGTTATGTCAGAAACATTTTCCGCAACCCGGCGCACGATCTCGCCACTCGTGACCGGCCCGCCGCACCCGCCGCCGCTGACCGTCGTGCCGGGTGAGGTGATCGTCAAACCGTCGTAGGTGTAGGGCTTGCCCCAGCCATTGGTTTTGTGGTCGTCGGCAATCTGCGAAAACCGCCCCCTGATGTACGGGCCATTCCAGGTCGCATAACCACCCGGGTTGGATACTAAGGCGTCGAGATTCGGCGGAAGAGAACCAACGTCGCCCACGTATCCGAAGTCGGACCGGACGCCGTTGTTGTGCAGTTCCGGGTTGCCGGTTATCGCCTGCGCCAGCGCGACCATCTCGGTCTTGGTTTCCTCTGTCCGGGCGGTGTCATTGACGATCACGCCGGAGCGAAAGGCCACCGTGGCCAGGATGCCCGCTATTATAACCGCCAGCGTCACCTCTATCAGCGTAATGCCGCGTCTGTTGTTCAGAATGTTTGTCATGGACAAGTCCCTACCGAGAAATTGACCGTGGAGCCATCGGATAGGGCTATCGTGAAGGCGGCACCGCTCATGTTTACCCGTGAGCCGCCGGATAGTCCCGAGCGAAAGTCGCTGATTTGTACAGCTGCCTGGTCACCATCGGGGATGGTTACCGCATGTGAAAAAGTCGCCGTCTGTCCGGAAGCGAATTTCGGATTGCTTGAGTTGACCAGGGTCTCGCCATCCCATCGGACATAGCGGTAATAGGCGGTGGGGCCGGTCCAGGATACAACAATGGAATTGACGGTAACGTCGGCACCGGTATTGTTCTCGATTGAGAACTGGATCACATTGCATTGCGCTCCGGAGATCGACGGCGACCCCGTCACCAGGGTCAGGACACTGTCGGTGGGTGAAGGCCCGGCGAGTGTTGAGAAATGGTAGCCACCAAAGCGATACAGGACTGGCGGATTGCTCCGATGCCGGGGCAGAACAGTGAGAGACCGTCGCAGGGTATCGGCGGTGGGCGTATACGCGATACTGAGCGAGTGCCGTCCCGCCGGCAGGGAGTCGAGGCTAAAATAGCCCCCGGCGTTCGGATGCACGCTTCGTGCCGTCGTTCCTCCCGCGCCGTCGGGGATGGTTATTCTTATATCTATGGAGTCGCAGAAGAGCGGCCCCGGTAATGAGTCCGCCGCATCGCTGATTTGTCCGCTCATGGTGTTGTAGAGATAATCGGCGGGGTCGTCCGCCAATTTCCTGACTATACTCGTACCACTGCCGGTTGAGATGATGGCATTGCCCCCGCTGTAATCGTAAGGCAGACCCCATTCGTCGCGGCTATAGCCGACACTGTCGCCCGTAACGAGGGCAATGTAGGGTCCGTCCCAGGTGGTATATCCGCCCGGCTTACTCAGCAGGGCATCGAGGTTGGGGGGGAAGGCGCCGATGTCGCCGACATAGCCGAAATCGGATCGAGCGCCGCCGGAATGCAGTGACGGATTGCCCACGATGGCCGCCGCCAGAGCCTCCATTTCCCGCTCGGTCTTGACCAGCCGCCGGTCCTGGACAATGGCCGTCATAGAACGCATGGCTACCGCCAGCAATATGCCGATGATCACGACGACAATGGCGAGCTCGACGAGGCTGAACCCGTTATTATCCCGCAGGTGACTGAAGGCAGGGGTGGCTTTCATATCAGGGACACCCCCCGACGGTGACGTCGAAAGTTGATCCACCCGAGAACAGGACGGTGAAAGTCGTATTGGCAATATTCACGCGAGGACCGCCGTTGGTATGTGCGTGAAAGCTGTTTATCTGGACCCGTGCCTGCGCGCCAGGATCGACGGTGATCGGTACCGTGAAGTTGGCTGTTGCACCCGAGCCGGGCCAGGGGGTACTGGCCGTGAAGACCGTCTGGCCGTCGATGACAACCGTCCGGTAATAGGCTGTCGGTGCGCTCCAGGTGAGGGTGATGTCCGTCAAAATAGCCGCTTCGGAGTCGTTGTTCTCGACCCAGAAGGTGAGATTGTTGCACCAGCTTCCGGTCACGGAGTCAGAGCCTGCTACTTTCGTTACCTCGCCGCCAGTGGCGCTGCCTCCTGCCGTCAGGCTGTTCCAGAGACTGATCTCGGAGTAAACGCCGGCTCCGGGATCAACATTGACATACCGGGTAACGGTGTCCACCGTCGGCAGAAAAACGACCTCAAGGGAGTGTCTTCCTGCCGGTATCGAATCGAAACTCAGCCAGCCGTCCGCTGACGGTGATTTGCTTACCGTTACCATCGATCCGGAGCCGTCGGGGTAGGTCAGCGAGACCGCGATCGAGTCTCGAAAATTCGCTCCGGGAGGGACTTTATCGGGGTCGGTGACGACGACATCCACCCTGTTGTAAAGCAGTTGCTCGACCGAGCCGGCCACCTGCTGAGATATGGAATTGCCGCCACCGCTGGAGGTGATCAGGTTGCCGCCCGAGTAACTGTAGGCCTTGCCCCAGGCGTCGATCTTGAATTCACTGGCAGCAGCGGCCGCCGAAGCGTAGAAGTCGTCCCTTACGTACGGGCCGTTCCAGGTGGCGAATCCTCCTGGCCGGGTAACAAGGGCGTCGAGATCGGGCGGTAGACTGCCAACATCGCCGACATAGCCGTAATCGGTCCTGAAACCGGAGTTGACCAGTTCCGGATCGCCGGCAATGGCGCGGGTCAGTTGCCGGAGTTCCTGGCGGGTTTCCGCTGTCCGGGCCGCATCGCTTCCCGACCTCAACGAGCGCATGGCTACCGAGGCGAGAATGCCGATGATGATAATCACAACTACCAGCTCGATAAGCGAATAGCCGCTATTTGACCTCAAGATGTTCTTCCGCATATCATTATTATTGTCGGCCGGTTATTGACGATTATCGACATCCTGAGGCTCATATTTGTGCCTTCCGGACGGCGGGGCGCCACAGGCATGTGATTGGCGGGAGTTCTTCCGGAAATGTCTCGGAAAGTTTCAGTTTCGACGAACGGGAACGGTGTTTCAGACCGGTTCAGTCGTTGTCAGGCTCCGAAGGGACGGTGGGGATTTCTACGACCATGTCCGAGGCTACCCGGGACTGGCAGGCCAGGCGCGAGTTTTGCCTCAGGCCATCGGCGTCTTCGAGCATCTCGGACTCTTCCTCGGATTTCTCGTTAAGGGTGTCCAAGCCCTCGATTATATAGACATGGCAGGTGGCGCAGGCGCAATTACCGCCGCAATTATGGTTGATCCTGATATTATTGTCAAGGGCGGCGTCGAGTAGGCGGGTGCCTGCCTCGACCTCAACCGTCTCGCCAACGGGTTCAAAGCGTATTTTGGGCATACGAACCTTGGAGCCTCCGGTATTAAATTTCCTTTAAATAGCCAATATTAGTGCCTAATGTCAACTATTCAAGTCTTTTTCTGAGGTCGGCTCGGCGGGTCCCGGGGTGTTGTCGGCCAGGCATAACAGGCTTGCCCGCGGGCTGATTTGCTCCATGTTTAGTCCGCTTTCAAGCCGTTCGCAGACCGGCGAACAGGTCAGTTGGCACGAAAGTAGATCAATTTTGCTTTTAAAGCGGTGTTTTTTTCGATAAAGACCACATTAAGGTCAATTTTTTGTGGATTCTGTCAGTTTTTTTTCGTATAATAATGTGAATGTGGAAATAATGGGAAACATTCCGCACTCAATTTGTGTTAGAATGTTAGATAAGTAGGGGTATCAAAAACACCAAACTGAAGGGAATGCCAAATGAGATTGTCACGTAAGTCGGACTACGCCCTGAGGGCTATCAGACACATTTCGAAACTGCCCAAAGGAAAACTCGGTTCCATCAACTCGATCGCCGAGGCTGAGTCTGTCCCGCGCGAGTTTCTGGCGAAGATCCTCAAGGATCTGACCCGTGGTGGTATCCTGGTTTCATATCAGGGGGTCAAAGGCGGCTATACCGTGGCCCGTGATCCCAAAGAGATCTCATTCTTGAATGTGATTGAGGCCATCGACGGACCACTCCATCTGAACCTTTGCACGGAGCCTGACGGTTGCAATTGCCCGCAGTATGACACCTGTGAACTGCGCATTTTCTGGGAGCACCAGGAAAGCCTGTTCAAGAAAGCTCTGACCAAGCAGCACTTCGGTCGATTCAGAAAGGGCCGTAAGTAGCAGCGGATCGGTGGTTTTTTCTTCCGGGCGGACCGGCCGGACCTCTTTGATCTCTGGTAGGCCTGCCCCGAGGGGGCGTCAGCAGACAACACCAATCGTTTCGTCGGCTCGGTCGTACTTTTGTGCGGTTAACCGCCGAAATGAAATAAACGGACTTGTGCCGAAAGCATCGAATATATTATATTCGGCTGTGATCGCTTTTGGACGGGCTCCCCTGTGGGGGAGTCCGTCAATTGTCGTATGACAATTGAGCTTGGCAAAGGGCCAAAACGCCTTGTCAGTGGCACCGTCCGAAGCCCAAAAGTGTTATTAAAGAGTAGGCTTTTGGGTTAAGGAGTATCGATATGTTCAATTTTGAAGATAAAGCACACAAGGTAAAGGTGGGGCTGGCGGAAATGCTGAAGGGCGGCGTCATTATGGACGTCACCAACGCCGAACAGGCCAAAATCGCCGAGGATTCGGGGGCGGCGGCAGTGATGGCCCTTGAACGCGTCCCTTCCGACATCCGCGCCGAGGGCGGTGTGGCCCGCATGGCCGATCTCGACGTCATCGATAAGATCAAGAGCACCGTGACCATTCCGGTCATGGCCAAATGCCGCATCGGTCACTTCGCCGAGGGGCGGGTGCTGGAATCGCTGGAAATAGACTTTATTGACGAGTCCGAGGTGCTTACTCCGGCCGATAATCGCTTCCACGTTGACAAATGGGGTTTCAAGGTGCCGTTCGTGTGTGGCTGTCGCAATCTGGGCGAGGCCCTTCGGAGGATCTCCGAGGGTGCGGCAATGATTCGCACCAAGGGCGAGGCCGGTACGGGTGATGTCTCCGAGGCCGTCAAGCACCTGCGCGAGATCGGCGCCGCTATGCGAGCCCTGACCACCATGCCGGATGACGAGCTTTACGGCGTGGCCAAAGAACACCGTGTCTCCATCGACCTCGTTCGCATGGTGGCCAAAACCGGAAAGCTGCCGGTTCCGAATTTCGCCGCCGGCGGAATCGCCACCCCGGCCGATGCCGCCCTGTGTATGTTCCTCGGCGCCGAGGCCGTGTTCGTCGGTTCGGGCATTTTCAAATCCGACATTCCCGAAAAACGGGCCAGGGCCATCGTGGCCGCCACGACCCATTACCAGGATGCCGCCATCGTAGCCGATGCCTCCCGCGGGCTCGGCAGTGCCATGAAGGGTATCCAGGTGGAGTCGATTGCCGAAGAGGACCTTTTGCATACCCGCTGACGTATTTGTCCGACATTGATTTAGAAAAGCAGGCCGCCCGTGGCCTGTCTTTTTTTGTGACAAAAATGTGATTGAAGGCCGTTTCGGAAAAGGGTAGTATGTTCCTGGAGATAATGATGACAACGCGCTCACGAATACACTGGACCAACTCCACCTGGAATCCCATCACCGGCTGTACCCAGATCAGTGCCGGGTGCGCCCATTGCTATGCCGAACGCATGGCCCGACGACTCCAGGCCATGGGATCGCCCAACTACAAAAACGGATTCAAAGTTACTCTGCACCCGCAAACGCTCGACATGCCCCTCAAATGGAGAAAACCCCGCATCATTTTCGTCAACTCCATGAGCGACATGTTTCACAAAGACGTCCCCACGGAATATATCCGGCGTATCTTCGACGTTATGCAAAACTCCCCCCAACACGTTTTTCAGATTCTGACCAAACGCTCCGGCCGCCTTCGCAAACTGAGCCCGCGACTGTCCTGGCCAGCCAATGTCTGGATGGGCGTGACGGTGGAATCCGACCGCTATTATCATCGCTTTGACGACTTGCGAGCCACCGGCGCCGCGCTGAAGTTCGTTTCCCTGGAACCATTGTTGAGTTCTCTCCCGAAGCTCGACCTGGACGGTATCCACTGGGCCATTGCCGGAGGTGAATCAGGACCGGGGGCGCGTCCCATGGAAAAAGACTGGGTGCTGGAGATACTCCGCCAATGTCGTGCTCAAAACGTACCCTTTTTCTTCAAACAATGGGGCGGCGTGAACAAGAAAAAGGCTGGTCGCCTTCTCGACGGCCAATTGTATGAAGAGGTCCCCGACTGTCTCGCCGAACACCACCCGCAGATTTCCCTGGCCCTTTGAAGAAGACCGATCTTGACGGCGGCCGTATTTAACGTTTATTAGTGGCACTTTAACGGTCCGCAGTTGGTTTTGAGAAGTATGCACAGGTTCAGTGAGTTAAACATCGGCGTTCTCGCTCTGCAGGGCGATTTCGAACGGCACCTTCATCAACTCGGATTGGTCGGGGCGAAGGCTCGTGAGGTGAAGCTTCCCGCCGACTTCGAAGGTCTTGATGGCCTGATAATTCCGGGTGGCGAATCGACGACGATGCACAAGATGATCGAGTGTTTCGACTTGCGGCCCTCCTTGATGGAATTCGGCCGGCTCCGGCCGGTGTGGGGGACCTGCGCCGGTATGATCATGCTTTCAAAGAGGATCGAGGATAACCAGGCCGGGGTGGTTCCACTCGGTTTGATCGATATCGATGTGGTCCGCACCGGTTACGGTCGCCAGGTTTACTCTTTTGATGAGCCGCTCGAGGCCTCCCTCAATGGTCACAGGGTGACCCTGCAGGCGACTTTCATCCGGGCGCCCAGGATAACGCGGGTCGGCGCCGAGGTCGGGACCCTGGCGGAATACGCCGGGGAGCCGGTGCTGGTCTGCGAGGGTGGAACCCTGGCCAGTTCTTTTCATACCGAACTGGATGACGACACGACCCTGCTGAGTTTTTTCCTGAAAGAATTTGTGATCGCATGCCGGCCGGCGGACCGTATATGATCTGCAGGCATGGCAACAACGTATGGACCGGTAGGTACTCAAGAGTATGCTGAAGAGAGTTTATCTGGCGCGGCACCAGGGGTTCTGTATGGGGGTGGAGCGCGCCATCAACATAGCCGAAGAGACTGCCCAGAAGCGGTGTCCCGGTGAGCGGGTTACGATTCTCAACGAGATCGTTCACAATGATGCCGTGGTGGAGAGGTTCAAAAACGATGGCGTCGACCAGGCCCTTTCGCTGGAAGACGTGCGCGAGGGGACCCTGATTATTTCGGCCCATGGTATTGCGCCGGGGGTCGTGTCTGCGGCCGAGCGCAAGGGGTTGAAAGTGGTCGATGCCACCTGCCCCCTGGTTACGAGGATTTACAAGATCATTTTGAAAGCCATCGACGACGGTCTTCACATCATACATTTTGGTGACTCCCACCATGATGAGACGGCGGGAATCGTGGGGCACGCTCCCGACCACATCACCGTAGCCGGAACGATTGAGGAACTGCTGGCCCTGCCCGACTGGCCGCGGCGCAAACTCGGCCTGACGGTTCAGACCACGGCCCACGAGAATGATTTCAGGGAGATCGAGAGACTGGCGCGGCAAAAATGGCCCGGGATTGAAGTGTTCAACACCATTTGCAATGCCACGACTCGGCGGCAGGAAGCCATCCTGGAGATGGCGCCTTTGGTGGATATGATCCTCGTCGTGGGATCCCAGTCGTCGGCCAATTCAAATCGCCTTGCGACTATCTCCCAAAAGGCGTGCGGCTCGGGTCGCTTGATCGGATCGGAGGCGGATATCAAACCCGACTGGTTCCGCGGTGAGGCCGGCGTCGAAAACATAGGCGTCTCAGCCGGGGCATCCACGCCGCAGTTCCTGGTCGATGCCGTTTTAAGTCGATTAGTTCAGATCTCGGGTGACCGGGCGGAAATCGTTCACCTTGATAATGCCGAAGCGTCCGAGCGGCCGTGACTAATACGAGCATTCCGGACCGATAGTGCCGGAGCCGGCCGATAAAAGCATTGCAATCTGAGCCGTTTCACTTATATTACCAGCGTGTGACAACTGACGGTTATCTTCCTGCTTTGTCAGTGGCAGCTTCTCATTACGCGCAAGTGTGCTCGACCGGATTGGTGAAACAAGTTCGCCACGGAATATTGGTGAAGGCGTAATAGAAGACTTTATCGATATACGAGTCAATTTAGTCACCGGGTAGGGGTGCCGGTGATTGCCAATGGTGGCAGGTTACCGATCTCGAAGAAACACAAATAGGGTTGTGCCGGGCAGGCGGTTGCCCGGCGGGAGTGATAGATCCATGACGCAAGGTATGTTCCAGCGCATTCATAGTTATCTTGAGAAGTCCAGTCCGGAGTCGCCGCCGATTCTGCGTGAGATGGAGGCGCATGCCGCCGAGCAGAAGTTTCCGATCGTGGGGCCGCTCGTGGGGCGGTTCCTGCAACAGGCGGCGACCATGGTCAAAGCCCGCAAGATACTCGAATTGGGTTCCGGGTTCGGTTACAGCGCCTACTGGTTCTCTCTCTCCGCCCGCGGGCGCGGTCACATCACTATGACCGATCTCGATCGACTAAATAAGCGCCGGGCCTTCGACTATTTCAAGCGGGCCGGCCTGCAGAGTACCTTCGATTTCAGGACCGGTGACGCTATCAAGATCGCCGACAAGCTGGAGGGGCCGTTTGACCTCGTGTTTAACGATATCGACAAACATGATTACCCCCGTACGATCGATCTCGCCGCCGGGTTGCTCAGGAAAGGGGGACTCTTTATCACCGACAATGTCGTATGGTCCGGACGTGTTTGTGACCGGACGCCCGACGCCACCACGAACCGGATTATCGAGTTTACGGAGCAGCTCTATCGCGACAGCCGGTTCTTTACGACGGTGATACCGCTTCGCGACGGCCTGAGTCTGGCCGTGAGAGTCTGACGGACTGCGCATGTTTTGCGCATTTAGTGCTTACGCCGACTGCGGATCCCCGGGAGCCTAACGAGCGCAGAGGATGCGTCTTTACTTTCGGTCCGGTGGCGCATTTAACTGAAACCTTTGGAGGAACAGAAACGTTATAAATATTAGACCGACACGGGTCTAAAGGTGCACGAGATATATTCCGATATTTGTTGCATATGAAGTTTTCTTAAGCGTTCTTCTAATTCAAGAGCGCGAACCCGGGACGGAAAGAACAGAGACCGGGTAGATTCAACGACTAGTTAAATAAGGGGCTTTGGAATTTTAGGGGCGCTGTCGTCACCAAGGCATCGGAGCTTTGGTTGGCGTCGCGGTGAATTTGTAAAAAGCATCAAAGGCTTCTAAAAACTAGTTGACAACAAGGCGAAGTTTCGCTTAACATAGGTTCCCTTAGGGGTCGTAGCCTTACCTGGCTGCGGACTTAGCAAGCAAGGCATTCGTTGATCGCCGAGCGCATGAGTCGCTCAACACCGGATCAATGGCTATTACTTACTGATCGTTTTGTCCGCGCACATTTTGTGCCCCCCTGGACTTAGTACGTTTTTTTGGAGGTGTTATGGCTCCCAAGCGAGCACTGTTTCTGTCTTACGGCAACGATGAGAAATGCAACCAGGTGAAAGAGTTTATTGAGGAAGCCGGCGTGCTTCTCGAGGTTCGTGATATGGCCGAGCGGCCGCTCAACGAGCGCGAGTTGTACCAGCTTATAGGACACCTCGAGATTAGCCATTTCGTGAACAAGTTGTCGAGTTCCTACAGCAAGCACAATCTGGACAAGGATCTCCCGTCGCGGGCTGAAGTAATCAAGCTGATGGTGGAGGACTACACCCTGATACGCCAGCCGATAGTTAAATCATCGCGGCTGCTGACCATCGGGTGTGACAAGAAGAAGATTTCTGAGATGCTGCTGATAAGCGCCAACGGGCAGCAGCCGGAAGAGGGCGTTGCCCTGCATAGCAATAAGGGCAATCGTACCGATCGCAGGTCCGCCCACGCCAGCCGTTAAGACGGCCGGTCCTTTAGTGCTTTTCTTTTAGTCTGTAGGAAGCTATATTCCGTACGATTTGTCATCGTGATCTTTTATCGAGAGGAAATCGTATGGTTGTCGAGCGAGAGGTTCTCCCCACAGATATTCTCATTGTCGGCGCCGGTCCCGCCGGACTGGCTGTAGCCTATAAGCTGGCCGGGTTGATCAAGGCTGACGGCGGCATGGAGATGCCCGAGATCCTGATAATGGATAAGGGCTCTCATGTCGGTGCTCACGCTCTCTCCGGCGCGGTTATGGATCCCTGCGGTATCGCGGAATTGATCCCCGATTTCAAGGAAAAGGGTGCGCCCCTCGAGTCGCCCGTTCTTAAAGATAACATGTATTTCCTCGGCGAGGAAAGCGCCATCAAGTTCCCTTTCCTCCCTGGTGCCCTGAGTAACGAGGGCAACTTTATCGTATCCCTGAACAAGTTCACTGCCTGGATGGGCGAGCAGGTGGAAGCCCTCGGCGTCGATATCTTCGCCGGCCTGGCCGGCTATGATCTCATGGTCGAAGACGGCCGCGTCACCGGCGTCCAGACCGTTGATATGGGGCTCGATAAGGAGGGCAACCAGAGATCCAATTTCGAGCCTGGGTCCGTTATCGAAGCCAAAGTGACGATTCTCTGCGAGGGTGTCCACGGTTCCCTGACGCGACACGCTCTCGAGAAAATACCCGCCCTGACGGAAAAGAGCCTGCCGCAGGCATACCTGACGGGTGTCAAGGAAGTCTGGGAGATCCCCGAGGGCCGTATCAAGGCCGGCCATGTCTACCACACTCTCGGTTTCCCGCAACCCACGAATGAGTATGGCGGTGGCTGGGTGTATGCCATGAGCGACACCATGGTGTCAGTCGGCTACGCTGTGGGCCTGAACTCGCCCGACCCGATGAACGATCCCCATATGAAATTCCAGCGCTACAAGACGCACAAATTGATACGGGGTATTCTCGAGGGCGGCACGATGCTTCACTACGGGGCCAAGACCATTCCCGATAACGGTTTTTATTCGATGCCGAGACTGTATCACGACGGTCTCATGCTGTGCGGCGATTCGGCCGGGATGCTCAACCCGCAGAAGCTGAAGGGAATTCACCTGGCTATCAAGTCCGGGATCATGGCCGCCGAAACCGTCTACGACGCTCTCAAGGCCGACGACTTCAGCGCGCCGATGCTGGCCAAATACCAGGAACGATTCGATAACAGCTGGGCGCACGAGGAGCTTTACAAGACACGCAATTTCCACGCCGGGTTCAAGGGTGGCATGGTCGCCGGACTGTTCCACGGAGGGCTGAGCCTTTACATGGGCGGCAAGACCTTCTTCGACCGCCGCGTTAACAAGCGCGACCATGAGTACATGTGCAAACGCGACGAGTACGGCCGGCAGACCGGCAAAGACCTGTTCAAGGTGTCGGTCAAGTTCGACAACGAATATACTTTTGACAAGCTTACCGACGTGTACAAGTCGGGGACACAGCATGAAGAAGAGCAGCCGTCGCACCTGGTGATAACCGACTACGATATCTGCAACAATCGCTGCACCGAGGAATACGGCAACCCCTGCCAGCATTTCTGTCCGGCGCATGTGTACGAAATGGTTGATGATCCCGATCGGCCCGGCAAGCTCAAACTGCAATTGACACCGTCCAACTGCGTCCATTGTAAGACCTGTGATATCGCCGATCCCTACCAGGTGATTCGCTGGGTGGTGCCGCAGGGAGGCGAGGGACCCAACTACGAGAATTGCTGAGGTGAGCCCCGTCCGGTTGTCCGATCGATGAACTCAGGAGTAACGGTGAAGGGTTACCTGCACGTCTACACCGGCAACGGTAAAGGCAAGACCACGGCCGCTATGGGGCTGGCGCTCCGGGCGGTGGGCGCCGGCATGAAGGTCTTCATCGGCCAGTTCGTCAAGGGCATGAAGTACAGCGAAGTCGCCGCCTTTGAGAATTTCCCCGACAGCGTCGTTATCAAACAGTACGGCCGCGAGTGCTTTATCGAGAAGGACCCCGAGCCGGAAGATGTCCGACTGGCGAAGAAGGGGCTCGATGAAGTCGCTGGGGTGCTGGCCTCGGGAGAATACGATGTCGTCATTCTCGATGAAATCACCATCGCCAATTACTTCAACCTGTTCACGGTCGATGACGTCCTGAAGGTTCTCGAGGGGCGTGCGACGAACACCGAGGTCGTACTCACCGGGCGCTATGCCGACGAGCGGCTCGTGGATGTGGCCGATCTCGTTACCGATATGACCGAGGTGAAGCATTACTACACTCTGGGTGTCCTGGCCCGTCGCGGAATCGATTCCTGAGCGATAGCGAGTTACGCGAAAATAAAGAAGGCCCGCCCGGACGATATGTCCGATGGGCCTTTTCTTATGCTGAAATTTCAGAGAGGCTCAGCCGTCTATAGCCACTCGTAAATGGCCGAAATGCGGAAGTTCATGTCGTTGTCGCGGCCCGAAAGGAAGTTGAAACCGTCGAGGAAAAGTTCCGGGTTGGCCTGGACATCCACATTGAGGCGATTCCAGTGGAAACCGAGGCCGAGGTAGGTCTCGTTGTCCGGGTACTTCTCCTTGTACTCGTCGTCCCCGATTTCATTGGTGAAGTTCTTCCAGTACGAAGTTGAGCCCAGGCGCAGGTCCATCCAACGGAAGACATCGGCCTCAAAGCCCAGCTTGAAATACGGCAGGGTGAAGGTCTTATCCTTTTCTTCGTAGTCGGTCGTGGCCGCATCGTCGAAGTCGATCTCGTCTTTTTCGGTCATGTATTCAAAACCGAAGTCCATCACCGCCAGGATATTGGTGGCCGGTGTGTACTGGAGGCCGGCGCCGAGATTAATCACGGTCTCGCTGACTTTGTCGTTAGAGAACAGGTCGGCACCTTCATTGACGTAGTTCTCGGCCTCATACTTGCCGGAGCTGAATTCCGCGTGCGGAATGATGGTGCTTCTCTCGTCTATTTTCCAGAAATAGCGGCCGCGCATGTAGAACTGCATGTTGCCGGACGGTTTGGTCACGTCATAGACGCTGTTGTCGGCCGCAGTCTCACGATGGGTCCAGCTCAGGAAGACCAGTCCGGCGGCGAGATCCATGCGGCTGCCGTCGGGGGTCAGGCCGAACTCAAAGCGATAGGCGCTGAGCGCGCGCTCGTCCTTGTCGTCCGCGGCATCATTCTGGTACGACGAGTGCCGCATTCCGAAGTGAAAGCCGAAAACGTGGTCGCCGAGCTTGCGGGCGTAGAACAGGTCCATGCGCTTGTTCTCATTGAGCGGCACACTGCCGAAGGTTGCCGGACGCGGCAGAAGGTCCGGAGTGCCGTTGTAGAAGTAGGTGCCGAGAAGCCACGGTTTGTCCTCGTTGAACTTCCAGTGAACACCAATCGAGCCGACATCGGCGTCATCCAGCTCGGCCACGGCCATATTGGGGTAATCCCAGAGCCGTGAGGGGAACAGTGACATGTTGGAATTATCCAGCAAGATCATGTTGTTGTTGCCCAGCGTTGTTACACGCGTGGCATTGGCCGGAGCGCTCAGGCTCAGGGCCAGCAAAAGCAGGGTGATCCCGATTAGAAGTCG
>CAZVUZ010000032.1:21302-24609 GCA_964630485.1 uncultured Ignavibacteriales bacterium
CCGGAGCGCTCAGGCTCAGGGCCAGCAAAAGCAGGGTGATCCCGATTAGAAGTCGTTTCATAACCCTTCCTCTCAGTTTGTAGGTTCCATGTTGGTTCTTTATTAGCTTTCTGCGTTTTCTATATCACCGTTATGACCGGTGAGCGTCGTCCGGCAAGACTACGTTTGAGGCCTTTACCGATACGAAACGGAGAAAAAAATAGGTGTGGCTGTTTGTTGAAACAACATAAAAAGAGCCACCGGCGTCAATTATAAGTGCTGATGGCGCTCAACAGTGAGCCGGACCGTCAGAACACGTTGAGAGTGGGCTGAAATGCCCGATTATGTGTTGCGTTTAACGACCTGCCAGATTTCTTCAAGCTCCTCAAGCGAGAAGTCGCGAAAACTTTTCCCGGATTGGGTAACTTTTTCCTCAAGCAGGCCAAAGCGACTGCGAAATTTCTCCAGACCGCGCTTGAGGGCGGCCTCCGGGTCAATATCCAGCTTGCGCGACAGTGAGGCGGCGGCGAAGAGAAGGTCACCCACTTCTTCGGCCAGGGCGTCTTTGTCGCCGTTCTTCATGGCCTGTTCGATTTCCCGTACTTCCTCATGGATTTTTTCGATGACATCACCCGGTTTTTTCCAGTCAAAGCCCACCCCGGCGGCTTTCTCGCCCGTTCTGAAGGCCATGGTGAGAGCGGGCATGGAGGCCGGCAGTCCGTTCAGGACCGATTTCTTTTCGCCGGATTCGATCTTCATTTTTTCCCATTGATCTCGAACCTGTTCCGGGTTGAGATCCCGGTGTTCGCCGAAAACATGAGGATGGCGGCGAATCAGTTTTTCGATGATTACTTCAACGGCGTCGTCGGTCTCGAAATGCCCGTCTTCGCGGGCCAGTTGACCGTGGAAGACCACCTGGCAGAGCAAGTCGCCCAGTTCCTCCCGCAGTGCGATCTTATCTCCCGATTCGATTGCCTCTACCACTTCGTAGGTTTCCTCGATGAGGTAGGGCGTGAGGCTTTCGTGGGTCTGCTTGCGGTCCCAGGCACAGCCGTCTTTCGACCTGAGGATGGCCATGACGGTTTTCAGCCGCTCCCACGGGGGGAGGCTTTTATCCAGTACGGTGCTTTTCAGATCATGCATAATTGCCGATAATACTACTTGTTACGGCTTTTGCCAACAGCTTTCGCTGTCTGCTTGACAAAGCAGACGGGCAAAACTAACTTGTGCGCTTGAGCCCGAGGGTTCGTGCGCCTTGTTTTTATGGGCGCTCACACCATGAAGTCAAGAGTAAGATGAGTAACGAAACAGATAACAAAGCCAAGAAATCTTCGGCCTATGCACCGGCTGAAGTTGAAGAAAAAATGTACGACCACTGGCTGGAGGAGGGCTATTTCCACGGCCGCCCCGAGTCCGGGAAGCCGTCCTACAGCATTGTCATTCCGCCGCCGAATGTGACCGATGTGTTGCATCTTGGCCATGCCCTGAACAACACCATCCAGGATATCCTCATCCGGAAACACCGCATGCAGGGTTTCGAGGCGGTCTGGATTCCCGGGGCCGACCATGCCGGTATAGCCACCCAGGTGATCGTCGAAAAACACCTTGTCAAAGAGGGCACCACGCGCCGCGAAATCGGCCGCGAAAAGTTCCTCGAGCGCACCAATGACTGGGCTATTCGCAACAAGGAATACATCCTCGGCCAGCTTCGGAAAATGGGCTGCAGCTGCGACTGGGATCGCACCCGCTTCACCATCGACGAAGGGCTCTCGAGGGCCGTGGCCGAAGTCTTCATGCACCTTTACAAGAAGGGCTGGATTTACCGCGGTCACCGCATTGTCAACTGGTGTCCTTCCTGCCAGACCTCGTTGTCCGACGACGAAGTCGAGCACCAGGAATTTGACAGCCATCTCTGGTATATCCGTTATAAGATAAAGGGTTCCGACGAATACCTGTCCGTGGCCACCACGCGCCCCGAAACCATGCTCGGCGATACCGCCCTGGCCGTGTCGCCCAAAGACACCCGGTACAAAAAATACGTCGGCAAAACCGTCATCCTGCCCATCCTCGAACGCGAGATCCCGATCGTCGCCGACAACTACGTCGATCCCGAGTTCGGTACGGGGGTGGTCAAGGTCACCCCGGCCCACGACCCCAACGACTTCGAAATCGGTCGCCGGCACGACCTCGAGGAAGTGAACATCCTCAACACCAACGGCACCCTCAACGAGAATGCCGGCAAGTTCAAGGGGTTGGATCGCTATGACGCCCGCAAGCAGCTGATCGAGGAACTGAAGAAGAAGAACCACCTCGAAAAGACCGAGAAATACAAGCTCGCGGCCGGCACCTGTTATCGCTGTCACAATGTGGTCGAGCCGTACCTTTCCGATCAGTGGTTCGTCAAGATGAGTGAAATGGCCAAGCCGGCCATCGAGGCCGTCAACACCGGCAAAGTCAAGTTTCACCCCGAGTACTGGTCAAAGACCTACTTACACTGGATGGAGAATATCCGCGACTGGTGCATCTCCCGGCAACTGTGGTGGGGGCATCGCATTCCCATGTGGTATGCCGAGGACGGCACCGTGTTCGCCTCGGTGGATCGCCCGAAGGCCGAAGACTGCCCCGGTTATGATCCCGAGACCCTGGTGCAGGATGAAGACGTTCTGGATACCTGGTTCTCGTCGTGGCTGTGGCCGTTCTCGACCATGGGCTGGCCGGACAAGACCGCCGACCTCGAAAAATTCTACCCGACCAAGGTCCTGTCCACCGCGTCGGAAATCATTTTCCTGTGGGTGGCTCGCATGGTCATGGCCGGTTACGAGTTCATGGGCAAGGAGCCGTTCACCGACGTCTACATCCATGGCACCGTCCGCGATGCCAACGGCATCAAGATGTCGAAGTCGCTCGGCAACGGCATCGACCCAGTGGAAATCATCAACAAGTACGGCGCCGACGCCCTGCGAATTTCCATGGTACTGGCCACGCCCGACGGCCAGGATCCCTGGATCAGCAAGAACACTTTCGAGATCGGCCGCAACTTCGTCAACAAACTGCACCAGGTCTCGCGTTTCGTGATGATACGTCTCGATGGGCAAAAGCCGGTTATTGACAAAGTCGATGATTCCGACCTCGTTATTTTCGACCGCTGGATACTCTCGCGCCTGGAGAGAACCGTCGAGAGCATCGACAAGGCCTACGCCGAATATCGCCTCTCGGCGGTGGCCAAGACGCTGTACAATTTCGTCTGGAACGATTACTGCTCCTGGTATATCGAACTGATCAAGCCCGATCAGGCCGGGGTGCCGATGCGGCCGGGGTCCCTCAATGT
>CAZVUZ010000033.1:0-24567 GCA_964630485.1 uncultured Ignavibacteriales bacterium
TTTGTTCGGACAATTGAATCTTATATGAAACCGGGTTCTATACCTGTGGGAGGTAATCTATGAAACGCTCTTTGCTGTTTCTTGCGGTGATGCTCGTGCTGGCGGCGCCGATTGCGGCGGTTTCCCCGTACGAAATTCCAGCCGACGAATTCGAAAACTTCAGCGGTCCCCTGCGGCTGATGGTGCCGGAGGACGAACCGGGCGAGTCTCCGATCAAAGAGGCGGAACCGCTGTGGACCGCGCTGGAGAACATGTCAAAGGCCGAGCGGCTTAACGTCGAAATCGAGTTGATGCTCGAGCCGGGGGCTTCGGCAGAAGCGCTGGCGCAGGCGGAGACTATCGAACGCCTGTGGAGCAGTGGTGATTTCGACCAGTCGCTGGCGGCGTTTGGTACCCTCGCGGAGCTGACGGATGTCAATGAGATAGCACTCGGCCAACACTTCCTCACGCCGCTATTCAACACAGAGGAGGCCAAGTGGGGCACTGATGTGCGGATTGGCACCGAGGATGAGATCTACGTGGTGGCGCTTGATATCCACCGCGCGTCGGGGAATCTGTTTTCCACTCATGTTTACGAAACCACTTCCGGGACAAGCTGGGAGATCTTCATTTCCACCGACGGCGGCAGTACCTGGGGCAAGACCTACACCTGGGGCGCCATCTATCACATCAACGATATGGACGCCTCTGTTGTTGACGAACATTGCTATGTGGCCTTTACTCGTGGGGTCGACCAGGATCAGGTGCTGATGTATCGGTTTCGGGTATCCGATGGCGCCCGGGATCCTTTCGACGGTGGTTCAGGTTACGTGACCGCTTTCACGACAACATCACCCGAAGCGATTGAGGAGATAGCCCTGACCTCGAACCAGGATTTTACACCTTACACGCATCGACTTTACCTGGTGGCGATTACGTCCTACGGTGATCTTAAGTTCTACTGGGACGATGAGGTGGCTGAGAGCTGGCTGGAGGTGACGACCTCGGTTACTAACGCCAGTCGTGGGCTGGGCATGTGCCTGAACGAGTTCTACGCCGATAAATTCCTATGGGTGTCATATTATAACGAAGTCAATGAGTTGCACATTGACGCCCTCGACAACTGGTCGATGTGGAACAACGTCTACAGCGCAATGGCCTGGCCTGATGCAGACTACACCGGGATCGGCGCCTACCATGACACCATAACGTGTTTCTTTGAAGACTATGACGTTGACAATTTCTTCTGTTATTACTTTGTCTCCTACAACGGGGGTGCTTCCTGGTTTGCCGGTTCGGTTGACGATCTGGATACCAATTCGCAGTGCCCTGCCGTTTGCGGCCGGGACGGTGGCGGCATTGGCGTTACCTATCGCTATTACAGCCCTGTCCGGGAGGGTCGCTTCACCTATCGTCCCTATGCCGGTCTGTGGCCAAATCCGACGCATTATACCGATTACCGGCCATCACTGATTCAGCCGGACATTCAGCATCTTGGCGGTGGCAATTTCGGCATCGTTTACACGTCATGGCTCTCTCCGCTCAGGGCGGCTTTCTATGACAAGGGATCCGGTTGCTGTCGTTACCGGGGTGACATAAATCACAGTGGTTCTCTGCCAATTGACATCGCAGACCTGGTGTACCTGGTCGACTACATGTTCTCGGGCGGACCGGAGCCGGCGTGCCAGGCCGAGGGAGATGTGAACGGCGACGGCGCGTTGTTGATCGACATCGCGGATTTAGTCTACCTCGTCGACTATATGTTTACCAGCGGACCTATGCCGCCCCCCTGCTGAGCGCCGGGGGCGAACGATATCACCGGCGCTTTGAGCCGGCCAATCATGCTGTGTACATCGGCGGTGTCATTTTGTATCTTGTCTCAGACAGTAATGATACCGCAGGAGAGATCATGAAACTGCTAATGATATACAGCACCGGCTTTGGCTACCGAACCAGCATGAAGACGATTGAGGATGCCCCCGACCTTGATGAGAATGTCAGGATCGAAAATGCTCTCGTGGGATTCATCCATGTCGAGGCGGCCGACGCCGATGATACCAAATACGTCGAGACCAAATTGGTCAAAAACATGAAATGGGCGGCGCGCAAAAACGACACCCAAAGGCTGGTTCTGCACACGTTTGCCCATCTCTCGGAGAGCAAGGGTTCGCCGGAGGTGACGAAGGCGATTCTCGACGGCGCCCAGGAACGTCTGGAGACGGCCGGCTACGAGGTGTCGCAGACGCCATTCGGGTATTTTCTGGATCTCGACCTGCAGGCTCCGGGGCATCCTCTGGCGCGACTTTTCAAAGATATACAGGTGGGCTGAATGCTTAAGGAAGCGGCCGGAATACTGCGTCATTCACGCCGGACGGCGGCTTTTACCGGGGCAGGGATCTCGGTCGAAAGCGGCGTCCCGGCCTTTCGCGGCGAAGACGGCCTGTGGAGCAAGTACGATCCCAAGTGCCTGGAGATTGGCTATTTTCACGCCCACCCCGAAGAAGCCTGGGTCGTAATCAAGGAGATCTTCTATGATTTCTTTGGCGGGGCTGAGCCCAATCCGGCCCACAGGGGGCTGGCGCTGATGGAGGAGCATGGTTTGCTCCAGACTGTTATCACCCAGAACATCGATAATTTGCACCAGGCCGCCGGAAGTCGTGAGGTGTATGAGTTCCACGGCAACTCGCACCAGCTCGTTTGCCTGTCTTGCGGCCGATCCTGCACCGTTACCGAAGTTGACCTGTCGGAATTGCCGCCCAAATGCGAACGCTGCCGGGGATTGCTCAAGCCGGATTTCGTCTTCTTCGGCGAGGCTATTCCCGAGCGGCCCATGTCGCGGGCGCTTTTCGAGGCTCAAAGGGCGGATGTCTTCTTGGTCATTGGCACCACTGGCGAAGTCATGCCGGCTGCCATGGTGCCGGCGACGGCCAAACAACACGGCGCCACGATTATCGAAATCAATCTCGAAGAATCCAATTACACCGGTGAGATTACGGACATATTTCTCCAGGGGCGGGCGGGGGAGGTCATGACGGCGCTTATTAGCGAGTTGGGTCTGGCCTGAAATCGACGCCCGCCGCGCAGTCATATTACGGATTGCCTGCTTTCTCCAATTGTATTACCTTCCCGATCAATGTCGCCGCAAATGTGGTTTTCGCGACCGGTGGCGGCGCGATTAAGACTGTAAGCAAATTATGTCTGTCCAGTAAATGGTTTTACCGGAGGTGAGTGATGCGCCTGAAGAGATGGTCGAGAGTTGTCGTGGTTGTTCTGATGTGCCTGGGGGCTTTGACGCTGATTGGCTGCAATGAGGAGACCACCACCGGTTCGGAAGCCGGCGAAGTTGTCGGGAAGGCTCTTGAGGCGTTCCGCCAGAGCGACTGGCAGATCTATGTCTCCTGGATGCATCCGGAAGCTGCGGCCCGATTCGACAGTCTTCTCCGGCCCGCTTTTGAGGCGCTCATCCCGATTGATTCTCTGGGACAGCGCGCTGAGACCTATCAGCTCTTTGGCCAGGAGCAGAAGACGGCCGATTTACTGGCCATGACTGTTCAGGAATTCACCGCGTTTTCGCTGGAAAAATTGATCGGTTCCGTCCCCCAGCTTAGAGATGCCCTGGCTTCGGCCAATTATCAGATTTTAGGTGAGGTGCCCGAAGGCGGCAATCTCCGGCACGTGCTGGTGCGCACCACCGCCGAGGCCGGTGGCGTTGAGCGCATAGAAACGTCTGTCGTCACGACTCAGAACAGCGCCGACGGCTGGCGACTGACGCTGTCGTCACAACTCGAGGACCTGGCCAGAGCCGTCAGGCAGAATCTGACCGGTCAGATGGGCTGAAACGAGGCGGAAAATAGCGGGGAAACATCGCGGCGGTTGATCTTGAGCGGTTAAATGACTACATTCCCCTGTTACTCGTCGCCGGGTTTTGCCCGCGGTCGGTTCGTTCTTCAAATACCGGCCGTTCGGACCGCCGCGTCGATAATTGCTGATTAGCTTAGGAGCTTAGATGCCAAAGAATTTTGCTATAACCGGTGTGGCGGGATACGTTGCTCCCCGACACCTCCGGGCCATAAAGGATACCGGCAACCGGCTCGTGGCGGCTGTCGATCCGCATGACTCGGTGGGGATTCTCGACAGCCACTTTAACGAAGTTTCGTTTTTCACCGAATTCGAGCGTTTTGATCGTCACATCGAGAAACTGCGTCGCCTGCGTGACGAAGAGAAGAAGGTACATTACGTTTCCGTCTGTTCACCGAATTACCTTCATGATGCCCATGTGCGCTTCGCCCTGCGCATCGATGCGGACGCTATCTGCGAAAAGCCACTGGTCCTGAACCCCTGGAATATCGACGCCATGCAGGAGCTGGAACGCGAAAGCGGCCGCAGTGTCAATACCGTGCTGCAGCTTCGCGTGCATCCGTCGCTGATCGCCCTGCGTGAGAAAATCCGATCACAGCCCAAAGATACTAAGCACGAGGTTGTCCTGACCTATATCACTTCGCGCGGGCGTTGGTACCTCGTGTCATGGAAGGGTCAGTTGGAAAGGTCCGGCGGCCTGGCCACCAATATCGGCATCCATTTCTTTGATCTGCTCATCTGGCTCTTCGGGCCGGTGCAGCACTCCGAAGTGCACCTTTCGACCGATACCAAAGACGGCGGATATATCGAACTCGAAAACGCCCGGGTGCGCTGGTTCCTGTCCATCGATCGGAACGATCTGCCGAAGGAGGTGGCGGAGAAGGGGCAGCCGACCTACCGCTCCATAACCATTGACGGTGACGAGGTCGAGTTCTCGGGCGGGTTCACGGATCTGCATACCGAGATTTACCGCCGGGTGCTGGAGGGCAGGGGCTTCGGCCTAGAGGACGCACGTCCCTCGATAACGCTGGCGCATGACATTCGCGTCGCCGCTCCGATTGGCCTCAACGACAATGTCCATCCTTTCGTCAAGGGGGCGAAGTCGTAGGATATTGAAATATCGGGATATCCCATCCCATAAATGAACGGGGCAGAGTCATGTTGACTCTGCCCTTTATTTTACTGGTGCCTGCCGGTGTCCGTTAGAGCGTAAAGGCGACAAAGAAGCCGCTGCCCTCGCGCTGAATCCTCAGCAGGATCGAATCGCCGCGTTCTTTGCCGGAAGTGAGTTCGGAGAAATCCGCTACTGATCCGACGAGCGTCCTGTCGATCGACAGGATCAAATCACCCTCGCGCAGACCGGCCCTCGCGGCGGCGCTGCCGGATTCAACTTCGGTCACGATGACACCTTTGGCCCTACCGTCGAGACTGTAACGCTCGGTCGCTTCCCGGTCGAGGCTGCTGACGGCGAAGCCGAGCAAATCATTCAGGTCACCGGTGCCACCCGCCAGGGCGGCGTCGGAAGGCAATTCCCCCAGCTTGACGGTCAGGTTTTGCCGGTCTCCCTCGCGGTTTACCTCAAACTTGACTTCGGTCTCGGGAGGGCTGGCCGCGACACGATTGCGAAGCTGGGCCGAGTTGCTGATAACGTCGCCGTTCATGGTGACGATGACATCACCGGACTCAAACCCGGCCCTTTCGGCGGGACTGTCCGCAAGCACATCGCCGACCAGGGCGCCGTGGGTTTCCTTCAACTTCAGAGCGCGGGCGATATCCTCGTTGACATCCTGAATCGACACTCCCAGCCAGCCGCGGACGACGCGACCGTCGGTGACGAGTGAATTCATAACCTGCCTGGCCATGTTTGACGGCACGGCGAAGCCGATGCCCTGGAAACCGCCGGAGCGGCTGGCAATGGCCGTGTTCAACCCGATTAGCTCGCCGTCGAGATTGACCAGCGGTCCGCCGGAGTTACCCGGGTTGATGGCGGCATCGGTCTGGATGAAATTTTCGTAGTCGGTCAACCCGACATTGGACCGGCCCTTGGCGCTGACAATACCCTGGGTGACGGTGTAGGCCAGGTTTTCGCTCATCGGGCTGCCCACGGCGATCACCAATTCTCCCACCTGCAGATCATCGCTGTTGCCGATGGTCAAATAATCGAAATCCTCGCCGTCGATGTCGAGAACCGCAATGTCGGTTTTGGGGTCGACGCCGATAACGCTGGCCGTGTAGCGGCGGCCGTCAAAAGTGCGGACGAAAATGCTGTCAGCCTTGTCGACGACATGGTTGTTGGTGAGAATGCGGCCGTCGCCGCTGACGATCACGCCCGATCCCAGACCGGTCTGGCGATACTCCTGCTCGGGTGCCTGCTGTTGACGTCCCCGAGGTCCGAAAAAGAACTCGAAGGGGTCGTTGCCAAAAGGACTGGTTTGCCGGTATGAAAGCAATCGCTCGGTCGAGACCGTCACCACCGTGGGCTTTACCTCGGCCGCAATGTCGATAAAGGCCTGGTTGAGATCAGCCAGGCTCCTCAGCGGTCGTTCCTTGACCGACTCAGCCGAGGCCGGCGCCGACTGTGCTCCCATCGGCAACGATGACAATACGAGGGCGCCTGTGAGCAACAGGGCCGCGACCGCAAAGATTTTGAGGCTGAATGTGTTCTTTACTATCATGATATCCTCCAAACCTGATAGTGTTGTGTTTCCTTAGTCAGGTGAAGCAAGCCCGTCGCCACGATGGTGCGGAGGCGCCCTTCGCTTGACTGTTCAGTTTGATTCTACACCGTATGTCGCCCGGGAGTTCCCGCCACCGGGATCTGCCTGCGGTCAATCACGGGTTGCCCCGGGGGGCGGAATTTCGTAAATTAGATCTTAGTTTGAGCGGCTTTGACAAACGGTGGTATGACGGCGTGGCTTCAAATATTCAGATAGTGGCGAAGGTACTCAGGGGAGAGACGGTGGAGTCCGTTCACTGTGGTTCAGTCGCGGTGGTCGACCGGACGGGCCGACTCACTCATGCCGCCGGCGATCCCGATCTGGTCACAATGGCCCGTTCCTGTATCAAACCTTTTCAGCTCATACCCCTGTTGCTCAGTGGCGCCGCCGATGAGTATGGATTTTCGCCCCGCCAACTGGCCATAATGTGCGGCTCCCATGCGGGATCGGATGAACACAAGCAGGTGGTTCACGCCAATCTCGAGCTTACCGGGCATTGTCCGGAAGATCTTCAGTGCGGTACGATCTGGCCCCTGGGCATGCAGGCGCGTCGGGAGTTTCCGCTCAAGGGCGAGGACAAAGATCCCTGCCGACATGACTGCAGCGGCAAGCACTCGGGGTTTCTGGCACTGGCGAAATTTCTCGGCGACGAGAAAGAGACATACCTTGACCCGGAAAGTCGCTCGCAGCAAATGATCAAACAGGCTGTTTCCGATTTCTGCGAGTATCCCGTCGAGAACATGCCCGCCGCCATTGATGGTTGCAGTGCGCCCAATTTTCCGCTGGCCCTCAGGAATATTGCCCTGGGTTTCAAGAAGCTGGCCGGTCCAGATGCCGCCGACGATGCCCTGGCGCAGGTTGTCGCAAGAATCAAAGACGCCATGACCCGACATCCCGAGATGGTTTCCGGGGAGGATCGTTTTGACCTGGCCCTGATGCGCTCGTTCCCGGACAATATTGTCGCCAAAGTCGGGGCCGAGGCGGTGGAGGGGATAGGCTTCGCGGATCCGCCGGTTGGTATTGCGGTGAAAATCGGAGACGGTAACTTCCGGGCGCTGGTGCCGGTGTGCGTTGAGGTCCTGAGACAACTGGGCATTATAAAAGACATCAAGGATTTCCCCCTGCTACAGAAATATGAACGTCCTGATGTCCTCAATGATCGTTCCATTGTCACGGGTCAAATCATCCCCGAATTCGAATTGAGGAGGGTCTCATGAAGTTCGCGGACTCGATAACGCCTTTGAGGAATATTTTGCATCTCGGTCTCAAGTATCATCGCCGGCGCGTCAAGGACGTGACCTAAAGATCTCTCTTTCAAATTGTAGAAACGTGTAAATCAATTTTGAAAGGAGAGAGTTATGACAAAGCAACGCCAACCCGCGGAACCGTTTCGGATAAAATCGGTCGAGCCGATTCAGCTCATCAGTCGCCAGGAGCGGCTGGAGAGGATCGCACGGGCCAATTATAATATATTCAAGCTGGATTCTCCCGACATCTATATCGATCTACTGACCGACTCCGGAACCTCGGCCATGTCGATACGGCAGTGGGCGGCCCTCATGATGGGCGATGAGACCTATGCCGGGGCCACATCATTCCGCAAATTCGAGAGTACCGTCAGGGACATCACCGGTAAGGACTTTGTTATCCCCTGTCACCAGGGCCGCTCGGCGGAGAACCTCGTGTTTTCGACCGTTCTCGGCGAGGGTAAGTACGTCGTCAACAACACCCACTTCGACACCACCCGGGCCAATACCATGCACAAGCATGGGATCCCGATCGATCTGCCGTGCCCGGAAGCTTCGCTGCCCGACAACATCCCCTTCAAGGGCAACATGGATACCCATCGTCTCGAGGAATTCATCAATAAGCACGGCGTCGACAGCGTGGCCATGGTGATAATGACCGTCACCAACAATTCCGTCGGTGGTCAGCCGGTTTCCATGGCCAATATCCGCGAGGCGTCCGAGATTTGCCGCAAACACCACCTGCCGTTTTTCTTCGACTGCGCCCGCTTCGCGGAGAATGCCTATTTCATCAAACGCGACGAACCGGGTTTCGAAGAGAAGACCATCAAGCAAGTTGCCCAGGAGATGTTCAGCTATTGTGACGGTGCCATGATGTCGGCCAAAAAAGACGGCCTGGCGAATATCGGCGGGTTTGTGGCCCTGAATGATAAGGAGCTCTACGACCGCCTGGCCGAGTTGCTGATTCTGGTCGAGGGCTTTCCGACTTACGGCGGCCTTGCCGGCCGCGATCTTGAGATCCTCTCGGTAGGTTTGCAGGAGGTTTTGGAATACGATTACCTGGACTATCGCATCAGCCAGGTGGCCTATTTCGGGGAAGCCATTAAGCAGGCCGGAATTCCGATCATCGAACCCACCGGCGGCCACGCCGTTTTTTGCGATGCGGGCGAATTCCTGCCGCATATCCCGGCGGACCAGTTCCCCGGCCAGAGCCTTTCGGTGGCATTTTATATAGAGGGCGGCATCCGCGTCGTTGAGATCGGATCACTCATGTTCGGTGGCATCGATCCCAATACCGGCGAAAAACTGACCGCCGGCAAGGAACTGGTGCGCATGGCTCTACCGCGGCGCGTATACACTAACTCGCACCTCGATTACATTGCCGAAACGGCCGAGAGAATCTCCGCCCGCAAGGAGAGCCTCGGCGGCTACAAAGTCGTCCGGCAGCCGGTGTTCCTCAGGCACTTCACTTGTGACCTGGCGGCCATGAAGCCCGAGGAGATAAACGTCAATTCTTAGGAGGTAGACCGCATATGACCTGGACACGGGGAAGGGGCCGGTTTTTGATCGCGGCGCTGGCCGTCGGCGTCGCGATGAGCGCCTGCATGCAAATCGAAACGGGCCAGACGTCCGAGGAGGCCACGTCCGTTTCGGCCGACCGCGGTCACGCCATTCGTGCCGAATGGGCCAATCGTCTCGCAGCGGCCTCGCCGGTTCAGATGGTCGACTTGGAAGTCGAGCTGTACGGGCAGGTCGTAGAGTCATACCTGCGCTATGGTCGGGCGGTGGTGGACGACTGGCACGAGGGCAACGAGGGACGCGGAGTTGAAATACCGGCCGAGGAAATGATTGATGTGGTGGCTGCCTCGACCGCTACCGAACGGCCGATTCTCGACGCCTGGGAGGAAAATCTCGAATACGGGCGCGCTCGCATAGTCGAGACCGCTCACTTTGACGATGATTTGATCACCACGCTCGACGATTTGCTGGCCGTCTATTATGAAGTGTACTCGGCGGCGATGTTTCCCGCGGGGAATGTCGTCGATTATGAGAGCAGGCTGC
The DNA here is from genome assembly GCA_964630485.1 of uncultured Ignavibacteriales bacterium. Lineage (GTDB taxonomy): Bacteria > Zixibacteria > MSB-5A5 > GN15 > FEB-12 > JAJRTA01. The sequence continues at coordinate 9,863 of CAZVUZ010000033.1, forward strand.
GTGAAATGAGCCTTGAGTCTGATCGCGCGACGGAGCTGATGGCGGACGAAATCAGGCGCTACCGTTGAGCACTTTCGCGCCTTGAGTTGTGATGAAGTCGGTCTTAAATGTGAATTGCGATTCACCTTTTGCCCGAAAAAGCTGTTCGTTTGTTGAACAATCGGTGGGTGGAAACCGTTTGTTTGTTGGTTACAAGTTGTTGCGTGCCGATGTTTTGACTAAGCGACGCGATTTTTGTCGGGATCTTTTGGCCGCAAAATTGCGTTAGTGATTAGCGAATTGATGCGATGACAACTTGACAATTTTTCGGGAACTTCTTATACTCCCGTGATTTATACAGAATAGAAGGAGAAAGTATAGCTCAACGGTTAACGGTTTTTTTGTTCTTTTGAACACAGCAGTAAAGGTATAACCTCTATTGGCCCTTTGACCGGAGCTATGTTTTTTTCGGGTCCAGGGCCGGGATCAGTCCCGGTTTTATATGGCGAAAATTCTGTTTAGATCACTTTTTTTATGCCTGCTGATGTCGGCCGGGCCGGCGTATGCGGCCGGCGATATCGAAGTTATCACCTCCTCTTCGACCGAATTCCATTTCAGGATGTCGATAGCCGATGATCTTTCGGATCTGTACGAAGGATTTGACAAAGATTCCCTTCGATACCTTTACAAATCAACGCTCGTTAGTATCCCGGCCGGGGCCACGGCCAGACTGGTGTCGGCTTCGGGCTCGGCGGCGGTTTTGATACCTTCCGGATCATTTGACGATGAGACCCGACGGCCGACTTCTGGGCCGCTGGTTGATGTTTCGCCGCCGATCACGGTTAGGAATCGGCGTATTGTGACGGTCCAGGTGTTTCCGCTCGAGGGTGACCGTCTCTATACCGCAGTGGAAATACGACTGGCCTTCGAAGGCGGCGGTTCCACCACCGGTCTTTCGAACAACGACCCGTACTTCGATCGGATCTTCAAGCGCAGCGTGGCCAATTTCGACGCGGCCCGGCAATGGCCCGGCGCGCGGCCCCGGGTGGCGAAACCGGCCCAGGAGACGCCCTTTTCCGATGTTACGACCTGGTACAAGCTAGCGATTGATGAAACCGGCCTTTATCGGGTTACCGGGACCGAGTTGCAGGCGGCGGGACTGGTGCTGGGAATGGTCGCCTCCGATGACCTGCACTTGTTTACCGGTGGCGGAAGACAAGTCGAAGTTCTCAATGAACGGCCGCGACCAGAATTTGAAGAAATTGCGATTCAGGTCCATGACGGCGGTGACGGCACCTTCGACCGGGACGACTATATAGTGTTTTTTGGTGAAGGTGTTGATCGCTGGCTCTATGAAGCCGGCGAGTCGCCGCGATATATCAACAATCCCTATACGCACGACAATATATACTGGTTGACGGTCTCAGGGGCGCTCGGTGCGGGTGTCCGCATGGGCCAGGTTGACGGCGGTGTTACCGGCGCCGAAGATACTACGATTAACGACTATGGCCGTTATGTCCACAGTGAGCGGGACACGCTCCTGGGAGTAGAAAACGATCAGCGTGTGCACGACTATTATCGCTGGCTCTGGTTCGAGGACAACAACCCGTCGTTCTTTATCCCGGCGCCGGGCTTCATTGCCGGCTCGACCTCGGAAATCGTGCTGGTTGCCAAGAACCTCCCCGGCCCGAGTGCCGCCGATATACGGATAAATGCGCTGGCGTCGGCCCGGACGGGTGGTGACGATACCAGTTGCGTATTCGAGGCCACGAATTTAATCGATGGTTTGAATCGACTGGATATTACCTTTTATCCGGGCATTATTCCCATTTATCTCGATTATGTCGATGCCTCTTATCGTTGCCGTATCCAACCGGTAGGTGATGCCCTTGATCTAACCCTGGAGCCGGTGGTGGCTGCGGCTGTTATTGAGGTTGCCGATGAATTTGCCGCGACGCCGCTGGTTCTCGATCTGGCCGATCCGCTTCGTCCGGTTGTCATAGCCGGCTTTGAGCAGTCGTCAGGCCTGATCTCCTTCGCGGCGAATCTCGAGGGGAACGGCATCAACCGCTTTTATGCCTGCCCGCCAGGGGCGGCCCGACAGCCGTCGGCAATTGAACGGACGGAGGTGACCGACCTGCGGCAAAATTCGGGACAGGCGGACCTTATAGTGGTCACCGCCGAGGCCTTCGCGGCCGGTCTTAGCGATTACGTCAACTACCGTCGCGGCACCGGCTACACCGTGAAGCTCGTCACGGTCGAAGATATCTATGACAATTTTTCGTGGGGCGTGGCGGACCCGACGGCCATTCGCGATTACCTCAAGTATGCCTATGAAAACTACGGTCCGGGACCGGCTCCGTACCTGGTCCTTTTTGTCGGTGACGGCACCTACGATTTCCTAAATCACCTCGGTCTTGACGGTCCCGGCTACGTGCCGCCGTATGTGCATCCCTACGATGCCTCGAACTCCTACAGTGACGACAACTACGTTTACTTCGGCGACTACGGTGCCCTGGACAGCGATTCCAGTTACGTTTATGTCCCGGATCGGGGTCTGGACATGATCCCGGCTCGCTGGCCGGTGCGCTCCATTTCCGAATTGCAGACAATCACCGCCAAGACCATTGCCTATGAGTCGTCGAATAATTTCGGCCTGTGGCGGACGCGGGTGAGTATTGTCGCCGATGACGAGTTCAGTGCCGATCGAACCAACGAAACCATACACACGCGCCAGGCGGACTCACTTCAGGAAGTTTACCTGCCGCGGGTTTATGAGCGCGACAAGATATATGCCATCGAATACCCGTTCGTAAACAACCAGAAACCGGGCGTAAATGACGCCATCGTGGACGGTCTTAATGATGGCCGCCTGCTGATCAATTACGTGGGCCACGGCAACCCCGGGGTCTGGGCGCACGAACGCATTTTTACGAGCGTCGACGATATTCCGCGTCTTTCGAACAGCGACCGTCTTTCGGTTGTTTTCGCGGCTTCATGCGCTATCGGCTTCTACGATACTCCCGGCGAACAGGCCATGGCGGAACAACTGCTGAGCCATCCCGGCGGCGGTGCGGTCGGTGTAATCTCGGCCACCCGACTGGTCTGGTCGTCGCCGAACGCCCGTTTTAACAAGTCGGTTTTCGAGGTTCTTTTCGACGACAATGACCTCTCGGTCTGCGAGGCCGTTTATACGGCCAAGCTGCTGCACCAGTATAATATCGGTTCCTACTCCGGCCTGGTGCAGAATGACCGGACCTTCCTCTACATGGGAGATCCCTGCGTGCGTCTGGGGCGACCGCATCTCAAAGTGGTTTTTGACGAGGAGCCCGACAGCCTCGTGGCCCTGCAGCCGGTTCACATTGAGGGCCGGGTAATCGATGCCTCCGGCAATACCCTTGCCAGTGACGGCGAATTGCAGATACAGGTATACGACGCCGATATTCAGAAAGTCTACGTCTCGACCGAAAACGGTGGCACCGGTGTGGACATTGATTACAGTCTTGACGGCCCGATGGTCTTTCGAGGTTCCGCGGACATTACTTCCGGCGTTTTCTCCTTCGATTTTATACCGCCGGTGGATATCAGCTACGGTGGCGCGAGTGCCCGGGTAACGGTTTATGCCGTTCTCGACACTATTGATGCCGCCGGACTGGTCGACAGTCTGCCGATCGCGGAGGCCGTGGCGGCCGTGAGTGACAGCGTCGGGCCCGCTATCGATTACGCCTTCACCGGTCGCGAGGGATTTGTCTCCGGGGACCTGATTGCAAAGGGCGACCGGCTCGAAATCACCATCAGCGATTCTTCCGGCATAAACCTCGCCGGGGGGCTGGGGCACGGTATTACCCTGGAAATCGACGGTCATTCGGAAGCCACCGCCAACCTGACCGGGTTGTTCGAATATGATCAGAATGATTATACGAAGGGCACTATTGCATATTCTCTCGACAGCCTCGAAGTCGGTCAACATCGCCTGAAAATAAAAGCCTGGGATAATGCCAACAATTCGTCCACGGCCGAGTTTGTCGTGGAATTGGTGGCCGACGGTTCGGTGGCGGTGATGGATCTGCTCAACTATCCCAATCCCATGCAGGATAGCACAACGTTTTCATTCTACGCCAATCAGCACCTGGAAAAATTTTCCCTTGAGATATTTACCCTTTCTGGAAAGAAGATAAATAGTTATAGTTTGTACTCACTGAATCCTGGTTATCATGACGACATTATATGGAGAGGCAGAGATGTCGATGGTGACCGGGTGGCTACCGGTGTATATATTTACCGGGCCGTAGCGCGGTCGTTGGCTGACCGTCGTGAGACTGAGTTATTCGGAAAAGTAGTAGTGATCAATTAGAGGAGCTTGCAATGAAACCACGCATGTTGATTCTCCCTTTACTGGCGATTGTTATGACACTCGCGTTGATAGGAGATGCACACGCAGATATCTCTAACGCGGCCGTCCTTTACCTGAGGATTGCCCCGGGTGCGCGCGCGGCGGGTATGGGCGAGGCCTTTGTAGCCATCGCCGATGATGCCACCGCGACCCACTGGAACCCGGCCGGGCTCGGCGCCTATCCGCTGGCCAGCTCCTGGATTGAGCGCAAGGTGCCGGCGGAGTTTCGTCCCCTTGAGGGCATGGCCGCCATCAAGAGCGGCGGCGCCGGTGACTACACGGCCTACGAGCTGTGGGCCATTACCGGCAAGGGGCTCGCCCGGTTCGATAACAAGGACTGGTTTACCGGGGAAGTATTCAACACGCGTACCGATCAGACCGTAGAATCAATCGTTGCTTCCTATTTCAACATAAGCAATGAAGAGCGCCTGGCCACGATCGTCGAGAAGGTAGCCGTTGCCAATAACAAGTTCAGCTATGAATACCTCCAGAACCTCCGCACCTCGGTGGTTGACCATATCCCCGATGATTATTCGGCCCGGCAGTCGACAATGGACATGCTCGATTCGCTCCTGGTTTCGTTTAACCAGTGCCGTATCGACTGGAACCGGCTCGGCGATGTCGAGGATTACCTGCGCGGGGGCCTGAAGGACAGCGTTCTCTCCGAAGTTGAGATCGATCGTATCAGTATCGCCGTCGAGAAATCGCGGACGCGGTTTATCCCCGAAGAGCTGATCGTACCCTATAACGTCAATCTTCCCGGCACACCGTCGTCGATCGCCTCCACCGGCGACTATGTCCTCGTCGGCACCGATCGCGGCCTGGTGACCTACAACGGTAAGCGATGGCAGACACTGACGGTGACGGAGGGATTGCCGTCCGATACTATCAACTGTCTGGCGGCCGACGGTTCGCAGATTTACATCGGCACGGTGCACGGGCTGGCCCGTTTTGACGACTACCGCCTGGCGCCCATAATGGGCAAGAATGAAATTCCCGATGGATCGGTCTCGGCCGTCGGTGCCCGCACCACCAGTGATATCTGGATGGCTGTCGATAACGAACTTTACCACTGGGACGGTTACCACTGGGCCAACAATATGAAGTACACGGTGGCCCTGGATGATACCCCGGAGAAGATCGCCGAGAAATTCGGACTTTTTGGCAGCACCTTGGAAAAGCAGAACTATCTCGACAAGTATTTCAAAGTCAATGCCGAGACCGGCGGTCGCGGGGTTGATGCGGTCGTGAATGAGCCGGAATCCAAGGTGAAGGTACAGGCGGATTTGCCGGAAGATATCATGGCTGCCCTGCGCAGTGATAACAACCCGGCGGAGGCGGATTCGACAGTCGCCGACAGTTTGGCGGCGGTTTCGGACTCGACCCTTGCGGAAGTCGATTCGTCGGCGGTGGCTCCGGTCGAAGTGACGGATGTTGCGGAGACCCAGGCCCCCATCGCTACCGACGCGAGCCTCGAGGCCGGCAAAGTTGTCCGGGCGCCATTCGTCGGAGAACTCAAAGGCGAAGTGAACTCGATCTATGTCGGACCCGACAATCGCGTCTGGCTCGGCACCGAGTACGGTGTTTACTATTTCAACGGCAGGGGCTGGGAGCTTCCGGGTTATCGCAACTATCGTATTAAGGAAGGCGATACCTTTGAGGCGCTGGTTGCCGCCAAGCGGCACGAGAACGACGGCGACGCCGAGGTCTATGGCGCCCAGCTGACCGATATTAATGATTTTGACGAAGCCCCGATCGAGGTCGGCCGGCGGGTGAAGATCTATCGCAACCCGGCCGCGACCCCGGTTAACAAAATTACCCGGAGCGGTGAGCGGCTGTTCTTTGCAACGGCGGTTGGCATGATTCAATATGACGGCTACTACTGGTCTCGCTCCGGCGTGAGCGATCTCGACCACTCCAGGGCCGTTGATGCCCACGCCATCGACAACGAACTTTGGCTGGCCAGCGACGAGAAGATCGTCGTCAAGGCCAATGCCCTTAAGCAGCTGACCCTCATGCACGTAAAATGGCTGCCGGAACTTACCGACGACGTGTACTACGAATTCGTTTCCTTCGTGGCCGGCTCAGAGGAATGGGGTACTTTCGGAGGTAATGTCACTTTTATCTCCTACGGTTCCTTCCTTCGCACCGGTGAACAGGGAGACACCCTGGGTACGTTCGATTCCTTCGATATAGCATTCACGGGTTCCTACGGCACGGCGCTGTCGCCGAAGCTCAAGGTGGGTATCTCGGCCAAACTGCTTTATTCGAAGCTATCCGATCTCGGTACCGGTCTGGAAAAAGGTAAGGGTACCTCGACCGGTTTCGCCGTCGATTTCGGCATGCTCTACCTCATGACGCCGCGGTTGACCTGGGGGCTGGCCCTGACCAACCTCGGTCCGAAGATGGCCTATATCGATGCTTCGCAGGCGGACGATCTGCCGCGCAACCTGGCCCTGGGTTTTGCCTACAAGCTGTTGCAGACCGACTACTACCACCTGCTGGTGACGTCGGAAGTGAACAAGATTCTGGTCGGTCTCGATGACGGTCTCGGCGAGGAACTCAAGCAGCTGGTCGTAAACAGCGGCGCCGAATTCCTCTATGCGAATATCATTGCCCTGAGGGCGGGATACATTTTCGATGACGAAGGTGACGTCAAGACGGCCACTCTGGGTGTTGGCTTGGCGCTGTTTAACGCCTTCAAATTCGATTTCTCGTATATCCCGAGTAACTCTACGGAATCACTGCGAAACACTCTGCGTATTTCCGTCACGGTTATTCCGTAGTTCAGGAGGTTGAAAGGTTGCATTTAAGAACTTGGCTTGTCATAATTTTCCTGGGATGTGTCCTGGCGGCGGCGGCTGTTGCCGGCTCCGACGGTAAGATCCTGTATGGCACGAAGGCGCGGGATGATGCCCCCACCGATAACGTCGTCCGGCATCACAGTCTCGCGCAGCCGCGGGCGGAGGGTATCAAACTCGGCGTGGATCGCAAGGATGCCTGGTCGCTGCCGGCGCAGGCCCTGGCTCCGGACTTCGATACCACCATCAACGTCCTGGTGCTGCGGTTCAATTTCCAGGAAGAGGAAGTGGACGATCCGAACACGACCGGAAACGGTCTCATGGATCTGAGCAACCCCCTGGCCAATCCCAATGACTCCATGGCCTATTTTGACAATGTTGGGCACTGGATCGATCCCCCGCCCCGTGACTCGAATTACTTCGATGCTCACATGCGCGCGTTGTCGAAGTACTGGGAAACGGTATCCGAGGGTCGGGTGACTCTTACCTGGCAAATATGGCCACCGGCGAAGGACTCGGTTTACACATTGCCGAAGCAAATGAATGAATACGGCATCTGCTACGATGCTCTCCCGGCCCAGGCGGCTTTCGATACCGTGGTCTTTGGTCTCGAGCAGTACTTCCTGGACTGTTTTGCGGTGGCCGATGCGGTGTCGCCGGAGATCGAATTCGGCGACTTCAATGCCTACTTCCTGTTCCATGCCGGTTCCGATCGCCAGAACGACATCGGTTTCCCGACGACCTGCTCGGATATGTTCACGGGTTGGATACGGTATCGGACCGACGACACCCTTTGGGTGGATAACGACTCGACGCGCATCAAGAGCGCCCTGATTATGCCAGAGACGGTTAGTCAGGATAATCGCGGCACGGCCCTCAACGCTGTGATCGCCCATGAATTCGGTCACCAGCTCGGTCTGGTGGATCTTTATCGCACCGACAATTTCATCACCTGCCTGGGCGACTTCGCCCTGATGGATCACAACGGCTTCGGTACCAGCATTGACTTCGGTTTCCCCGTGGGCGGGATATTCGGCACTATGCCGCTTTATCCGTCGGCCTGGTCGCGCGCCTACCTCGGTTTTGTCGAGGTGTACGATTTCAGGCAGGGCACCGATATCGAACTGGTCGCGGCGGAGATGCAGACCGACGGCATCAAGATAGCCCGCGTGCCGATCTCCGAGAACGAATACTATCTCCTTGAAAACAGGTTGGAGAACCCGGACGGGCGCGCCACTGCGCAGCGTGCTGACTCCGCAAGCGGCGTGATCCTGTATCCCGTCGATTCGGCCACCGGGGAATTTACCGGTGAGTATGATTTCCTCCTGCCCGGTTCGGGAGTGTTGATTTACCATGTCGACGAGGGCGTGGCGGGCCTGGACTACAACGGCAACGGCGTCAATAATTTCGACGAGAACATGCTGCAACTCGATCCTAGCCGAAGGTTTATCAGCCTTATCGAGGCCGACGGCATCGTCAATATGAGCGGCTATTACGAAATCGGCGTGAGACGCTATGGATCCTCTGATGACATGTTCCGGGACGACAAGAACCGTTCCTTTACGCCCAACACGAATCCGGCCGCGTTCGATAACTCCGGCAACAATACCCATGTGCGAATAACCGATATAAGTCGCAAACTGGTGGATGTGGGTGGTATCCCGAGACGTGCCGATTCGGTAGTTACGTTCGACCTTGAAACGGAGAAGCTCATGGCCGGATTCCCGGTTCGAGCCGGCGCTCCCAGCTTTGGTTTGTCGCCCCTGGTCGATGACCTCAACGGCGACGGTGAGCCGGAGATTATTTTCGCCTCCGGGGCGAATCTCTGCGCCACCACGCCGACGGGCGGCAATTTCATACATGACGTCAGCCAGTGCGATCCGTGCGTGACCTATTACGACAGCGCCTTTGCCTCGGTGCATCCGGGGCGGTTGCATCCGGTGCCGCTTTTCGCCCGCATGCAGGCCGAAATCACCGCCGGCCCCGTAACCGGCGATTTTGGCGAGGCCGGGACCTCAAAATATGTGGCGGTCGGCCGACCGGTGCCCAATACGTCTGCGGGCCGGGTGTATGTCTTCGAAGGTGTTGACGCCGACGGCAACGGCCAGGCCGATCTGGCCGATCCTTCCCAGCCGTTCTTCTCGACCTCGGGACTGCCCATAGCGATGTCCTTTGGCGAGCGGCTCTGGGTGCTGACTGACCGCGGGCAGGTATATCTCCAGGAAGATGTCACCGGCTCGGCGGCCAATCTCGGGCGTTTTGAAAACGAAGAATACCAGGGTATTTGCCAGCTGGATCAGGGACTAATCCTGATGGCCGGGGATTCCCTCGTAGAAGGCGGCGCCCCGACAACGAGGTTGTACTTCATTCTCTCGGCCGAGGACACGGTGTCCTTTGAGTTCGATGGCTACTACAATCTCGGTCCGATCCTGGTCGATGTCGACCGGGACGGCGATCCCGAAGTGGTGGCGGCCTCGGTAGACGGGTCCATTGTCGTGGTGTCCACGAATTTGAACATGACCATGCCGCCGTTGCCGACGGCGGCTTTCCAAATAATGGCGCAGGTTGAAACCGGCTATGCCTTCACCGTCAACCCAGTCGCCGGAGATATCGACGGTGACGGCTATCCCGATATCGTGATTGGCGGCGATAACGCCTTTTACGCTTTTAACCGCGAACTGGGATTGCTTTCCGACTATCCGGTCGAGATTAGCGACCGAGTTTATTACGACGACCAGGGGATTGTGGGCTACTATTACGATCTGGCCGTGGCCTCGCCGATCGTGGCCGATATTGAACTGGGCGGCGGACCGGAGGTCGTGTTTCCCACCTACGCCGGGAATCTCTATTCCTACGGTCCCGATCTGTCGTACGGATTTCCACTTTCCGCCGGTGAGCGGGGCGCCGGATCGCCGGTGGTCTTTACATACGACCAGGGCGGCGCATTGGCCTACCTCGGCGCCGACGGTTGGTTCTATGCCTGGGAGGCGGCCGCCGACAGCGTGAAAAACTACTGGCCCATGGGCGGTCACGATCCCGCGGGAAGCTTCGCTTTCGAAACATCTCAGCTGGGGGAAGTGCAGAGCTTCTCGAGCAATTTTCCCGAAGAGCGCTTCTACAACTATCCCAACCCGGTAACGGACGGGTCCACGACCATCCGGTATTTCCTGGGAGCGGATGCGCGGCGGGTGGAGCTGGCCGTATACGACCTTTCCGGAAAACAGGTGGACCTCTTTGACGGCCCCACTTCCGGGGGAATAGATAATGAACTGACCTATGATTGCGATAACCTGACACCGGGTGTCTATCGCTGTATGATTGAAGTAGACTTCGGCGGCAACACGGAAACCGCCTTTATTGACATAGCTGTCATCAGATAAGGAGTCATTGCATGTCTGTGAAAACGAAGATGAAGACTGCGGGTCTTGCGATTTTAGTTCTGACACTCGTCGTCTTTGCTGTCGGAAATTCGACCGCGGCTAATATGGAATCTTCCGTATTCGAACAGGAGTTGCAGAAGGTGAAATACAACTTCTCCGCCGGATCCTATGATAATCAGTACCTTGCCCAGGTCGATGAAGACGAGGATATGCCTCTGTCGGAGATCGCCCAGGCGCAGGCGACCCCGCCCGACTACAAATCACCAGGGCGCGCTTTCCTGTACTCGCTGGCGGTGCCGGGGTTGGGTCAGTACTACTATGGCAGTAAGATAAAGCCGGTGGCGTTTCTGGCCATTGAGGTCCTGGGTCTTATGCAGGCCTTCAAGTACCACGGAGACGGTTCTGACCTGGAAGGCGAATATGAGGCCTTCAATAACCTCCACTGGAGCGAGGGCACTTACACCGATTACCTCGACCTGGCCTATGGCACCACCGTTTGGGACTCACTGCAGGATGATTCCGGTATCACCCATCGCCTGCCGGACACCAAGACCCAGCAATACTACGAAATGACCGGTAAATACGATCAGTTCGCCTGGGGCTGGGACGACTCCGAGCTTGACGGTGAGACTTTCCTGGACAAGCAGAACGCCGGCTATATCGACAAAATCACGGGTCCGGCCTATACGCCTACCTCGGTCAATCGCGAGAGCTACGAGGTCATGCGCGATGATGCCAACGATCAGTTCGACAAATCCATGAAGTTCGTGTTCCTGGTCATGGCCAACCACCTCGTCAGCGCCTTCGAAGCCTACTTCGTGACCAAGAGCCATAACAAGAATCTCAGGTACGAGCAGGAATTTGCGCGGTTGAAGGTTAAACCTCAACTAAGGAGTTACCATTCCTGGAAAGACACGCCGTATGTCAGTCTGTCGTACAAGTTCTAGGTTTGCTGATATGAAGTACATTGCCCTGATTTTAGGTTTTTTGCTCCTGGCCGGCGGCGTCTCCGAGGCCGGGACGATGCTGAAAGAAACTCCTGTTCAGTCGCGCATGCAGGCTGAATTGATGACACCCGTCAGCACCGTCCAACCGGTTTCCGGTTACCGCATGCTTGGCTCAAGACAGGGTGGCCTCGACTATCGTGACGGCGACTCCCGAGAAGAACCCAAATCGATTCAAAAAACCATTCTGTATTCGGCCCTGCTTCCCGGACTGGGCGAATACTATGTCGGCAATCGCAAGAAAGCGCGATATTTCTTTGCCGTCGAGGCGCTGTCGTGGATCGGGCTGATCTCCTTTCGGACCTACAGTGGATGGAAGGAAGATGACTACATCAGTTTTGCCGCCGAGAAGGCCGGAGCCGATCTTGAGGGAAAGAGCGATGATTTCCGTGACTGGGTCGGTTTTTACGACGATATCGACCAGTACAACACCCTGGGGCGGGTACTCGAGTCGAGCCGTCCCTACCTTGAAGACAACGCTTCCAACCACTGGCGATGGCAGACGCTGGCGGACAAGAACGCCTACCGCGAGATCAAAAATCGCAGTAAGGAAGCCGATCGCCGGGCCGATTTTATGATCGGCTTGATGGTGCTCAACCGTATCGTCTCGGTTATCGATGCCGTGCGTGATGTCAGGAAATCGCACAAGCTGTTCGGAGACAGCTCCGAGGAAGACGGTCCGGGGAAGATCCGCTGCCGTCTCGACATCGATCCGTTCAATGCCTACCGGCCGCTGTCGTTCAGCGTATATACTCGTTTTTAACAACGAGGGGGGAACATGGTGAGATACCGACTGCCGGGCCTGGCTCTGGCGCTACTGTTGCTATCGTGCGGCGGACCTCCGGGACCTCCGCTTGAAAACGAGCGACCGCCAATTCCGCCCGTGGGGTTGCTGGTCGAGGAAGTTGTTTCCGGTCCCGTCCTGGGCGATCCGCTCAACTATCCGGTGGGACTGGCCGTGGGTTTTGACGGCACCGTTTTTGTCATGGACTCCGGTAACGATCGCCTCCTCAAATTCGACCCCTCGCTCATACCCGTCTCCGAGGTTGGGGGCTACGGTACCTCCGCCGGCCAGTTCAGTCAAGCCACCTTCGTCACCGTCAACAGCGGTCTCAGCCTGGCGGTCTCGGACGAGGGGAATCGGCGGATAGTTTCCTATGACTCCCGCTTGAACTATGTGGACGAACTCGTTTTCGAGGATGACGATGATCCGCTCAAATTCGGTACTCCCTCCGGCCTGGCCGTGACCGACTACGGCGAGATGTGGGTGGCCGACCGCGAGCGCAACCGCATCGCCGTTTTCGATAACGTCGGCAACTTCAACCGCTTCGTGGGCAATTATGGTTACTCCGGAGGCCAGTTGATCAATCCTGAGAAAATCGTTGCCGATTTCCGCGATAATTTCATCGTATGCGATGCCGGTAACGCCCGGCTCGTGATGTACGACCAATACGGCAATTTCATAAGGGATCTCAAGGCCCAGAACCTGGGCTACCCGATGGCGGTTACTTTCTCGAAGGACATGGCCTGGGTCATAGACGGCAACGAGGGAAGACTGGTTGCTCTGGACATGAAGGGGAAGGAAATATTCCAGGTCGGGCCGCGGCTGATCGGTGATCGCGTGCCGCTCAAGGAGCCCTCGGACATCGCTTTCCTTGCCGACGGCCGGTTGTTGATCTCCGATAGTGGCAACAACCGCCTGTTGGTGTGTCGCATCATCTTCAATACTGACGAGTAGCGATCGTGCTATGCCCCGGCAAGGTCTAATCTCAGCCCGAGCGCCATGGCGCGTGTTGACCCTTCTGATCGTTCTCTGCCCGCTTCTTCTTCCATCCGCTGCGATGGCCGCACGTATCTCGAAAACATACACCGGTGAGGACATCCCGGTTCGCCTTTCTCTGGGAGCCGGATTCATTTTTGAAAATTCCGATTCGCTGTTCGTCAACGGTCGGCGATTGCAGGCCGGCAGTGATTATGCTCTCGACCCCGGCGCCATCAATCTCTCTAAGCTGGCGCTTGGCGCCGGCGACACCCTGAAAATAATTTACCACCTTGTCCCCGAATGGGTGATGCGCTCGTACGGCCGAACCCCGGCGGTGGTTTCGAGCCGCGACGGACCCACCGGGCGGGTGCGACCGTCATTGCCGAAGGCGTCGTCGACCGGCTTCGGATCAGACATATCCTTCAGCGGCGCCAAGTCATTTCGATTTTCGGCGCGCTCGGCGGGCAGCAGTGAATTCAGCCAGTCGCTGGATATGATAGTGTCCGGTGAATTGAAACCCGGGCTCACCCTTCGCGGGGCCGTTTCCGACCGTGGTTATGATCCCGCCTACGGTACCGCCAACAGTCGCCTGAGCGAACTTGACAAGATCAGTCTGGAACTGAGCTCTTCTCGCCTGGTGGCCAGGGTCGGAGAGATTGATCTCGTTGGTCCGAAGGGATCGAGGTCCGCATCCCGCCCCAAACGCCTGTCCGGCGCCTCGCTGGCCATAGACTATCCGCGCTGGCATACCGAGGGTGCCGTGGCACGGCCGAAGGGCCGCTTCGCCACCGTCCGCCTTGCCGGTCGGGACGGTTTGCAGGGTCCCTATCAGATCGGCGCCGGTGATCTGGCGGAGGCGGTCGTCCCGGGGTCGGAAACGATTTGGCTCGACGGCAGACGGCTCGAACGCGGTGCGAACAAAGACTACATAATGGACTATCCCGCCGGTCGGGTTACCTTCAACGTCAACCATCCCATCGACGACCGGAGCCGAATTGAAATCGACTATGAGCTTCTCTCGACGAACTACCGCGGGGAATTCATCTCCGGCGGCGGGGGCGGCAGTCTTACCGATTCCAATTTCTTCGCCGACGTGAGTTGGCTGAGGGAGGGCGACGACCGGGAGGAATTGCAAACGGGGGACCTAACGGCATTCGACCTTGCGATTCTGGACGCTGTCGGCGATAGTGTCTCGGCGGCTGTCCGCTCGGGCGTTGTCGGCGATACCGCCGGCCGCTATGTCCTTGACGAAGTCTACTTCCCCGATTCCGTCTACCGCTTCGTGGGGGAAAGCAACGGCGAATATGAAGTCGGCTTCAGCTATGTCGGAACGGGTGCGGGAGATTACCGGTATCTTGGCGACGAACGCTATGAATATGTCGGTGT
>CAZVUZ010000034.1:0-24531 GCA_964630485.1 uncultured Ignavibacteriales bacterium
CGCCTGGGGCCTGCCCTATGATACCTGCTTCGCCCGCTTTACGGTCGATTCCAATCTCGTCTATATTGATACGGCCTATTTACACAATCAGTATTCGCGCCTGTGCGCCGCCGGCGTGCTTGACTATGGGCCGGATCCGATGACCCTGGTCCTGGATACGCTGACGACGGCCCTTTTTGATCGCCGGTTTTATAACCGAAACAACCTTGAGATCGATATCGACAGCGCCGGTTTTGATTTGCGACGGATCGTTATCGGCAACAACGGCGCTAGGCTCTCGGTTTCGGGCCGAGCCGATTTTGACGAGTCGATCGATCTGCAGGCTTCCGTCGAAAATATTCCCGTCGCTCCCTGGCTGGGACTTTTCGAGACCGAGTGGTCGGTCGACGGCTATCTCTCCGGGGAGACCTCACTGGGAGGAACCCGGCTCGAGCCGGTGTTCGAAATCGACGCTACTGTGGATTCGCTCGTCTACAAGGATCTGGTCCTTGGAGACCTGTCCCTGGGCGCCCATTACCGGGACCGCCGGGTGGATCTCGACAGCGCGATTATAATGGCCGATCCCGGGATCTATCGGGCCGATGGCTATCTGCACATGGATGCGGCCCTGACCACCGATTCGATGGACCGGTTCCCGGACTTGTCCATGGATATAAATATTACGGCCTCCGATCGCCGCTTCGATCTCGTCAGCCTGGTACTGCCATCAGTGGAGCAACTCAATGGCGATTTCACCGCCGACTTCAACCTCTCCGGGACGCCCAACGAACCCCGGCTTGAGGGCGGCGCGAGCATTCGCAACGCCCGGTTGAAGTACTTCGATCTCGAGGAACCGATCCTGGCCGATGAGGCCCGCATCAGGATGAACAACAACCTGATCATAGTCGACGGTATCCAGGCCTACGCCATCGATACCAAGAAGGGCAAAAAGAAAAGATACGCCAATATCGAGGGCGAGATCGAGGTCAGGTCATTGGAGAACTTCTACTACAACCTTGACGTGTCCCTGCCGCGCGAGTTTCCGTTCACCTATGAGCTGGAGGAAATTAGCGGGCGGATCGAGGGCGACATGCATATCGAGGGTGAGAGTCCGCCGGAAGTCACCGGGGATCTCACGTTGCTGTCGATGAAATACCGGGCCAATTTCGCCGAACCGAACGAGGGCTCTCCGATCATGGCCGGTTTGACCGGCGAAAACAGCTGGGATCTCGACCTGAACATCGACATCCTCTCCAACTACTGGATACAGAACAGTGATATCAATGCCGAATTCGCCGGGCAGATCAATGTGATTCGCAAAAACGGGCTTTACAGTTTTATCGGTGACATGGAAGTCCTGCGCGGGACGGGTTTTCTTTTCGACAAGACCTTCCGTCTCGATCCGGGCGGCCAGGTGCTTTTCGAGGGCGAAGAGGATCTCAACGCGCAGCTCGATATTATCGGCCGGACGCGCATTGCCACCGTCAGCCAGTCCGTCCTTGACGAAGAGAATGCCAGTCCCGAGGATATCGAGCTGGCCATTCACATCACCGGCACCCTTGAAGTCCCCGAGATAAATCCCGTGGAAGGATCGGACTTCTCAACCGATGATATTTTGCCGCTGCTGCTCGCCAACTCCTACAGCGCCGACGGGGTGGAGGCGTCGGGGCGTATCGAACAGCGCCTGACCGGCGTCATCGGCTCACAGATTTCGCAGATCGGCTCCCGTCGTCTCAGCCGGCTGGGGGTGGAGACCTTCGAGATCGATCCCTATTACGCCCAGGGGCAGTTCGACCCGCTGCAGTCGAGGGTTACGATAGGTTTCTACACCGCCACCAATCTCTACGTTTACGGAAGCTCCGCCCTGTCTCTACAGAGCGGCCAGGCGGTCGGTTTCGAGTACCGGTTGAACAAGAACTTCATGCTCGAGGGCAGTTCCGATGAGGATCAGCTCTATCAATTGAGCCTCAAGCTGCACTGGGATTTTTGATGATTCGTTTTGTCGCCACATTTCTGCTCGCACTTTTGCTCGTGGGGTCGACCGCCCTTTCCGGCGTCACCGATCGCTTCAAGCTCCGGTGGCTGCGCGACAAGCCGACCGTGGGGCAAATCACCGTCGTCGGCACGGAATTCTTCAGCGCCTCCGAGGTCGAGAAGCGAATGTATTCCCGCGAGCGTTCCTTCTGGGGGACCCTCAAAGGTGATCGCCGGACCCGCATCCAGAGAGAATCGCTGGGACGCGACACGCTCGAGATCAAGTATCTCTATCTCACCAACGGTTTCCTGGGAATTCAGGTTGAGGAAGATTTCGATATCATCCTGCCGGATTCGTCGGCTCATGTCCTCGTCAGCGTTGCCGAGGGTCGGCGCTTTTTCTACGGCGAGGCCGACTATGAATACCCCGAAGGTACCCCTTTCGTGGGAGATTTCACCGGTATCGGTCGCCGCCTGAAGCCGGGCAAGCCGGTGAATCTATTCGAATTACGTCAGGCGACTTTCGATATGAAGGCCGTTTTGGCCAACGGCGGCTATCCCTATGCCTCCGTGGATTACCTTCTGGACACCCTCAATGGATCTGAGGAGTGCCCGGTTGTTTTTCGCATAAGGCCCGATTCCCTGGTTCGCTTCGGAAATGTCGACGTCACCGGAATTCGGAACTATCCGGTATATACGGCCCGGCGGGAGTCACGCATCAAAACCGGTGAGGACTATCGACGCCAGGATATAATAGATACCCAGCGGCGGCTCCTGGAGTCGGGTTATTTCACCACTGTCAACATCGACCAGGACGCCGATACCACCGATCGCCTCCAACCCGACTTCATCCTCAGGGTGCGCGAGAGGAAACCCAGGTATCTCACGCTCCAGACGGGTGCCGGCCAGTCGGTCAAGAAAGACCTGGAATGGGATATCACCGGCTCCTTCGGAAAACGCAATTTTTTCGGGTCGCGCCGTTATGACCTGACCGCCAACGCCAAGTTCGATGTCGGCGGCGGGCGCGGCCTGCTCGAACATGTCTATCGCGTCAGTTTCACCGAGCCCTGGTTGCTCGGGACGCGAACGCCGCTGGTACTTTCGGCGGAGTACGAGCCCGGCGTCAAAGACCCGGAACAGAACTTCCGCATCGAGTCGTGGTCGCTGTCGGCTTCGACGATTCGCAAATTCGGTGAGGAAATCCGTATCGATCTCGGCTTGGAATACGAGTCGGTGAGGATTTACGGGGTTCCGGCGGACGAGGTTGAACTGCTCAAGGAGAGCGAAGGGATTTCCGTTCGCCGCAAGATGTATGTTATGTTCCGGCGTGACAGCCGCGACAATATCTTCGTCCCCCGCCGGGGTTCCCTGACGAACCTTGAAGTCGACTACTACGGCGGTTTCCTCGGCGGCGATGACAACTTCAGCAGGCTCGAGGCCAGTTGGTCGAGCTACCAGGTGGTCTGGCCCGGGTGGGTTTCCGCAACCCGCTTCAAGAGCGGCTGGGTCCAGCCCTTCAGTCCGTCGAAGGAAGTTCCCCTCAACGACCGTTTCTACCTCGGCGGCGCCAACACCATTCGCGGTTTCGAGGTTAACACCCTGGGGCCGACCCTTCCCGACGGCACCCTCGAAAAAGCCAATTTCATCGCCGTTTTCAACCAGGAGTTCCGCTGGCAGACGATTCAGATTTTCCAGTTCATACCACTCTTGAAAGGTCTGCTCGGAGCCTGGCCGCTCTGGCAATCGGTCTTTTTCGATATGGGCAACGGATTCAGGAAGGTCGAGGAGATGTCCTTCGACCGGCTGGCCTACTCCTACGGCACCGGTCTCCAGATCGTTTCCCCGGCCGGACCCATCCGCCTTGACTATGCCCGCCGTATTCCCACCGAAGATATCGATTTTGACACGCGCTGGCATTTCACTATATTATATGCCTTCTGATGATGCCCCCCGGGCACCATCAGGTTAATGTGTGCGTTATTGAATGCGTACCAAATGGTGAGTTGAGAAATTACGTTCAGGACATGAATCATATGGATCACATCTACCTCGATCATAATGCCACCACGCCCGCCGATCCGGCCGTGGTCGAAGCCATGATGCCCTATTTCTCCGGAGTGTACGGCAATGCCAGTTCCGTCCATAGCTACGGCCGCGATGCTCGGGTGGCTCTGGAGAAGGCTCGTGAGACCGTCGCCGAATTCGTCGGCGCCGAGACCTCGGAAATCTATTTCACTTCGGGCGCCACCGAAGCCGATAACATCGCCGTCAAAGGCGTCGCCTATAATCTTCGCAAACGCAAGAACCACGTTATCGTCGGCGCTACCGAACATTCGGCCATCCTCCAGCCGGCCGAGTATCTCCACGAGCGAGAAGGATTCGATCTCGATATCCTGCCGGTTAACGGCGAGGGCTTTGCTCTCAAAGACAAGCTGGCCGAATTGATAAACGATAAGACGGCCGTGATCTCGGTTATGCACGGCAACCACGAAATGGGCGCCATAAACGATATCGCCGCCCTGAGCGCCATCGCTCGCGACAAGGGGGTTCTCTTTCACACCGATGCCGTGCAGACTACCGGCAAAGTCCCCGTCAATGTCCAGGACATGGGTGTGGATATGATGTCCCTCAGCGGGCACAAGATATACGGCCCCAAGGGAATCGGAGCCATTTATATCCGGCAGGGCGTCAAGGTGCTGCCGCTCTTCCACGGCGGGCCGCACGAGAAGAAGCGGCGTCCCGGTACGGAAAACGTCGCCGGCGCCGTCGGCCTGGCCAGAGCCCTCGAACTGGCCGCGAATCGGCGGGAAGAAGATTTCACCCGGCTGTGGGATCTTTCGAACAGCTTCATAGATCGCCTGCAGGCGGCGATCCCGGATGTATCGCTGAACAGTCCCCGCGAGAACCGTGTGCCCCAGACCGTCAATCTTGCCTTCGCGGGCGTCGAGGGCGAATCGACGGTGTTGTCGCTGGATATGAAGGGCGTGGCGGTATCCTCGGGGTCGGCCTGCAGTTCCGGCAGTACCGGCCCTTCGCCTGTCCTGTCGGCGATGAATATCTCGCCGGCCCTGGCGCAGAGTTCCATACGTTTTTCCCTCGGGCGCTCCACGACGCCGGAACAAATCGATCGCGTGCTGGAGATCCTGCCGCCGATTATCGAACGCCTGCGGTCCATGTCGCCAACCTACGGTTAATTCAATTGTAGCGTGAGCGGATTGAGATGTAAACCGGGGCCGTGTGACGGCCCCTTTTTCGAGTAGAACACGATGGCCGAAAAAGTGCTGGTAGCGATGTCGGGTGGGGTAGACTCCTCGGTGGCTGCCCTGCTGTTGAAAGAGCAGGGCTACGACATTGTCGGCGCTCACACCAAGCTCTGGAACTACGATGAAGTGGGCGGCGACGAGCATCAGGACGGTCGCTGCTGTTCGCTGGATGCAATCAACGATGCCCGTCTTGTCTGCGATGCCCTCGGGGCACCGTTCTACGTTCTTGACATGGCCGATCATTTCCGCAAAATGGTCATCGAAGATTTCGTGGCCGAGTACAAAGCCGGGCGTACCCCCAATCCCTGCATCCGTTGTAACTCCCGCTTGCGCTGGACGGAGTTTCTTCGCAAGGCGGAAGAGGTCGGCTGCGATCATATTGCCACCGGTCATTATGCCATCATCGATAATGATGCAACCGGGCGGCGCCGCATTCGCATGGGTATCGACGATACCCGGGACCAGTCCTACGTCCTCTGGGGCCTCAGGCAGGAGGCTCTCGCGAAAACCGTTATGCCGCTCGGCGGATTACTCAAATCCGAAGTGCGCGATATTGCCCGCCGGCACGATTTGCGCACGGCCGAGACCAAAGAGTCGCGCGAGATCTGTTTCGTGGCCGACAATGACTACCACCGGTTTCTGCGCGAATGGGAGGAAAAGCAGGGACGCAAAATCTCAAAGCCGGGGGAGATAGTGCACGAGGACGGCCGGGTGCTGGGTCAGCACGACGGCACGGCGTTTTTTACCATCGGCCAGCGCCGTGGTATGGGCATTGCCCACCCGACGCCGCTCTATGTGTCCGGTATCGACGTTGAGCACAACCGCGTTATCGTCGCCGGCGATGAATCGCTTTTTGCGCGGGAAGCTGTGGTCAACGATGTCAACTGGGTCTCGATACCGGCCTTGTCCGAAACCCTGTCGGCCTCTGTCAAAATTCGTTACCAGCATCGTCCCGCGCCGGCTCGGCTGGAACCCATCTCCGACGATTCCGTCCGGATCGTCTTCTCGGATAAGCAGCGGGCGATCACTCCCGGGCAGTCGGCGGTGTTCTACGACGGCGACGTCCTCCTCGGCGGCGGCGTGATCGAATAGACGACTCGGTTGCCTTGTCAACACAATGCTCCCATCCGCACACTTGACACGGGCCTGGATTTGGTGTATCAATTCTGCGTTCAAATACATCGAATTACAGAAAACCTTCTGTGGAAGGAGACGAATATGCCGAAAGTAACATTCCTCGGACATTCCTGCGTAGCCATCGCCGAGGGCGAACACAAGCTTATCATCGATCCCTTCATTACCGACAATCCGCAATCACCAATCAAGGCTGATGACGTCGATGCGAAGTGGATCCTGATCTCCCATGGTCACGGCGACCATGTCGGCGACGGTATTGCTATCGCCAAACGCACCGGGGCCACTATCATCGCCAATTTCGAACTGGCTAATTATTGTGCGAGCCAGGGCTGTGAGATTCACCCGATGCACATCGGCGGCCGTTTCGATTTCGATTTTGGCAGTGTCAAACTGACCATTGCCCATCACGGCGGCGGCGCGGGCGAGGATGCCTCCCGCTACACCGGCCCCCCGGTCGGGTTCCTGGTGACGATTGGTGGGAAGACCATTTACCATCCCGGCGATACCGGCCTCTTTTATGACATGAAGTTGATTGGCGAGATGAACGACATCGACCTGGCCTTTTTGCCCATCGGGGACAATTTCACCATGGGCGTCGAAGATGCCGCCAAGGCCGCCGAGTTCCTGCAGGCTAAGAAAGTCGTGCCGTTCCATTATGACACCTGGCCGGTGATTGCCGGCAATCCCGAAGACTTCGTCAAGATGGTTAAGGGCTCTGAAGTCGCCGTTCTGAAACCGGGCGAATCTGTCGATCTGTAGGTCTTATCTCTCAAGATTTCAGGGCGATTGGCATGAGGTCGATCGCCCTTTTTTTGCTCTCCGGTCCCGGATTATGCTGCCGCCGGACACCGTGATTTTTGTTGATCGTTTAGGCGGCCGTCGTTAGTGTATAATCTTTGGTGCTGGGCCTTAATTGAATGGGATGCAATGAAGAAGCTTTTGAAAATACTGGCGTGGTTGGCCGGCGTAGTGATTGTACTGGCAATCCTGGCCTTTGTGGGTCTCAAGATATTTCTGCCCGCTGAGAAGATCCGGGACCTGGCGATTGAGAAGGGGAGTGCGGCTATCGGGCGCGAGGTCTCCGTGGAAACCATCGACATTTCCATCTGGGGCGGTCTCGGCGTCAAGCTGGAAAAGGTCGCCGTGGGAAATCCCGAAGGCATTGATGCCCCGGACTTCCTGGCGGCGGAAAACGTCGATGTCAAGCTGCATATCTGGCCCCTGCTCTCGGGAGAGTATCAGGTCGATCGCCTGATTGTCAACCGCCCCCGCATTAACATGGTGAAGCTGGCCGACGGCGTCAATAACTACACCTTTGAGACGGTGGACAGGAAGATTCCGGATGATGTTGCTCGTGACATGTCGCCCGAGACAAAGACAGCCGCCGCCGCCGTGTCATTCGATCGCCTTGAAGTCAACGACGGCCGCGTATCCTACCGGGACGACAGCTCGGGAACGGATCTGCAGTTGATCGGGCTTAACCTGTCGACGGCCCTGGACCGCCCGGACGGACGACTCTACCGGTCTTCGGGTAAAATATCCGTTGATACCGTCCGCGCTGCATTTGAGGAGCCCCTGCCGCCGCTGTCGATAGCCCTGCGCTATGAAGCCGAATACGATCTTCCCCGGCAACGCCTCAACCTGCAGCAGGCGGATCTTGATGTAAATGGTCTGGAGTTTCGGATCGAGGGAGAGTTGCAGCATCCCGAACAAGGCATGACCGCCCGCGCCACCATCAAGTCGCGGCGGATAAAGGTCGCGGACCTGTTCAAACTTATGTCGCCCGAGCAACTGGCTATGCTGGAGGGATTCGATGTCGATGGCGGTTTCACTCTTGATGCCGACGTGCAATATGACGCCAATCGCGAGAGTCCGCTGTTATACTCGGGATCGGCGGTCATAAACGACCTGGTTATGGCCAAGGATGACATCCCCGGTAAGCTCCGTTTTCAAAAGGCCCTGCTGGATTTCGAACCGGATAACCTGCGCATGAACATCGAGAACGGCACCTTCGATGACAAGCCGCTCAAGGGCCATGTGGTCGTCAGCAATTTCGAGAGCCCACGGATCAACGGCGAACTGGCCGGGCAGGCGAATCTGGCTTTTGCCACGCCATTCCTGCCTGCCGAGGACGCTCACGAACTGGCCGGGGCCGTCGATTTCTCAATCAAGTTCCAGGGACCGGTGGAAGATTTCGAAGCCATGGTTCTTTCGGGGCAACTGGCTGTTGCCGACGGTCGCTACAATTCCGCTCTGTTGCCGGAGCCGATTGACGAGTTTACCTGTGATGTTTATTTCGATAACACCCTGACGCGCGTTAATGACCTGTCGTTGAAGACGGCTTCAGGGTGGCTCGATTTCAAGGGCCGCATCAACAACCTGCTGCCCTATATGTTGGCCGATTCTGCTGGCGCGAGGGCGGTTTCTCCCGCCATCGACGGTCAGCTCAAGGGACGGGTCAACCTGGCCCTGGCTAACCGTTTCCTCGACCCGACCGGCAGTCCCGAACTGGCCGGCCAACTGGATATGGACATTAACCTCGCCGGCGATGCCACCGACTTTTCCAATTTTCAGCCCCGCGGCAACGTATCCATTCGGAATGCCTCGTATCGCGATTCGCTATTGCCCGAACCGATTGAAGCCCTGAGCGCCGACCTGAATATCACCCCCGATACGATTACGGTGCGAAACATCGCCGTCGAGTTCACCTCCAGCGATCTTACCCTCAGCGGTAAACTGATCAATCCCTTCCCGTACCTTCTGCCGCTGGATGTCATTGACCGTTCGCAGGTCAAGCGTCCGCTGTTCCTGTTCGAAGTTTCCTCGCGGCGCTTTGATACCGACCGTCTCTTTCCCGAAGCCGTTCCCGGTTCCGGGACCAATCGCTCCGCTCTCCCGGCCGATTCGGTTCCGCCGATAATCCTGCCCGATATTGACGGCGCCGGGACCTTCACCATAGATACCATGATCTATTCCGGTGTTGAGTTCACCGCCATAAGCGGCAAAGTGAGGATCGCCAACCGGCAGATAGATTGTTACGATGTCGATGCCCGGGTTTACTCCGGGGAGGTGTCGGGTAACACCTCCGTGGATCTCAACGATTTTGAGAACCCGCGATATGTCGGCGAATTTCATGCCCGCCGGGTAGAGGCCGATGACTTCGCCTCCCGTTTCTCAAAAATGGGAGGACATGTGTTCGGCAAGATAAACCTCGACGGCACCTATGATGCTGTTGGTTGGGAGCCGGAAGATTTTCTGGAGTCGCTGTCGATGAACGGTGACCTCAATATGGACCACGGCACCGTCAGGACTTCCGGTTCGGTGTACAGCGGCATCTCCGGCCTGGCTTCCAAGCTGGGGGAGTCTTTCGACCAGGAACAGGCCCTGAAGGATCTCAAGACGCACATCAAAGTGGCTGATGGCAGAGTGGCGCTGGACGAGTTGACGACATCGCTGGGTAACCTGGGTGACATCGGAATCAGCGGATTTTACGGCTTTGACGGCAGCCTGGAATACAAGGGCACTATCCTCCTGTCGGAGTCGTGGACGCAGAAGCTTCTTTCCAAAAGCGGTCTGGTCGGCGGTTTGATGGGACTCATTTCTGACCGCTCCATCGACAGGGTCAGACTGCCGCTCGCCATCACAGGCACCGTTGACAAACCCGAACTTAGTGTGGATTATTCGGCGATGGGTGATGCCATGGGCGATAACCTTAAGGATGACGCCAAAGATCTGTTGCAGGGGTTGTTCAAAAAGAAGTGACCGTGTCCCTGAAACGGGGCGGTAGCGCATCAAAAACGTCGGGGTGTCTGACGGTGCAAACGCTGGGAAATGCATGACGTGGCTTATTGAGCAGGTGGAAACCCTGCCGAAGATCTTCTTTTATCTGATCCAGGCGATTCACTGGACAATCCTGATCAGTATTCTGGCCTATCTGATCGCGCTGGTTTGCGGGGTGGCATTCGGCATCGCCCGCATCTGGCCCAACCGTCTCGTGCGCGGGATTGCGTCGGTCTACGTCAATGTCCTCCGCGGTGTTCCATTGCTGGTGTTGATTTTCTTCGTCTACTTCGGGCTGGGAAAAATCATCAACCTCGACCGCTTTACCGCCGGTGTCCTTGCCGTGGGAATCTGCTACGGCGCCTACATGGCGGAGATCGTGCGAGCCGGTATGCAGGCCATTGACTACGGTCAGCACGAAGCGGCCATGTCGCTGGGCATGACGCGCTGGCAAACCCTGCGGTTCATTATCCTGCCCCAGTCGGTTCGCATTATTGTCCCGCCGGCCGCCAATGAATTTATCGCCTGTCTCAAGGACTCCTCCCTGGTATCGATAATCGGCCTGCGCGAACTGACCCGCGCCGGGCGCGAATATGCCAACCAGACTTTCCTAGACTTCCAGACCTGGCTCGTCGTCGGACTGCTCTACCTGATAATGACTTTTACTCTGACCCGGCTCGTAAAAATAGTCGAACGCCGCGTGTCCGTGAAGGGGTATGGAGTGAATAACCGTGCTGGTTGAAGTAAACAACATCGTGTGCCGCTTCGGGGAAGTCGTGGCCCTGAATGGTGTTAGCCTGTCCGTGGACCGCGGCGAGGTCGTGGTCATTGTGGGACCTTCCGGCTCCGGGAAATCGACGTTTCTACGATGTCTCAATGCCCTCGAAGATATCCAGGCGGGTGAAATCCGAATCGACGGTCACCTCATAGACAGGAATCAGCAGACCATCCACAAGGTGCGGCTGGAGATCGGCATGGTCTTTCAGAATTTCAACCTCTTTCCCCACCTGTCGGTCCTGGACAATGTCAACCTGGCCCAGCGGGTTGTCCGCAAGAGATCCCTCGACGAGGCCACCGCCGTATCTCGCGACCTGCTCAATAAGGTCGGCCTTAACGATAAGGTTGACGCTTACCCGGCCCAGCTTTCCGGGGGACAAAAACAGCGCGTGGCAATTGCCCGGGCTCTGGCCCTCAACCCCGAGGTGATGCTTTTTGACGAAGCTACCTCGGCCCTCGACCCCGAAATGATCGGGGAGGTGCTCGAGGTTATGAAACAACTGGCGCGCGAGGGCATGACCATGTTGGTTGTCACGCATGAGATCGGGTTCGCCCGCGAGGTGGCCCACCGGGTGGTCTTTATTGATGAAGGCAAGGTCGTTGAAACGGGGACACCGGATGAGATTTTTGTCGACCCGAAAAATCAGCGAACCCGTGACTTTCTGGCCAAAGTACTGTGAGGTGTATGGTGATGTTACGGCTGTCTCTTATTGGCGCGGTTGTCCTGATACTGTTTCCGGCGATGCCGGCCTTCGCTCAGCACGGTCACGGACACGACCACCCGTCCTCAGGTCCTGTCGTTACACCACCGGTGACATACACTATGGGGGTCAACGTCATTCCCGAGACAGCCACCGTGCATACGCGGCTGGAACTGACGTATCGCAACGAAGGCCCCGACACCGTTCGCAGTCTCTGCCTGTTCTCCAGTTTCCCGTTCGAGTATCGCTACCGACCGCCGCGACGCTTTGCGACGCCCGATTCCACGGGCCGCGACAGTCTCCCGCTACCGGTTGCGGCCGGTACGGTGGTCATCGATTCCATCCTCTATCGGGGTGTGCCGCTGCTTGACGAGGAATTGTCAATCCACGGTTCGAGGCTGATTGTACACCTGCCCGTTCCCGTTCTGCCCGGGGGGATAGGCTTCCTGATGATGACTCTGACAACATTTATGCCCGACGATTTTCCTGTGTGGTATTATCAGGGATGGTTCCCTCGCGTCTGTGCCCCCGCCGACTCGACCGCCGAACCGGCGGCGGAATTCGCGCACTTCAATGTCACTCTTGAAATTGATTCCGCCTGGAGCCTGGCATATCCGGGAGAACTGGTTAACAACAAGGAACATTACGGTTTGGTGCCGACACCGGCCGGGGATACGGTGCTTGTTGATATCGTTAATCGGCACCAGTTGGAATACGGCGGCCGGATCTATATGCCGGAATTCGAGGGTGGCGTCAAGAGGTTCATCATCTGGGGACGGAATGTTAAGAACTTTGCCTTCGTTTGCCGCGAAGACTTCCTGCGCGACAGGACCAATGTCGACAGTCTCATGATCGAGGTCTGTTACTCACCGGCCGAGATAAGTACCTGGGCCGATTCCGTGGCCCGCTGGTCGAGCGAAATCGTGCGCCGCTACGAGCCACAACGGGGGCATTTCCCTTACAAGTATCTGACAATAGCCGTCGGCCGCGATTCGCTCGTGAGGCATGATGCGAAACAGCTCATCGTTATTCCGTCGGAAATATGCGACACCGAAGCCCTGCGAACCGTCCTTGAGGAAAGGCTCGCCGCTTGCTGGCGGTGATGCCAAACCCCGAATGACCAATCCACGCGGAACAGGTGTCCGGGACCGGTGGGCACGGGTAGAGTGATATGAGGACACTGTCGATCAAAATTCTGATTTTGTGCCTGGCCCTCGTGACAGCGGCCGCATCCGCGGTCGAGGACCCGGGTAAACTCACGCCCCGGGCGCGTGATCGGATGCTGTCGTCACTCTCCGACTTTCCCGAAATCTACTGGATATACCTCGACGAAAGCGCCTTTGCCGACACCGCCATACCGCTAACGGAGAGGGCTCGGGCCCGCCGCCGCAAAGCCGATCCGGACGGCCTCCTGATCGATCGTCTCGACCATCCCGTAACCGATGCGGCCCTGGCGCAGATCGCCGCCACCGGCGTCACCGTCCGCCATCCCTCGCGCTGGTTGCGCGCGGTTTCGGTCTATGCCGATGCCGCTCAACTGGCATCGCTGAGCGGCCTGCCGGTTGTTCGACGCATTGATGCTCTCAAAACGATGTTGTCTCCCTCGCCGGATGACAAAGCCATCGATCGGCCCATGACTCCCTCGCTTGACGCCGCCGACGATGACTATGGCCTGTCCCAATTACAGAATCAGTTTGTCGAAGCTGACCGGTTGCATCGTATCGGTCTCAGCGGCGTCGGTGTCCTGATCGCCATCTTCGACACCGGCTTCGATATCGACCACCCTGCCCTGGAATCGGCCTCGGTTGTGGCTGCTTACGATTTCATCAACGGCGACACCTCAGTGGCCGAGCAGGACTGTGAACTCGAGACGGAACGCAACCACCAGAACTACCATGGTACCCTCGTCTGGGGTGCGGTAGGGGGGTATCTTCCCGGTTCTCTGATCGGGGTTGCCTTCGGCGCCGATTTTGCTCTGGCCAAGACCGAGATCACCTGCGGCGGAACGGAAATCCGTCTTGAGGAGGACAACTGGGTAGCGGCTGCCGAATGGGCCGATTCCCTCGGAGCCGATATTATCACGTCCTCCCTGACCTACGCTGACTTTCAGGACGCCGATGACTACACCGTGGCGGATCTCGACGGCAACACGGCCCTGCTTACCATCGCGGCTGATATTGCCGCGTCAAAGAACATTCTCGTCCTCAACGCCGCCGGCAATGGCCGCGGGGGAGACCTCAATCGCGTGGCGCCGCCCGCCGACGGTGATTCGGTTATAGCCGTTGGGGCTGTGAACGCCGACTCCACCCTGGCCGCTTTCTCGTCGCCGGGGCCCACCGCCGACGGGCGCATCAAACCGGATGTGACCACTCTGGGGGTGGGGATCTACACAACTCGGGCATACCCGATACGGAGTTTCTTCTATTCTACCGGGACCTCCCTTTCGACGCCGCTGGTGGCCGGCGGGGCAGCCCTGGCCATGGAACGCAACCCGAACATAACTGCCGCCGAGCTGGCCGATTTGATGAGAATCACCGCCGGAGGAAGTTCCTCGCCGGACAACGATTTCGGTTATGGTCTCTTCAGCGCCTTCAGGTCGGCCAATCTCCCCAGGCTCGAACCCGTCGATGATATACAGGTGAGGGTGGGGGAAGAGATTGAGGTGACGGTTGTCACCGCCGGACTTTCCGAGTCTCCGCCGAGTATCTCGGGTATCAATCTCCCGGAGGGGGTGACCATACTCGACAATATCGATGGCACGGCGCTGCTGACGGCGATTGGCAACAAAGACAATCCACCCGAGGTCGTCTTTCAAATCATCGCCGATGTCGGCTACCTGGCCGACACCATATCGGTGATGCTCCAGACTTTCGATTCGAATCCGAATTCCATTTACGCCGGCCCGAATCCCTTCTCGGAGTCGATCTGGTTCTATGCCGATGCCGCCGCCGGCATCATGCGCACCGTAACGATTTTTAACATGGCGGGCGAAAAGGTATGGGAAAGAGTCAACCATTCGCCCAATCCGTCCGATGTAATGACAGAGTGGGACATTGTCCGCTGGGACGGACGAAACGGCGACGGCGAGTCCGTTGCCCCGGGGGTCTACCTTGTCTGCATACAGGCCGAAAGACGGACCGCCCGGCTGAAAGTGTTAAAGACCGACTAAACGGGCGCCAGATGCAAAATGAAACTTCCTGTTGCACGGCGGGCCTGGTCCGCTGTGCCGTTTGCAAGATAGATCTCAAGGGCCGATTCGTCTATGTCGATGACAAAATCGAATCACTGCTGGGGCATACCAAAGAACACCTGTTCGGTAAAGAACTGCAAAATTTCCTAGAGGTCCCTTCGCGAGAGTTGATCAAAGATCTGCTCGCCGGCCGCAATCACTACGAGACCTTCTATGATTCGGTCAGAATAATCCTCATTGACAGCCAGAGTCGCCACGTTCCGGCCCGCGCCGTTATATGGCTTAATTTCATCGCCGGAAACCCGGTCAACTTCCAGTTGGTGCTGGACCCGGAGCCGCCGGGTCAGATATCCTCGCCGGACGCCGGCAACGTCGCTTACCAGGTGTTCCTCGACGAGTTTATGGCACAAGAGTGCATGTCTCTGAACCGCGAGTGCCTGGAACTGATTCGTCAATTTACCGGAGCGATTCGAGCGGCGGTGTATGTTGTCCACGGCGACAGCCTGGAGCCCCGTCTGGGGTGTACTGCGGAGAACCCGGACGCCTTTGATTTCGAGTCCATACCCGATCCCGGTAATGTCCACCGCCATGTAGCGGCAACCGGATGCGATTACGCCTTTACCGATGAAGCCTGTGTTCGGGCCGCGATCGAGAATGACGGGTCCGCCCCCGACGAGTATGTCACCAGCCTGGTGCTGCCGGATCGAGGCGAGTACTTGCTGCGACTCGCATTCCCCGAGAATATGTCTCCGGAAGCGGCGGAGGGTGCTGTCGCACGAGCGCGCACCGTGATTGGGTTGCTCTGCAGACTGTCGGAGAAGTCCGTCGAGGAGGAAACAGCCGGGGACGACGTTTCGGTGGATATCAAGTTCACGGTCGGTTTCCTGGACCACCTCGAAATTGGCGCGGTCCTGACGGAGTCGGACGGGACGATAATCGGCTACAACCCCTGCCTGGCCGGCTTCTGCGGAGATGACGGCCCGGGGGAGAATATTGCCGACTTTCTTAAAATACTCACGGCCTGCAATCGCCCCGGCGTGGCTGAAAAGATGAACGCCGTTCTTTGCCCGCCGGAAGACAGCCCGAATCTTGATGATTTGCATCTGCCGGTGGTCCTGCCGGCGGGTGTTGAGGCCGATCTGACCATGCTGCGGCTGTCCGACGATCCCGGCGATCAGAGTGCCTGTCTGGTCTTTATCCCGCATTTCCAGCAGCCTACCGACTGCTCGGGAGTGGCCAACAACTGCCGCCTGTGGCGGTCGGTGATGAGCGCCCTGAAAGCCGCCCAGGGCCGGGCTGCAATCGGCGTCGAAGAATTGGAAAACGAGGTCAGTCAGCATCTGAGTGAATCCGGCGCCGGAGTTCTAAACCGCATGAGCGAGGCCAACCGGAAGCTCGGTGATATGCTCGATGATCTTGCCGAGATGGTTCGTTTGCTTTCCAATGATGAGGCCGTCATAGCCGCCGATCTTAATGAACTCGTGAACGAAGCTTATGAAGAGGTGCGCCGTGCCTGCGGCGATATTGTTTTCGAACTGCGCATGGAGCA
Organism: uncultured Ignavibacteriales bacterium; assembly: GCA_964630485.1. Taxonomy (GTDB): domain Bacteria; phylum Zixibacteria; class MSB-5A5; order GN15; family FEB-12; genus JAJRTA01. The sequence goes on from CAZVUZ010000034.1 coordinate 16,351, forward strand.
CCTCCCGACGATAGGCACCCAACCCGGCCGGCTACGTACGGTTTTTCGCAATCTCTTCGCTAACGCGGTGTCGCTCAGCCAGGGGGAAAGAGTCGAGGTTGCGGTCGAGGTCAGGGTGCAGGATGGTTTTTGCTGGGTGACCGTTGCCGACCGCGGACCGGGAGTTTCGCCCCATGATTTGCACCATCTTTTTGACCTGTTCCATCCCGGTTCGGATTCGGCAGTTCTCCCGCCACCGGGTGACGGCCGGACGATGGGCGTCACGGCTGAGTTGGTGCGCAGCATCGGCGGAAAGATCAGCGCCGGCTCGAAGACCGGTGAAGGTGTCCGGGTGACTATTGTACTGCCGGTGGGCATCGTTGAGGAAGGACAGGAGAATGATATCGCGGATGCGGTTCCTGCTCGTCGAGAGCAATAAATTTCATGCCCGTCTTATGGTGGAGGCGCTGTCGAAGGCTTTCGACGGTCTCCATATATGTGAGGTGACGACCGCGGCGGCGGCTCTCGAAGAGCTTAAGCACACACGATTCGATTTGGCCCTGCTGGATTTGCGGACGCTCAAGAACGATACGGAATCATTGATCGAACAGCTGCACGCCAGCGGTTACGGTGTCCCGGCGGTAGTTATGGTTTCCGAGGTTGACACCCATCTTGCCGTTGAGGCGGTCAACCGAGGCGCCAATGCCGTGCTTTTGAAAGAGGCTGATTATCAATCATGTGCGGCAAAGCTTGTTAGGACGGTCCTGGATCGCACCCGCATCGTCGCCGATACCGGCGACGCGGCGCAATGCCCCTGTGGACCGGTGGATATGGTGAAAGTGACCGTCGGAACCCTGGCTCATGAGATAAACAATCCCCTGATGACAATTTTGGGAAACGCCGAGTTGGTGCTTTCCGGCCCGTCGCAGTACGATCGTGACACAATGGATAAGATGACAGCGATTTATCACTCGGCCAGCCGCATTGCCGACACCCTGGAAAACGTTGCCAGGATGAACGATCCGGTTTTGAAACGAACCGTTTCCGGACCATTGCTGGATCTGACGCACACCACAACCTCGTCTCAATCTTGACCCCGACCCCAATTTGTGACCAATATCGGTTGACAAACTGCCTTGAGGCTCTATTTTTCCCCTCAATTCTATTGAGGGCATGATCTTATGAATTCAATGACGGGTTTTGGCCGGGCAGAAAAGATTTCTAAGGTGGGTAAGTTTACGGTTGAGCTTTCGAGTGTCAACAACCGTTTCCTTGAAGTATCCACGCGTCTTCCGCGACCTTTCTTTGCGCTTGAACACAAAGTTAAGGAACTTGTCGGCAAACGTGTCAGTCGGGGGAAAATACATGTCTTCGTGACATATGAGGAACCGGCTGACGCTCCCGGGAAATATCCCATCAACATCAGCGCCGCCAGGGCCTATTACAGGCAATTGAAGGCCCTGAAAAAGGATCTCAAGCTGGCCGAAGAGATTACCCTCGCCCATTTGTTGATGCTCCCGGAAGTGGGTACGCCCGAGCAGGAGGGCTTCAACCAGGACGTCATCTGGCCGGACCTTGAGCGCGTGGCGGATAAAGCCCTCACCGAACTCATCAAGATGCGCAAAAAAGAAGGTTTAGCCCTGGCCCGCGACCTTTCTGAGCGGCTAAAGTGCCTCAAAAAGCTGACCCGCAATATCGCCGCCAACGCCGGCGATGCCGTCCTTGAGTTTCGCGAGCGGCTCACCGAGCGCATCGCCCAGGCGGTGGACGGTCCCGTGGCCGACAGCAACCGCCTCGAAGAAGAAATTGCCATTATGGCCGAACGGGCCGATATCGCCGAGGAATGTACCCGCATGCTGAGCCATGTCAGTCAGTTCACTTCGGCGCTGAAACAGCCGGAAGCTATCGGGAAGCGTCTGAATTTCATCTTGCAGGAAATGAACCGCGAAGCGAATACCATAGCCTCCAAATCCTCCAAAATCGAAGTCACCCGCGATGCCATGTCGATGAAAGAGGAAGTGGAGAAGATGCGCGAGCAGGTTCAAAACATCGAGTAGGACGTTGAGAATGCCACAGGATCGGGGTTCGGTCGGGTTGGAGAAACCCGGAAAAATTGTTATCATCTCGTCACCTTCCGGGGGCGGGAAAACCTCTATTTGCCGCAAGTTGCTTTCGCCGATGCGGAAGAAGCGCGGCTGGCAGTTCTCGATTTCCTATACTACCCGGTGCAAGCGAATTGGAGAGCGCAACGGCCGCGAATACCATTTCGCTTCCGACACGGAGTTCCGCAGTCTTGTACGCCGGGGATTTTTTGCCGAGCATTTCAAGGTCCATCTTTACCACTACGGCACGCCTCGCAAGCCGTTGCAGCAGGTGCTGTCAAGAGGTGGGGTGATGATTCTTGATGTCGACGTCCAGGGCGCCATCAGGCTGAAAAAGGAGTACCCCGAGGCGATTACGATATTCATTCTGCCGCCCTCGACGGCTGCCCTGCGCCGGCGCCTTCGTAAGCGCGGCACGGAAACGAAGGAGCAACTCAGGGTGCGTTTTGAAAACGCTAAGAATGAAATGAAGCTGTTCCGCAAATTTGAGTATGCCGTTGTCAACGAAGACCTTAGCACGGCCGTCAAGCAGGTATTGAGCATTATCGAAGCCCATCCCTGCCGGGTTGACAACTTTGCTCAGGAACAAATACGAAAAATAACCGGTTAACGCATAGACCAATAACGGAGGAAACTATGGCACTATTTTCGATTGAGGAGTTGCGAACGCTCAATCTCAACAGCTATGAGGCGGTGATTGTGGCGTCACAACGTGCCCGCCAGCTAAATTTGCAGCGTCTTATCCAACTCGAACGTCTCGGGGAAGATCCGTCACTGGATCTCGAAACTCGCAAAATCACGATGGTCGCTCTGAAAGATGTTTTGGATGGAAAGGTTAAGTTTGTCCGCTCAGATTCGATGTAATTATGTAACATCCATCATCTGGTAGTATTAGGAATTTTTATGGCCAAGAATCTTGTCATTGTCGAGTCACCGACCAAAACTCGCACCCTCAGTCGCTTTCTGGGCAAAGATTTCGACATCGTTGCTACGGTTGGGCATATCATCGACCTGCCCAAATCTAAGCTTGGTATTGATACGGAAAACGACTTCAATCCCGATTATCAGGTAATCAAGGGAAAAGAGAAGGTGATTGCGGCCCTCAAGAAAGCGGCCAAGAAAGCCCAGACCATTTACCTGGCTCCCGATCCGGACCGTGAGGGGGAGGCCATTGCCTGGCACGTGTCCAATAGTCTCTCGGCCGGCACCAAGGCCGAGTTCGTGAGGGTGGCTTTCAACGAAATCACCGAATCGGCGGTGCTTGAGGCCATTGAGAATCCGCGTACTCTGGACATGAACCTGGTCAACGCTCAGCAGGCCCGACGAGTGCTCGATCGCATCGTCGGTTACACCGTATCACCGTTTCTCTGGAAAACCGTGGCGCGGAATCTGTCCGCCGGCCGGGTCCAGTCGGTGGCTCTGCGCCTGGTGTGTGACCGCGAAGCTGAAATCAACGCTTTTGTGGCTCAGGAATACTGGCAGATTCGGGCCACGCTGGCCAACACTGCCAAGAAAACTTTCATAGCCCGTCTTCACAAGATCGAAAACACCACGGTTGTAAAACCGACCGACGCCGGCGACAAGAAAGTTACCATCGGATCCGAGGACGAGGTCAAGGGATACCTGGCCGAGTTGGAAAAGGCCGAGTTCAAGGTCGCCGACATCAGGAAAACGCAGAAGATCCGCAATCCGTATCCGCCATTTATAACCTCCACTTTGCAGCAGGAAGCTGCCAAGGTCTATGGGTTCTCACCGAAGGCCACCATGGCCACGGCTCAGAAGCTTTATGAGGGAATTGAAATCGGTGATGACGGCCCCACCGGTCTTATTACCTATATGCGTACCGATTCCACGCGTGTCTCCAATGAGGCGATCAAGAACGCGCGCACCTTCATCAAGAGCGAGTACGGGGACAAGTACCTTCCCGCAAAACCGGTGGTTTACGGTCCCAAGAAGAAGGCCCAGGACGCCCATGAGGCCATTCGCCCGACATATATGTCGCTGCCTCCCAAAGCTCTCAAGAAACACCTGACGCCGCAACTGCATAAGCTGTATACCCTGATCTGGAATCGATTCCTGGCTTCCCAGATGAGTCCGGCCGAATTCGACGTCGAAACCGTGGACATCGGCGCCGGACGTTTCACCTTCCGCGCCTCGGCCCAGAAGACCAAATTCGACGGTTTTCTCAAGGTCTACAACCTCGGGAAGGAAGCGGATGAGAACGGCAACGGGGATAACGGCCTTGACAGCATTCCCGACCTGACGGTGGACGAAATTCTGAAATTGATGGAGTTGAAACCGAACCAGTCGTTTACCAAACCTCCGCCGCGATTTTCCGAAGCCATGCTGGTAAAACAACTGGAAGCCGACGGTATCGGCCGCCCATCGACCTATGCGACTATCATATCGACCCTCAAGGATCGCAAATATGTTGAGTCGGAGAAAAAGAAACTGTCTCCGACCGATCTGGGTAACACCGTCAACAAGATCCTGGTGGAAAACCTTCCCAGCCTCTTCAGTGTCGGCTTCACGGCCAATATGGAGAAGGACCTTGATTTGATCGAGGAAGGCAAAGAGGACTGGGTCAAGGTTATGAATGATTTCTACCAGCCCTTTATTAAGACCATTGGTGAGTTGAAGGGGCGCGAGGGCGAAATCAAGAAATCTATGGTCGAAGAGACCGATGAAGTCTGCGAAAATTGCGGTTCTCCCATGGTTATCAAATGGGGTCGCAACGGTCGCTTCCTGGCCTGCTCGGGCTATCCGGAGTGTAAAACTGCGAGGCCCCTGCCCGGCGAGGAGGAGGAGTACAAGACCGACGAAACCTGTGACAAGTGCGGCTCCCCGATGATTGTCAAAACGGGCCGCTTCGGCCGTTTCCTGGCCTGCTCCGCCTATCCGAAATGTAAAAGCACCAAAGCCATCACCCTCGGCATAAACTGCCCCCGGACGGGCTGTGACGGTAAGCTGGTGCAAAAGAGCACGCGGCGCGGAAAGGTCTTTTATGGCTGTTCGAACTACCCCAAGTGTGATTTTGCCCTCTGGGATATGCCCGTCGACCAGCCGTGTCCGGAGTGCAACTTCGGCGTTATGGTGATTAAGAACACCAAGAAGAACGGCAGGCATTACCGCTGCCCGGAGTGCGGACACGTGGTTGTCCCGGAGGCCTCGGAGACGGAAGGTGCCGCCGCCGAGGAATCGGAGGTCGAAACAACGGCCTGAGGCGTTTTCCCGGCATTCTTGACGGCATCGCCAGATTATGACTAACCGACCCGGCCAACTCGAAGCCGGGTCGGTTTTTCTTTTACGGTCGGGGGAGGGGTTGTTATAGATTGACGCCATATCCGTTTTTCGATATCATGGCGCTATGTTACGCAAGGCCCTCGAGAGTTTCCTGAAGGACTTGGCGGAAGTCAAGGGGCGGGCGCCGAGAACCGTTGAGGCCTATCGCCGGGACCTCGCACGCTGGGTGACTTTTCTGGAAGGCCAGTATCGGGATTCGCCCGCGTCGTCCAAAAACGACCCGCTTTTTCTGAGGGTCTATTTGCGCCAAAGGTCCGAGGAAGGCGTCTCGAATCGTTCCCTGGCCCGGTTTATTTCTTCACTGTCGAGTTTTCAGAAATTCCTGCAGGGGCGGCCGTCTTTGAAGCCATATGTTTTCCGGCTCCCGCGGATGAAGTACCGACCGGATCTGCCGGGGTTCGTCTCCCAGAAGGAAGCCGTCCGGATGCTTCAGCATGGCAATGCCCGCGACGACAAAAAAAGTTATTTTTATCTGCGCGACTTCATGATGATTTCCCTGCTTTACGCCACCGGCGTGCGCCGCGAGGAACTGGCCCGTATGAAGCTGTCCGATCTGGACGCTGGGCAGGGGCTTATGAGTGTCATCGGGAAAGGCAACAAGGCGCGGCTGGTCCCGGTGGGGGATAAGACACTCGAAGACCTGAAGCGCTACCTGCCGTTGCGGGATGATTTTGCGTTGAAATGGAACTCCCAAACGCCGGCGCTGTTTTTGAACCGAAGCGGCGGGCCGCTCACCGTGAGGTCGGTTGATCGCCTGGTGAAGAAGTTTGCGCTGGCGGAAGGGATCGACCTGACACCACACACGCTCCGTCATTCCTTTGCGACCCATTTGCTGGAGAACGGCGCCGATCTGATGCTCATAAAAGAAGTTCTGGGACATGCATCGCTTTCCACGACCCAGAAATACACCCATATCACGGCTGAAACCATGAAAGCCGCCTACCGGAAGGCGCATCCGCGTTCGGGCTCGAAAGGATAATGAGGCGAAAAATGAAAACCCGCAGTACCACAATCATAGGCCTGATTCACCGGGGCAAGGCGGCGATGGCCGGTGACGGCCAGGTAACTTTTGATGAAACGGTCATGAAAGACAAGGCCGTCAAGATAAGAACCATGTACGACGGCAAAATTCTTTCCGGTTTTGCCGGCACCGCGGCCGATGCCCTGGCCCTGTACGATTTGCTGGAAAAGAAAATCGAGGAGTTCTCCGGCAACCTGCCGCGCGCCGCCGTGGAGTTGGCCAAAGAGTGGCGCACCGACAAGATGCTTCAGAAGCTGGAAGCGATCATCGCGGTCACCGACAAGAAGAACATTTTCCTCGTCAGCGGCACCGGGGACGTCATCGAACCCGACGACGGTATCATTGCCATCGGCTCCGGCGGGCCCTTTGCCCTGGCGGCGGCCCGCGCCATATTGCGCACCTCGCCGAAAATGCCCGCCGACAAAATCGTCACCATGGCCCTGGAGATCGCCGCCGATATCTGCATCTACACCAATCACAACATCAGGGTAGAAACCATAAAATGAACAATAATTTCCCCACTCCCAGAGAGGTAGTCGAGCATCTCGACAAGTACATAATCGGCCAGTCCGATGCCAAAAAGTGCGTCGGGATCGCCCTGCGTAATCGCTGGCGTCGCCGTCAGGTCGATGAAGAACTGCGGCCCGAAATAATGCCGAACAATATCATCATGATCGGCCCCACCGGCATCGGGAAAACCGAGATTGCCCGGCGGCTTTCGGAAATGGCCCGGGCGCCCTTCATAAAAGTGGAGGCCTCGAAATTTACTGAGGTCGGTTATGTCGGCCGCGATGTCGAGTCCATGATCCGCGACCTGGTTGACATAGACTGCTGGATTTGCTCCTGGCGCCCGCGCCCACCCAACGCCCGCTGGTTGACCCCAAGGACGACAAGCACGCTTCGATCCTGAAAACCCGGGCCAAACTAAAGGAGAAGCTGCTGCGCGGCGACCTTGATGACCGGCTCCTTGAAATCGATGCTCCTCAGAAGTCATTCCCGGTGGTGGAGATTTTCTCTCCGATGGGCATGGAGGAACTGGGCGTCAATTTCCAGGAAATGTTCGCCGGTCTTATGCCGCAGAAGACCAAGCGGCGCAAAATGACGGTCAATGAGGCCCACCGTTTCATCCTCGGCGAGGAACAGGATAAGCTTATCAATATGGATGATGTCATTTCTGAGGCTCTTGAGAGAGTCCAGGAGGCGGGAATTGTCTTCATCGATGAAATAGACAAAATCGTAAGCGGCGAGGGGAAGACAGGTCCCGATGTCAGCCGCGAGGGCGTCCAACGCGACATACTGCCGATCGTGGAAGGCTGCAGCGTGATGACCAAGTACGGTATGGTTCACACCGATCATATCCTTTTCATTTCCGCCGGTGCCTTCCATGCCGCCAAACCCTCCGATCTCATCCCGGAACTCCAGGGGCGTTTCCCCATCCGAGTCGAACTGGATTCTCTGACAGCCGAGGATTTCGAACGTATCCTTACCGAGCCGAAAGCGGCGCTGGTAACCCAGTACAAGGCCCTTCTGGCCGCCGAAGGCGTGAACCTGCACTTCGACGCACGGGCGATTAAGAAGATTGCTGAGTTCGCCGAGCGCATCAACACCGAGTCCGAGAACATTGGCGCCCGGCGCCTGCACACAGTCATGACCACCCTATTGGAGGATATCTTGTTTGAACCGCCGAAAGGGAAGAAAAAGGTCGTGATCACGGCAAAAACGGTGGAGAAGCGACTGTCGCATATTATCGAGAACGAGGATCTGAGCCGGTATATA
>CAZVUZ010000035.1:0-8698 GCA_964630485.1 uncultured Ignavibacteriales bacterium
CCTTATACGATGGACGACTACCCGGATTCCCTGTTCTACTTTGAGCCCCAGGACTTCAACGCTTCCGAGCTCGGCGTTAACACTCCCATCGTCAAGGTTTACCCCGACCAGCCGTTTCCCTCCAGCCTCGATCCCGATTCGGCGCAGGCAGACGAGTTGACTGAAGAAGGCAACCTCAGGTACTTCGAGTATGAGTTCGTCATCGAAGATCTGCTGGCCACCGTACCGTTCTGGGTCAATGTCACTGCTTTCGATTACGGCTCCCCGGAATCCGGACTGGCGTCACTGGAGACATCGGTCACCAACAATGCCAAGATGATCTATCCACAGCCACAGTGGGATGACATTCAGAGGGAGAACCTTGACGTCATAGTCTATCCCAACCCGTACATCATGAGTGACGATTACCGCGATCTGGGCTACGAAGGACGCACCGCTCAGGACCGCCCGCCCGACCGCACCCGGGAAATCCACTTCGCCAATCTGCCACCTGAGTGCACAATCAAGATCTTCACTCTTGACGGAGACCTGATCCGCGAAATCGAACATACCGATGGCACCAACCATGAGATATGGAACTTGATAACGCGTAACACGCAGATGGTGGTCTCGGGCCTGTATTACTGGACCGTCGAATCCGAGTACGGCGACACCCAGATCGGCAAACTGGTGGTCATCATGTAATCGCCGTTTCGCAAAAGCGAACCTTATGGCCGCCGGCACTCACCGTGCCCGGCGGCCTTTTTTTGCGCCCCCCGGATCACTACGACAATGTATCCGCATATGCAGATATATCGCTCACATCCACAAATGAGGATCCATCAGGCCCACGAGACAGCTATCTCACATCGAGCGGGCTGTCTCCCTCAGGCACTGTCAGGCCGCCTAATGAAAAAAGTGAATTCGATCACAAGCGGTGTTGTTTTCCCTTGACGCCCCGATCATCGAAACGTTATTATGCTCATACGAAAGCAAGACAACCTCAATGGGTTCCGGGGCATAGACGGCGTATGCAATTGACGGGACAGACGGACGGCCGCCCGGGAACAAAAACACCACGGTTATCATGCTTTTTTGCAGGCTACGCAAAATAGGCTAATAAGATGCACATTGTGTATTATACCGACAAACTATAGGGGCTTTATCGGGTAAGTCGGATCATTCAACAGCATTGGCATCACACCTTCGCCAAACGATTTAGTATATAGAGAACCAAAGAGAAGTACTGTTTACAAAGACAGGAGGTAACATGCTGCGGGTCACTAAGGGAACCCGGGAAATTGCTGCCCGGAAACTCCCCTGGTTCATGTGTCTTTTCGCCCTTTTCTCGGTAGCGGCTAGTCCCATTTCGGCAGGTCTGCCGAATTCGGTTTGCGCCGACTGCCACGATGAGGTCGTCGAGGCATTCAGCGACGCCCCTCACGGGGTTTATTTCAACAAACATGCCGGTCTCTCCGAGCAAAGCTGTGAGTCGTGTCACGGTTCCGGGGCGGAGCATGTCGAGTCCGGCGGCGACGCCGACCTTATCATCAACCCGGCCCGTCACGACCAGTTCGGCGGCAAAGAGCTGTGCATGAGCTGTCATGACGGTCACCAGTTCGATGAATGGGCCTTTTCATCTCACAACGGCGCCGGCATGTCGTGCGGCGACTGCCACCAGATACACGTTGGGCCGGGCGAGTCGCTCAAGAAATCTTCGCCGGACCTTTGCTATGACTGTCATAGCAATGTCGAGGCGGCCTGGATGATGCCCTCGCATCACCCGGTAGCCGAGGGCAAGCTCGAGTGCAAGGATTGCCACAGTATCCACGGCGGGCCGACCGCCCGGACACTGGACAATACCGGCCGCGAGCTGTGTTTCAGCTGTCACGCCGACAAGGAAGGGCCGTTCGTCTACGAACACTCCCCCGTCAGCGAAGACTGCAGTGTCTGTCACACTCCCCACGGTTCGGTGGCCGACAACCTGCTCAAGCAGGCCGAGCCGGCACTGTGCCTGAGCTGTCACCCGATGCATTTCCACGGTACCGTGGAGGGCGTCGAGGGACCGATCACGCCGCCGCAGGCCCCGGGGCGCGCGACGATTTCGACGCGTGACGGGTTCAAGCGCGGTATGCTCACGAAGTGCACGCAGTGCCACACTGAAATCCACGGTTCGGACATGCCGTCACAGGCAACCTCAACCGGCGGCGCCGCGCTAACAAGGTAAAGGAGAAGGTCATGAAACTCACTAAGCTGTTTTTGAGTGTCGGCCTTCTGCTTGTCCTCACCACGGCCATAGCTGTGGCGCAGGACGACGAGGCCGTCGAAAGGTACTCCCTCTGGTTCGGAGGACACTACACCGATTTCGAGGACTACGCCAGGAAAGTCGGTGAGTATCGCCTTAACGACGACAAGGCATATCCCGAACTCAAATTCGACTACCTGTCCAGACAGTCGAACACGATTTTCCTGATGAACGCCCACTATTTCGACGAGGAGAACATCAACGGCAAGGCCAGTGCAACTGTCGGTGACATCTTCTCGGCCCGCTTCCAGTACCGTTCCCTGACCAAACAAAAGGGCCAGGACATGCTGGCCAATTTCAATGCCCGCGAATTCCTGGGCTGGATCCCGGACCCGGCCAACCCCGGCGACAGCATCCAGAAACAGGGCGGGAAGGTTCTAACCCACGAATTGCTCGATTCCGATCCCGATTACAACACCAATCGGCATGAGATCCTCAGCCAGATAAGCATGCTGCTCTCGAGGCAGAACAACGTGCGCCTGGTGGCCGCTCATCGGTCGGTTATCGAAAACGGCACCGAGCAGAAAATCGCTTCGAACCATTGCTTCAGCTGTCACCTCACCTCCAAAACGGCCGAGGTTGACAAGCAGACGCATCAAATCGAAGCCGGCCTCGAGGCCGAACTGGGCAAGTATGACGTCGGCTATACTTTCGGTTACCGGCTCTACAAGTCCGACGCCCCGGATCCGGGCGCGTATTACGACCCGGCCAAACATCCGGTTAATGGCGGTTCCGGCGCCGAATTCAGCAGCCGAGTCAACTATGATGACTCGACCCTGAACTACGCCACCGAGCCGCATACGGAGAAGACTTCACACAAGGTCAAGTTCAAGGGTGATGTCGGCAAGGGCTACCTGGCCACTTCGTTTGGCTACAGCCACGCGAAGAACAAAAATGTCGATCTCAGTTCCGACGCCATTTCCGGCGCCGTCAACTACGCCATCCCGCTGTCGAATCGCACTCGCTTGAGGGCCAGGGCATCGGGAACGCGGCTGACGGCCGATGACGTCTTCATCGACGTTCCCACCTGGCGCGAGGGTCGCCCGGGCCCGACTACGGACTTCGACTATACCCGTTACAGCTCGCTGAATCGCACCGAGGCCAAGGTCTCGGCCGAGGTCATTCATCGTCTCAATCCTAAAATGACGTTGTCCGTACTGGGTGGCTTTACCTCCACCAGTCGTGACGATTACCCGGTTTATGACGACGGTACCTCGACCAGCAAACTCACCGGGCAGGTGAAGCTCTATTATCGCAAGGGTCTGACGTACTCGAACACTATCAAGTACAAGTTCGAGAAAACGTCCGATCCCTATACTTCCGGCCGCGGACTTTTGGAATATGCCGGTCGGGACAGCCTGAGGCAGATTACCCTACCCTCGGGCGAGACCGTGTTCCAGTTCATTTTCTACTACGAGCGCGAAGGTATCCGCTACCAGGATATCACCACCGCTCCGACCGACTATCACGAATTCTCATATCGTAACAACTGGCGGCCGAGCGACAAGCTGACGGCAAGCACCAGCCTGAAGATTGTCTACGACAAGAATGGCGACCTCGATTCGCTCGATGTCGAACACTTCAAGGCCCAGCCTAACCTGGCTTTGACCTACATGCCGAACCCGAAGTTTTCGGTGACCGCCGGTTACACGTATGATTATGCCAAGTCAAGAGGGCCGGTAACGGTTGCCCTCTTCGATGGCTGAGCGGGTCATCTCTATAATGACACCGTGAGTGTCAACGGAGACAGCATCGCTGTCGCTCGCCATTATGGTTCGGAATACGCGATGGTCGACTACAAGACCGAGGCCCATAACATTTATCTGACCACCCATATCATGCCGGTACCGAAACTGCGCATCCTGGGTTCGGTCAATATGAATATGGCCACGGCCGCGCTGGACGACGTCGTGATGCCCGATGTTTCCGATCGAGTTGTCAAGCTCGACGGCGGCACGGATCTCACCCACTCCGACCTTGGCTTTGAAGAAATGCATGACTACTCCAACCTGGATTACAGCTTGATGCGTTTCGCCCTGGGCCTGGAATACAGCCTGACCTCGACGACCACCTTCACGGTTGACGGTGAATATGCCGACCTGACCGATGACGAAGGGTATGTTTACGGCGTTGAGTCAGGTTCCTATTACGTCATTCGCACCGGCTTCCGAATCAACTTCTAGCCGGCTTCCGAAACCGCATTTTAAAGGCCGCGTCACCTTACCGGTGGCGCGGCTTTCTTCTGCCCACCATTTCCAAGACCGAAACCGACTGCTTACCCCCTTTCATAGCGCAGTAAAAACCCGCGCCTCAATATCGGGGCGCGGGCGATCGTCGTCGAATCTATCTGATGGGTATTCTCTATCGGTAACCGAAAATCTCGGCGTAAATGATCAGCAAAATAAGGGAAAGTCCCACAAACAACGCCACCGTACCGAATATCTTCATTCCGCGTTCATAGGCCGGGCTCGGTGGCGGGGCCAGGTGCTTCTTCAACTGGCGGCTCTCGATCAGCTCCCGGTACTCGCGAGGACGATCTTCCTTCATCTCTTCGACCGGAACCCGACCGGTGAATATGACCGTGTCCATGGGAAACTTGTCCGGGCGGAAGTGAGTGTTGAAGAAGTGGACGGTGAAAATGAACGCCGTCGCCAGCAAGGCCTCGTCCGAATGCACGATGGTCGCGACATTGATGAACCAGCCCGGCAGGAAGTTCGTGAAAAACTCCGGGAACCAGAGCATGAGACCGGTCATACCGATGACGCCCACGCCCCAGAACACCGCGAAGTAGTCAAATTTTTCCCAGTAAGTCCAGCGGCCGTATTCCGGTCGTTTACCCAGGCCGATGAACCACTTGAGGGTCCCGATCAACTCATGCAGGTCTGTTTTTGAGGGCAACATGGAGGAAGAGCCGCGAAGGACCTGCTTCCAGGACTGCTTCTGGCGGCGCTTGGTCCGCAGAAGATCGAAAACATGCATGAAGAAGTAGAAGAATGTGATAATCGCACAGACCCGGTGGATGAACCCGGCCGACTCAAAGCCACCCATAGCCTCCGAGATCCACTGCGCCCAGCCGAGATAGGAGAATTTGAGCGTCATCCCGGTCAGGGCCAGGCCCAGGAAACTGATAATCACCAAAACGTGCAGAAAACTGTGCAACGGTTTAAACCGCCGGTACTGCAGATGCGAGCGGTATGTCTTCCGCAGTTTCTTGTGGGCTCTCATGGCCTGGAAAGAGCGCGGCAGCCACAGCAGGGTGTGGGTTCCGGCCACTATCAGGGTCCCCACCAGGAGAATGGTCATAAACCAGAAAGTATAGAACAGGATAGGGTACTTGGTGCGATCGTGATGGGTCGCATGGGTCAAATATCCCGCGAACTGCCGGTGAGAACCGGGGTGACACTGGCCGCAGGTCTCAACGATATTCGCGCGTGACAGCATCGAATGTGGATTATCGGGCGGTAATATCTTATGCGAACCGTGACAGTCATAGCACTGTGCCGCCGCCTCATAGCCCAGCTTCGAGACCTTTCCATGGAAGGTCTCGAAATATGACGCGGTGACTTCCTCGTGACAGCCGCCGCATTGGGTCATGATATTCAACCGGAAATCCTTGTCGTCGGCCCTGATTATGCTGTGCGAGTGGTGGCAATCGTTGCATGTAGGCAGAGAATCGGTCGACTCAGACACATTCGGGTGATGAACACTCTGGGCATACTGCTCATATATACCGTTGTGGCAATTGGCACACGTCATGGCAATGTTATCGCGGTGTACCGATGACTCCGGGTTTTCCTCCGGCAATGGCCGGTGCGGCGTATGGCAGTCGGTACACATGGCCGTGACGACCAGGCCGCTTTCCAGCAACCCCTTACCGTGGATGCTGTTGCGGTACATCTCGACGATATCGCGATGCCCACTGTCTCCGCGATCTGAGGCCACTTTACCCGCGCCGTGACACTCGGCACATAAATCGGGGACGTTGCTTGGGTAAGTCGGCGATTTGGTATCTAAGTGACCCCGGACATTGTGAATACCATGGCAATCATTGCATTCCGGAGCCGCCGTATCCCCCCGATGAGCCAGTTGACCATGAGTGCCGCTCAGGTATGTCTCAACGACACCGGTGTGGCAAACGGAACAATCAACTTCATTTATGACAGTGGCGCAGGGACGATCATGACCGAGAGTCGCCCCGGTATGACACTGGGCGCAGGTTACGCCACGATGGATCGAAGAATGGGTTTCAAGCGTATCGACAAACAGGGAAACCGTCTCCCCGTCCCGCACCATGGCCAGATCGGGCTTGCTGTGGCACTTGAGACACTGCTGATCGGCAATGCCCTCTTCATACAGGACCCGCCTGATGCGATGCGGCGAATGACAATCGACACACACCGGAACCTTGTCCGGTTCTTTCTCCCACAATTCGCCGCGGATAACTTTGCGGTGCACCTGTTCGATCTTTCCGTGGCATTTCTGACAGGTGCCGGCGACCTTGTTTCGATGGATGCTGGAAAGGGTGTCAGTGTGGTTGCGGACGTTATGAGCAGTGTGACAGTCGATGCACACGGCCGTCACCACCAGGCCCTGCTTATAAAGGCCAACTCCGTGAATACTCTGGGAATAGTGGGCCAGGATGCTGTCTTCCGGGATATCGTACTTGCGGGTAACCGCGGTGCCTTCCTTATGGCAACTGCCGCACATGAAAGGGATATTGAACTTGGTCACTCGCGAGTCGGGATGGTCGGGGCCAACAATATCGTGAGCGCCGTGACAATCCCAGCATTGCGGAGCGAGCTTCTCCCCCTGTTCCACCAACTGGCCGTGCATACTGGCCATGTAGATGTCGGATACGTCCTCGTGGCAAAACGAGCAGTCAACCGGCTCGAGGTCCTCCTCATGCGGAAACTCGACATCGATCAGATCCTGGTGGCAATCGATACAATCCATATCGCCGTGAACCGAGGAGTGATATTTATCGATATCCAGAAACAGGGATACCTCGAAGCCGTCACGTTCCGTCGTGAGATCCGGATCCTCATGGCAGGTCAGGCAGTCGTCGACATCCTGGGCACGTGGCGCCGGCCCGGCGGATACGAGCAGGACCGCCAACACCAGGCAGAATAACCGTGCGACTATCGCCGGGAACACCGGCTGCGGTCGGTCCGAGAGTTGGCTGTACGTTGACAGCACTTTTGTTTTCAACCCTTTCAACATTTCCATGATTACTCTAAATTTGCAAAATATACGGCCCCAGACAAGAGAATTTTGTGAAAATCTTCACTTTAGCCGTTGACACTCAACAACGCTCACGCTTTTTTACGTAACATAAGTGTCAATACAACATCGGCTTTGACTGAGGATGTCACCGGCAAAACGGGATTGAATGGACTACATATATCCATTTATAATACATTTATGCGAATATCCGGATTTTTAACGGTGACAGCGTCCGGGCTCGGGCCAGGATAAAAAAGGGGTTCTTATGAGTATGCATACCAGGCATTTGTGCATTTTTGCAGGTCTGCTCTGTCTGCTGTGTACAACGGCCGGAACCGTGAAGGCGCAGCACCCGGCCATCAATCTGCTGGATCGTGAAGGCGAGATAATCGATCCCATCAACGGCGAGAACGAAGACAAGCCGATAAGCACCGCCATGACCTGTGGCATGTGCCACGATTATGAGGAAATCACTTCCGGTTATCACTTCCAGATGGGTTGGGATGTGATCTCCGACGATTTCGGCTCCGAGACCGGCGAGCCCTGGAATTTGTCCGACGGATTCATGGGCAAATGGTATCCCTATGCCTTCCGGCAACTGGCGAAGAAGGCGAATGAAAGCCCCGACGAGATTGACCTGACTGTCTACGATTTCGTCGGTTTCTCCAACACTCGCCCCGGTGATCCTCCCTGCGGCGCCTGTCACCCCGGCGGCGGCGGCCTCGAATACGACCGCGAGGGAAACCGCTACGATGAGTACCTCGAAGAGAACCCGGAGCTTCGGGACGAGCTTGACGGCGACTACTATAAGAGTCACTGGGATAAAAGCGGCGTTGTCGAGGCCGACTGCTTCGTGTGCCATTTCGAAGGTTACAATTTTGACGAACGCGTGGCTCAGCTTCGCAAGGGCAACTATCGCTGGGCCTCGTTGGCCGGTACGCGCATCGGCTTCGTCGAAGGTTCGGTTAAGAACGGCGACGAGCCAACGGTGAAATACAACCGGCGCTTTTTCAATGATGACGGGACCATCACCCTTCACATGTCCTGGCCGCCACCCTCGGACAACTGCGTTTTCTGTCACGGGTCTGCGGATGTGCGTAAACGCGGGTTTTCATGGAACGACATTTTCAATCCCGACGTGCACAATCAACAGGGTATCAGCTGTACCGCCTGTCATCCGGCCGGTCCCGA
>CAZVUZ010000035.1:8798-23782 GCA_964630485.1 uncultured Ignavibacteriales bacterium
ATGCAGGTTTTCGAGACCAATCCGATCGAATCAGATGGCTTTGGCGAAAACCATATCTGGTACCCATCGTATGAGCGACATGACGACGGCGTTATCAACCCGATTAACAGCGTTCAGGGAATCTGGTGGGCCAATATGGATGCCGACAGCATTATCCACCCCCTGTTCCTGAAGGAACACAAAATCGGCTGGGAATTGTTCTCGGAGAGCGTTACCGACGACAACGGTGATGGCGTTCCCGAGGTCAATCGCGATGAGGAGATCCTCGCCGGCCTGAAGGCGTTTTCCGAGACTTTGCAGGGGAATGATCGCTTCACCGAGATCCACCCTGTCCTGATAAAGGGCAACAAGGCCTATCACCTGAACGAGAACGGACAGGTGGCCGTTATGGATCGAGAAATCGAGTCCAGCGTGAACTTCTCAATTAACCACAATGTCGCCCCGGCCCGCCTTGCTCTCGGCGAGGGCGGCTGCCTGGACTGCCATGACCGCCATGTCCATTTCTTCAAGGGACAGCGCGTTGTTGATCTTTACGCGGCCGACGGTCAGCCGGAAACGGTTTCAAACGGGCGCTACTATGGCTGCAACCCGGTCTCATTCGCGATAAACTCATTCCACCAGGAAATCCTCAGCCCCATCGTGAGCGTGGGCATTATCCTGGTCGTGTTCCTTGTGACCGTGCATTATCATAGCTACGGCCCCAAGCATCTGCCTTTTGTCCCCTACAGCGGCGAGGTTAAGAGATTCAGCCTGGGCGAACGGGGTCTTCACCTTTTCCGTTTGATCTCTTTCCTTTTGCTGACCGGCACAGGTTTGATAATCGCCTTTGCCTGGAGCAGCTGGCAGGAGCTGTTTTTCCGCTCGCCGCACCAAATGCTCTGGACACACATTATTGCCGGCATCGTATTTATAATAACCACCGTTATCGGCATAGCTGTATGGTTCAAAGATGCCCTCTTTTCGACGTATGATAAGGAGTGGGTCAAGAGAATCGGTGGTTACCTCGGGTACAAAGGCGAGGTTCCGGCGGGACGGTTCAATGCCGGGCAGAAGATGTTTTACTGGTACACGGCAATTTTCGGATTGATCATGTCGGTCACCGGCGTCATTCTTATTTTCAAGAATTCCTTCCCTCTGTCAGTGATATGCATCATCTCGACCATCCACAACCTCTTCGGGTTTATCATGATAGCCGGCGTCCTGTCCCATGCTTACCTGGGTACGATTGCCAACCCGGGAACCTGGCGGGTGCTCGTCGACGGCTACGTTACAAGGATCTGGGCGGAACACCACCACCCCCTCTGGTTCCTGCAGATGAAACAGCAGGGTCGAATCCATGACGAAGAGGAAGGTGAGACCGATGCCAGTCATGAGTCCGCCTCGGAGGAAAACGACAGCAGTTCCTGACGGACTGGACCCACGAGATTTTTGGCCGGCTATGTCCATTACGTAGCCGGCCTTTTTTTGATGCCACTGCCCCCCTTAACCATCGCCACAAGTCGCAATAGGCCTACAATCAAGGCCGAAAACTGCCGATACCCATTGTGAAGCCTCTGACGGGATAAATCCCTTCATTGGCCGGGGAATAACTTGATCGAAACGCCCTACCAGGAAAGAGGGACCGCCGGCGGCCCACAATCCGAGATATGAAGCGCCATATTGCGAAGCCCGAACATACTCCGGGAACTCACCGGCGGACAATCCTGACGATCCTCACCCTCACCCTGACCCTTGCGGTCTGGTCGGCGGGCACGTTCTTTGGCGTATTCACGCGGCTCGAACGCCTGGTCACGAGACTTGATGCCGTCCCGGTCAGCCCATTGCTCTGGCTGGTGGCCCTGTTGTTACTGGCGGCAGTAGTCCTGTACCATCGCCACGGCCGCAATCTCCGCTCCTCGCTGGATCAGAATGAGGAAGAATTGGCGTTCCTGCGGGAGAGGATACGATACCATCTTTCAATCTCCGAACTGGCGCCGGTGGGACTGCTGACATTCGTCAAAGATCGAGTTCGATACGCAAACAATGAAGCCTGCCGCATCCTGGACCAGCCGGCGGACAAGTTGATCGGCGCCGACACCGGTGATATCATTGAGCTGGTTCACCCGGATGACCGTCCGCGAATCCTGCAAAAGGTTCGCTCTCCAATAGAGGACGGCAGTGGCCGCAGGACGGAGCGGCTTACCGTCCGCACCATGATAGCATCGGGCCAGTTCCGGTGGGTGGACACCTATGTCAGGGTCGTCGAGCATGATCGCAGACGGACCGTGGTGATACATTTCCTGGAGGTCACCGACCGTATCCTGTCGCTCAAGGAGCTGAAGAAACTCTCGGCCGCTGTTGAGCAATCACCAAACCTTATTTTCATAACCGACCTCGAGGGTCGGATAATATATGCCAACCCGCAGTTTACCGAAACCACCGGCTATGCTTTTGAAGAGGTTCTCGGACATACGCCGGAACTTCTGCGATCGGACCGCCACAGCGCCGCCTTCCACGAGGAATTATGGGCAACGGTATTGGCCGGGAAGCCCTGGAGCGGCATCATACAAAATCGGCGCAAGAACGGCGAGTTGTACTGGGAGCGCAAGAAGATCTCTTCGATCCTCGGTGAGCGCGGGACACCCATGTTCTACCTTTCCGTTGGCGAGGACGTCTCAGTGGAGATACAGGCCCAACAGCGCCTTGTCGAAGCCGACAAGATGTCGGCCATCGGCACCCTCGCCGCGGGTGTGGCTCACGAATTCAGAAATCACCTCGCGGGGATTATGGGTAACGCCTCTTTTGCCCTCGGGGAAATTGACGCTGACGACGGCCTCGATATTTCCCGCGGCGCACTGAAGGACATTATCCGTATCAGCGAAAGATCAGACGATATAGCCGGCGCCCTTCTGACCTTTTCCAGGGCGCGGCAGAACACCTTTAACATTCAGGATATCAAGCCGGTAATCGAGCGTACCATAAAACTCGCCCGCAGGGAAATCTGCGTGAACTCCGTAGAGTTGGTATGTGAGCTGGATGATGTACCGCCGGTGCGCATGTCCGCCTCGGAGATTCATCAGGTCGTACTGAACCTCCTGATAAATGCTCGTGACGCCGTCGCTCCCGGCGGCATCATCACCGCCAGCCTTATGGCCGATGATTCGGAAGTTTTCATAAGGATATCTGACAACGGTCGCGGCATTGAAGAAAGGGACCTCCCCCGGATCTTCGAGCCGTTCTATTCCACCAAGGGGGTCTGGGGAACTCAGCATGGCAACGGTCGAGGCATCGGCCTGTCCATATGCCAGAACGTCGCGTCGGCTCATGGCGGCAATCTGAGGGTTAAATCAACTGTGGGTGTCGGAACCACCTTCACTCTGGCCATCCCCCGACACACCGACACCCGCGAGCCCGCGGCCGGAGAATCAACGACGCCGCGGAATCAGGCTTCTCCCGACACCTCGTCGGTATTATAATACCCAATAGATATTGAACGCCCGGGAACGGAAGGCGCCTTATGCGCGATGACAATGACCGCCCGATGGAATACCCTGTTGACGGCACCCTCGACCTGCACCTGTTCTCTCCCGAGGACACCGGCGAGGTTGTGACTGAGTATATTCGCACCTGTCTGGAGAAGGGTATCTACGCCCTGCGGATTGTCCACGGCAAAGGTATCGGGGTCAAGCGGCGAATCGTCCACAAGTTGCTGGCGAACCATCCGAGGGTAATTCGTTTCAACCATGAAGGCGGTTCCGGCGGCAGCTGGGGAGCAACCGTCGTTGACCTCAGCCCCGAGGGACAGGATCCCAAGGTTTAGCCATTTTTCCCCGGAGCCAAAAACACGGAACCCCGTCCGTTAAGACAGGGTTCCGAGCCTCACAGAAAGCTGCGGTGCTAGCCCGCGCTTTCACCTCTCTGCCCACTGATTGAGTTACTTCAGCATTACCATTTTCTTGGTGGCGCTGAATTCTCCAGCCCTCAGACGATAGAAATAAACGCCTGAAGAGTGTGCCGAGGCATCCCAGTGGATTTTTACGAAACCAGCGCCGTCCTTGCCGTTCCAGCGCTGTACCCGTTGACCCAGAATATTGTAAACGACCAGTTCCCAATCGGAGGCTACCGGCAGGGCGAACTCGAAGGTCGTCGTCGGGTTGAACGGGTTCGGGTAGTTCTGTGCCAGGTGGAAGTGATCCGGAAGATTGTCCACACCGCTGGCCATCACAAACCCGTCAAAACTGCCGACCTCAATCGATTCAATACCGGTGGCGCCGCCAATCATAAGCACCGGACCGGTTTCGAGGAAGGCCGTACCATTCATATTGTAAACCAGTACCCTGGTATTTACTCCGTCAAAGTGATACCGCAATTGCATCCCGGCTGCATTCTCGTGAAGCACCGGCTCCGCCTTCCCCTCCAGCGTCATGCTGATGGCACCGATACGATAGGATGCCTCGGTGATTGACAGCACCTCGCCCTGCAGGGCAAACCCGGCCTTGGCAGGACGGTTCGGGCTGAGCTTCGGCATCGGCGGTGTATCGCCCACCACGACGCGGATCAGGAAAACCAGATCCGCGGCCGACAACGTCAGCCCATCGGCATTGACATCGGTCGCCGCCGTCTGGCCGTCGACGTTGACGTTGAAAGCGCTGATACCCATCACGAAGTAGTTGCTGAACACAACCGCATCGGCGACCTCGTAGGCTACACCGTTGAGGTTGACATCGCCGCGAGCGTCGATGGAATCGGCGCAGATGATGTCAATGCCGCCGTTGGTGAAGTCGACACAGCGAATGGCCGACGGCTTGTCCGGACCGCCGCCGATCAGACACTGATCAGGCGCGCCGAAGTAACCCGGGAAACCGTAGCTGTTGTCGGCGATGTTCTCATGCTCGAAAGTGTAAACCTTGCGCGAGACCCACAGGGTATCGCCCCAGCGGCCGGAGAAGGCATTATCGCTACAATCGTACCAGAAGAACTCGATCGGGACATACTGACATTCCAGGGTACGGTCGTTGGAGACCAGGAAATCCAGGTCAACCAGCGAGCCTATAGAACCCTCGAGGAAGCATCCCGGGTGATTGGCGCCGTTATTGGTTTCTGCCAGGCCGACGATCTTGAGCATACCCGACGGACAGGCGCTGCCGCAGTTACCGTCAGGACCGAAGCGGAACTGCAGGTATTCCCAGCCACAGTTCTCGAAGATAGCTCCGGGAACCACGTTCTGCAGCGTGAGCGCCGAGGCGTCGTAGGCCACCAGCAGTTCGAAGCCGCCGAGTTCCTTACCGGAGCCGTTGAGGAAAACCGATACCGTCTCGGACTGTCCCTGGATGGCATTGTGAGTCTTCTCAAGCTGTACGTGGATGCACTCATCAATGACCACCTGGATGCATATTGAATCCGAAGCGCTCGCGCCGCAGGCGTCACTGGCGGAAACCTCCATGCAATAGGTGCCGGAAGAATCAGCCATGAAGCAAATCTGGTTCAGGAGAGAGTTGTAGGTTCCAAAAGGCGCTACCGCGACGCCACCCAGGTTACCGTCCTCGTCATCGGGATCAACGTCGAAACAGACTTCTCCGATTTCGTCGAGATAGGCGATGAAGTCCGGCGGCAGGCCCAGGGTCGGCGGGGCGTTGAACTCGAAGCCCACGACCACGGTGTCATAGTCCGCAGCGGCGCAGTCATCGGTCGCCTTTATCACGAAGAGATAGCTTCTCTCTTCTTCCGGGACGTTGAAGCAAATTTCACCCGAGCCAGGATCATAGGAGCCGCTGCCGGAAAGCAATTCGACATTGACCAGGTTGTCGTCGGGATCGACCGTCTCCACCGGCCAGCACACGGTGCTCGGGCCGCACAGGAAATAGGTGGTGTCGGCGCCGGCGTCGGCCGTCGGCGGGCTGTTTATATCGAAACTGACGGTGAATGAATCCTCGCAGAAAGCGCCACAGTCGTCAATGCACATCACACTGACCGTTACCGTTTGGTCCGCGGTCGGTGTGAATATCCACTGGCCGTCGACAATAGATCCCGGACCCGTGATAATCTCACAGTGATCGAAATTATTGTCTGCATCTGTGGCGCTTACCGGGAGGATCACCTGCGTTGGGTAACACTGGAAGAACGAAGTGTCCTCAGGAACATAGCAAACCGGCGCGGTATTGAGGCCGATTTCGACCATGGTGGTATCGATGTCAGACTCTCCACACTCGTCCACGGCTCTCAGGATGACCGTATACAAGCCGGCCGTATCGGGTGTCAGACAGATCTCGCCGCCATCGTATACCGCGACACCGCCCACAACGTAGGCGCTGTCAAGATTATCATCGGGATCCGTGACCGACGCCGGCCAGCAAACCTGGGTCGGGCTGCACTGGAACACGGTGCGATCGGGGCCGGCATCGGCAACCGGCGGGCGATTCAGGGCGACCGTAACGGTAATGCTGTCCCTGTCGTCGGCGCCACAAGCGTCCACCGCCTCGATAACAAAATTGTATACCCCGGCCGTATCCGGCAGGAAACAAAGCGTGTTGGCCGCGGTGTCCATTACTCCGGCACCCGACACGAGCTGTTCCAGCGTCAGATTGTCGTCTGGGTCGGTCACGGTGTAGTTGAGGCATATTTCCTCGCTACCGCAAAGGAAAACCTCGTTGTCGCGCGTGAAAGCAATATCCGGCGGACCGTTGAAAGTTACGTTGTATGTCAGGCAGACCGTATCCGAAGCGTTGCAGTCATCGGTCACAACCGCACATACCTCGTACTGACCGGCCGCCGAAGCGGTGAAGGTCCACAGGCCCGAAGCGTCGACCGTACCGTTGCCCGAGAGGCGACTCCAGGTAAGGCCGCCGCCGTCGATGTCGTTGGCCGAGAACTGGTAGGTAAGTTCACATGAGGCACACATGAAGGTGTCAACCGGCGATACCGGCTCGTCGGCAACCGGCGGCGTGTTCATGGTTACCTCGACACTGAAGGAGCAGTTGTCGGATCCGCAGTCGGATTCGGCCGTCACCGTAAAGGTGTAGAGTCCGGAGGTGTCGGCCAGGAAGCACACCTCTCCGCCAGAGTAAAGCCCGATTGGGTCGATGGTCACCGTGGCCGTAGACAGCGACACTCCCACCGGCCGGCAGATTTCCTGCGGCGCACAAAGGAACATCGTCGTATCATTCGGACAGGTGACGGTCACGGCTTCACCGATTTCAACGGTGACATTGACCGTGTCCACCCCGAGAGCGCCGCAGGCATCAACGGCGCTGACGACGAACTGGTACGAGCCGCTCGCGCCGGGCGTGAAACACACCTCATCAATTCCGGTGTCGATCGTACCGGGGCCGCTCACAAGCTGCTCCGAAGTCACATTGTCATCGGTATCGGCCACGGTATAACCGAAGCAGTAAGAACCGCCATCGCAGATAAACACGGTAGTGTCACTGCCGAGCGTCACCACCGGCGCCGAATTGTGGGTGATGTTATAGGTAAGGGTCGCTGTGTCCGCGGCCCCACAGGAGTCGCTCACCTCAACCATTACGGTTTTGGTAACCCGGCCGCCGGAATTGAAGCACCAGAGACCGCCGGATGTGACACTGCCGTCGCCGGAAACTCGATTCCAGGCCAGCGAACCGCCATCAACATCGTTCGCCGCGAACTGGTAGCATACCTCGGCAGGAGAGCACATGAACGTGTCGACCGGACCAACCGGATCAGTCGCGACGGGAACAGTGTTAATGATTATGTCAGCCTCCACCAGGCAGGTATCGGTCCCGCAATCGGTGGCGGCAATAATCTCGATTTCATAATGACCGCTGGTGTCCGCCGCGAAGCAGAGGTTGCCCGAACCGAAACTGCCGATCGGACTGACCGTCACGACAGCGCCCGAACCGTAGACCCCGACGGGGACACAAACCGTTCCCACCTCGCAGATGAACATATTCTGCGGTGCGGGACAGTCAATCTGGGCGGCTTCGCCAATATCAACATTGAAAGTCAGGTTGCAGGTGTCGGCCCCGCAGGACTCCGAAGCTATGACGGTAATATTGTATGTTCCGGCTGTGTCGGCCGCGAAGCAGAGTTCACCGTTCGCATACGTGCCGCCGCTCACCGTCACCGTCGCCGAGGCGGGCGTGACATTCAGGGCTCGGCACACATTATCAGCCTCACAGAGGAAGACATCAATCGGTTCCTCGGGACAATCGATCTGGGCTACCACGCCGAAATCGACGGTTACGATCACGGTGTCTTCGGCGGTCTCGCCGCAGGGATCCTCGACGCCGACTATGATTTCGTAGGTCCCGGCAGTAGTGGGCGTGAAGCATACCACATCGGCGGCGGAGTTAATCGCACCAAAACCGGAGATCATCGTTTCCACGACTCCACTCAAACCGTCCGGATCGCCCGGCACATAACTCACGCAAACCTCCTGAGCACCGCACAGGAACAGCGAAGTATCCGCCTGGGCCGTTATCGTCGGCGGCGCATTCAGCGAAATGTCAACCACTACCGTGTCGATATCGGCAGCGCCGCATTCGTCGGTAGCCGTCAGGATAAATTCGTAGCTGTCGCTCGCGGTTGGCGTGAAGCAAATCTGGGAGCCGTTGTAGCTTCCCGTCCCGGAGGTCAGCACACAACCCGTCAGGTTGCCGTCGACATCACTACACGACGCCGGCCAGCATACCTCGGTCGGTGCGCACTGGGACAGAGACTGGTCGCCGCCGGCATTAGCCAGAGGCGCCGAGTTGAAGGTGACGTTGAAAGTGACGACGCAGGTGTCCGAGCCGCACGAGGCGTCGGCTATCATCGTAATCACGTAGGTACCAGAGGTATCCGCAAGGAACCTGAGGGCCCCGTCGTCATACAGACCGTAAGAAGCACTGACCGACGTTCCGGTCGGCGAGACACCGATCATCTGAACAATCGAGTCGGCGCCGCAGAGGAAGCGCTCGAAAGCGCCTGCAGGGCAATCAATCTGCGCGAAGTCACCCCAGGTAATGGTGACTGCCGCCGTGTCGACACCTGTAGCGCCGCAGGAATCGGTGACACCGACGATAAACTCGTAAACCCCGGCCGAGGTCGGCGTGAAGCAGACCTGGTTGGCGACCGTGTCAATATTGCCATAACCGGAAATCATAGCCTCGGTGAGACCTTCCAGGCCCTCTTGATCACTGACGTCGTAGGTCAGACAAACCGGCTGGGGAGCGCACAGGAAGAGCGATGTATCGTTGCCGAGAGTGGCGATCGGGGCGGTGTTGATGGCGACATCGATAGAAACACTGTCGATATCTTCTTCCCCGCAACCATCGATGGCCCTGAGAGTAAACAGAAGATTACCGGAGGCGGTAGGGTTGATACAGATGCTTGAGCCGTCATACAGACCCGGCCCGTTGAAAATGCAGTCCGTAAGATTACCATCGATGTCTGAGCAGGAAGCCGGCCAGCAATATGTTATACCCGAGTCGCAAAGGAAGATCTGTTGATCAGCACCCACCTCGGCTACCGGCGGTGTATTCAACGCGATGGTGACAACTACCGTGTCTTCCTCGAAAGCGCCGCACTCGTCCTCGATGCGGACAACAAACATCTCCGTACCGGAGGCCGCGGGCGTGAAGCAGACTCTCGAGCTGGCTTCATCAAGTGTTCCCGAACCACTGACCAGGGTTACGGTTGTGGGGCGTGGATCGTCGGCATCATCGGCTACATATGGGATGCAAATCGGTGCCGTGCCGCAAAGGGAAACGGTAGTATCGTTGCCGAAGGCTATTGTCGGCACGGCGTTGATATCGAACTCAACGGTAAAGCTCGACTCGCACTGCGCGCCGCATGAGTCCTCGCACAGCATTGTAACCGTTACCGCTTGATCCGAAACCGGCGTGTAGCACCAGTTGCCTCCCACAAGGGAACCGGGACCGGACGTAATCTGACAGAATTTCAGGTTGCCGTCATCATCGGTCGCGAAAGCCGGAAGGCTAACCTCTTCGGCGGCGCACTGGAAAATCAGGGTGTCACCGGGAACGTTACAAACCGGCGCCGAGTTGACGGTTACGCTGACCTCAACGGTATCTGTGTCAATCGCACCACAGGCATCCATGGCCTGGATGATGAACGAATACGCGCCGCTCGCCCCGGGAGTGAAGCAGACATTGCTGCCATCATACGATCCGGGTCCCTCGACCAGGGCGCAACTGCTCAGGTTGCCATCGACATCACTGCAGGAAGCCGGCAGGCAAATTTCGGTCGGCGTGCACTGGAACACCGTCTGGTCAATACCGGCATCGGCCACCGGCGCAGTGTTGAGCGTATAGTATACCGCCACCGTGTCGAATGCCTCTGCACCGCAGTCATCGGTACCCTTCAGGACAAACTCGTAGTTATAAGTGCCAGTCGGCGTGAAACAGATATTCGAGCCATTGTAGACACCGGGACCCTCCACCAATTCAACGGCGGTAAGGTTACCATCGGGATCGGCGGCACTCACCGACCAGCAAATCTCGTCATTGGCGCACTGGAACAGCGTCTGGTCGGTACCCGCATTCACAAGCGGGGCATCATTGAGATCTATCGTTACATTGATAGTGTCGACATCCTCCGCCCCGCAGGCATCGGTCGCCTTGAGGATGAACGTGTAAACGCCTTCGACCGTCGGCACGAAACAGACATCGTTCGTGACCGTGTCCAGCGTACCGTTGCCGTAAAGCAACTCAACCGAGACGACATTGCCGTCGGGATCGGTTATCGTATACGGCTGACACACCATTCCGACGATGCAGACGAAACGGGTGGCATCAGCGCCCAGATCGACCACCGGCACCGTATTGAGACTCAGGTTATAGGTCAAGCTGGTGGTATCCGCCGCGCCGCAGGAATCGGTCACGGCCACCGTTACGGACTTGGTGCCACTGCTGCCGGTGAAACACCAGAGGCCGGCGCTGGTAACCGTGCCGTCGCCCGAGAGCCGGCTCCATGTCATTGAGCCGCCGTCAGCGTCCGTTGCGGCAAACTGATAGCACATCTGTCCCGATGCACACAGGAAAGTATCCACCGGAGTGGCCGGATCGGTTGCCACTGGCGCGCTGTTGATGGCTATATCGGCGACTACCAAACAGGTATCGGTACCACAATTGGTAGAAGCGACGACCTCTATTTCGTAATGTCCGGCCGTGTCGGCGGTGAAACAAAGATTACCCGAGGCATAAGAGCCTATCGGAGCTACAGTCACTACCGCGCCGGAGCCATAGACGCCCACCGGAACACAGACTGTCCCGGCTTCACAGATGAATTTACTTATCGGGTCGGGGCAGTCAATCTGGGCCGCCTGGCCAATTTCAACATTGAAAGTCAACTGGCAGGTGTCGGCGCCGCAGGTCTCGCCGGCAATAACCGTTATCAGGTAGGTGCCCGAGGTATCGGCCAGGAAACAGAGTTGGCCGTTGTCGTAAACACCGTGAGATACTGTCACCGAAGCCGTTGACGGGGTTATATTCAGCGACTGGCAGACACTGTCCACCGAGCAGAGACTAACGTCGATGGGCCCCGCGGGGCAATCGATAGCAGCGAAGGCGCCGAACGTCACCTGCACGACGACCGTGTCCTCGTCGGCGACTCCGCATGAATCGACGACACTTACGATAAACTCGTAGTCGCCGTCAATCGTCGGTGAGAAACACACCGTGTTGTTGGCGGTGTCAATGGTCCCGAAGCCGGATTGCATATCTTCCACGAGCCCGCTCGAACCGTCGGGGTCCGTGACCTCATAAGACATACAGATCTCCGTAGACTCGCACAGCACCAGGATGCTGTCATTGCCGAAAGCGATCTCGGGAGAACCATTGAGAGACATATTGTAACTGAGGCCGGTCGTGTCGGCCAGGCCGCAGGAGTCGCTCACGGCGACCGTCGCCGCGTAGGATCCGGCGACAGAGGGCGTGAAACACCACTGGCCGGAGGCATCCACCGAACCCTCACCGGAGACCAGCGTCCAGGTCAATGTGCCCCCCTCTGCATCGGCAGCATCAAACTGATAGCATACCTCAGCCGGTACACATTGGAAGACATCAATCGGTCCGCTCGGATCGGTGGCCACCGGCGGCGTATTTATGATAAGACTGTACTGGATGGAAGCGGTGTCAATTGCTCCGCATGAGTCGGAGACCACCACGGCCGCCGCATAGGTACCGGAAACGGTGGGGGTAAAACAGAATTGACCCGCGGGCGTGACCGTACCCACCCCGGCCAGGTGCGACCAGGTAAGTGTCCCTCCGTCTGGATCGGTGCCGGTGAACTCATGGCACAGCTCGGTGGCTTCACAGAGATACGACGTCACCGGCGGCGGGTTGTCGGCCACGGGTGGATTATTCTCGGTTACCGACACTACCACGGTGTCATAATCTTCAAGACCGCATGCGTCCATGGCGTGCATTACAAACGTGTAAGCACCCGGCATCGTCGGCGTGAAGCATATCTGGTTAAGGGCGAGCGTTCCCGGGCCGGAAAACAATTCGATCAGGGAAAGGTTGCCGTCGAGATCGGTATAGCTGACATCGAAGCAGATTTCTTCATAATCGCAGACAAAGACGCCAAAGTCGTCCCCGGCATCAACCACCGGCGGACGGTTCATAATTACCGTCACCAGTACATTGTCACTACCCACATTGCCGCAACCGTCCTCGGCGGTAACGGTAACATCATACACACCGGCGGTGTCAGCCTCGAAGCAGATATCGGCGGTGGTCGATGAGGGCGCCGTCCGGACCGCCACGGCGTCTATCTCAAGCGTGCCGGAAAGGCAGTTGATAGCTATTTCGTTAAAGATGATACCGTCCGGCAAATCGAAGGTAACGCCGCCGATACCGGAGGATGCCGAGCCGCCCGGCACGACGCGGGTCATGCCGTAGACGGTGGTGCCGTTAAGCTTCAAATCTATATCGGCCGTGCCGCCGCCGTTGGTATTGGTAAACACCACCAGGTCGGCATTGGCGCCGTTGCAACTGGTCACCTGCTGACCGAATCCTACAATGCAGTGATCGCCGGAGGCGAACGCAACCGAACCGTCACCGGGACCGCCGTCGGGGCCGCCTACGCCGGGCGCCGTGAAGGTTAGGTCGGTCGGCGCATTGAGGATATAATCCGGTGAGTTGCCGGCTTCGATACCGGTAGGGAATACACCGTAGTCAATCACGTGATCAGCGAATATGAAATTCGGAAGGGTAACCGCAACACCCGACTGGGAGTTGACCGGCGGGACGAAATCGGCAGCCGTGTACAGGATCGTACCGGGCGCACCGCCGCCGATCTGCGTCACCGTGCCACCCAGATCGTTCAGGCGATCAACCTGATCGAAGTTTGCCAGGGTGCCGGAATAGGTGCCAAGATTAGTATTGATAGAGACGATATCACAGTCAGGGTCGATAATATCGACCGGCAGACATATCTCGTTCGAGTTGCAGAAAAAGTAAGTGGTGTCATCGGGCAACGCGACGATCGGATCGCTACTGATAGTGATTTCATACCCAATTGTCAGCGTGTCGTACTCACCCTGTCCGTCAGTTACCTCAAACTCAACCCAGTAGGTTCCGCGCGCCGCAGGCATGAGCTCGTAGATACCGGTCACGGGGGTCGTCGATGGCGTACTGGTAAGGGTGCCGGGACCCGAGAGCTGGCTGACTGTCAAAATGTCATCGGAATCGGGATCAGTGGCTACGATTGTGTCAATAACCATTTCGCCGCCGCAAACCGAGAGTGCTTTAACCGAAGTCTCGTTTACGAAATTTGGATTCATGTTTGGCGGGCAGAAAATCGTCGAAAACTGAATACCGTTGCCCTCATAGGCCCAGCTTCCGGCATAACGATCTGCATAGGTACATTTCCCGGCCTCAATTATGCCGTCCTTGTTGTAGGAGGCGCCGGGAAGCACTTTGGCTGTAAATCGGCTGGTGTTGGGATCCGTGGTAGGATGATTTACCTGGTACTGATCGCTGATACCGGGATAGGTGTCGGTGAAACCAGGAACATCCGAGAGAGGCGTCATGTCGTCACCGAGGAAAACGACGTCCTCGTCAAAGTGCACACCTTGGCTGGGGCCGGAAGCCCACAGATTGAAATCGACCGCACAGCCTGAGACAATAACCGCCATGCTGTCTCGAAAATCGCCGATATCGTTGGGCTTGGCATAGTCGATGGTATGGTCCCACCAGATTTCATAGAGGTTCTCAGCTATTGAATCGGGCCACTTGACCCAGCCCCAGCGATCGTTCTGTATCAAATCGTCAGAAAGCTCAAAACCCATGGACCAGAGGTTCACGTTCACTGAGGGCGGCTGATCCATAATGACGAGTATCGACCCGTGGAACTGCTCGAGGGACTCGCCGCGCGTGAATAGATGATTAGCAATGAACCACTTGCCCTGGGCGGTATCATTGTAGATATAATACCCGCCGACATTGTTTTCCAATGGCTCGGGAAGGACCGGTACACCATGGAAATAGCCTGAGTCGATCAGGTTGTAATTCGGCGGCGGTCCCGGCGGATTATTGTCCCACGGATCGTAATAGGTCTCCGTGCCGTCGTCGGGCGAATCGGCTCCCACGACAAAGGCCCACGGTGTTAACGCCAGTACGGCGAAGATACAACATAACAAACAAATCCTGGAGATTCTCATAACCCTGCCCTTGTAGATTGACTAAAATCGACACCCGACTCACCCACTCTTGGCCGCATGGGAAATGAAGTCGGGAATGATATTTTTATGGATATAGCAATGCTAGTGGTGAAATATTTACTGAAGAAACATCGAGGCAGTAAATGAAAACGACTTGAACAATCGTCCATACACTATTCCCCTGCCAAATTACCTGATTCGTCCTGCTTTTGACAGCCGGACCCACCGCGGACCGCAACTGCCATATCGGAGCCTGGAAGATCCTCGTTATCGGATGCGCCACACCCCGGATTACCTTATCCTAAGATAGCAATTAATGGGACATACGTCAAGGTATAACTCGCCTGTTGGCGCGGGTTTTCAG